>JAXDRV010000137.1:0-23983 GCA_034090805.1 Clostridia bacterium
CGCATCTTGCCCTTTATCGGAGCTTGAAGTATCAACATACGTCGGCACTCCTCAAAAGAGCAATCTGCACTCACCGCCAAGAAGGGCGGACGCACGGAGTGCGGCTTTTGCGAAGCAAAAGTGATGACAGGCTTCTTTTCCACGTTATGATTTGTGCCGACGCAAGGTGGCGGAATGGAGGATTATTATGAAAAAAATTGCATTTATAGGTGCGGGGAGTCTGTGGTTTACAAGCAGCTGTGTGCGTGATTTGCTCACTTTCCCGGCATTTAAAGAAACGGAATTTGCGCTTATGGATATAAACGCAGACAATCTCAGCAGAATAGAAAAGGTCATAAACACTACAATAAAGGAAATGGACTGCCCGAACTGTGTTGTCACCACAACAATGGACAGAGCGGAGGCACTAAAGGGTGCGGACGGTGTTTTATGCACTGTTTTTAACGGTGATATTGACATATGGCAGTACGATATTACAATTCCGAAAAAGTACGGAATTGACACAAATGTCGGCGATACAAGAAGTGTTTCGGGTATTTTCAGAGCACTCAGAAATATACCGCTTATGCTTGAAATCTGCCGTGATATTGAAAAATACTGCCCAAATGCGGTATTTTTAAATTACACAAACCCTATGTCCATGCTCTGCGGCGCAATGCAGAAGTACTCAAATGTTGAGGTTACGGGACTATGCCACAGTGTTCAAGGTACTGTGAAAATGTTTTCCGAATGGCTGAATATTCCCTACGATGAAATTACATATCACTGCATGGGAGTAAATCATCAGGCGTTTTATACTGTTCTCGAACATAACGGCAAGGATCTTTACCCGCAGCTTAAGGAGCTGCTTAAGGACCCTGAATTTTATAACAAGGAACAGGTTCGGAATGAAATGTGCCTTAAGCTGGGGTATTATGTAACGGAATCGAGCGGTCATGCGTCCGAGTATAATCAGTGGTTCAGAAAAAGACCCGATCTGATAGAAAAATATTGTACCTCCGGCACGGGCTGGAATCCCGGTGAATATGCTTTTTCGCTGAATCTCAGAAAAGACAGAGCAAAAAATCCGGATAAGCTCTACAATGAGTGGTACGAACAGCCGTTTGATAAAAATAAGAGCGTTGAGTATGCCGCCGACATCTTCAATGCATGCATAGGCGACGGCAAGCCGTTTGTATTTAACGGAAATGTCATAAACAACGGCTCAATCCCCAATCTCCCGAACGATGCCTGCGTGGAGGTACCGGTTGTTGCAGACAGAATGGGATTTAAAACCACTATTGCCGGACCGCTCCCGGATCATCTTGCAATACTTGTAAACACCACAGCAAGAATTGAAAATCTTGTTATAGAGGCGGCAATGAAAAAGAGCAAGGATATGGTATATCAAGCGGTTTATATGGATCCTTTGTCATCGGCAGTTTGCTCTCTTGATGAAATCAAGAATATGTGCGATGAACTGTTTGAAATAAACAAAGATTTTCTCGGCGATTATAAATAATTCGGTATCGGTTTTGCCCGCAACGTTAAAAAGTGCGGACAAAACCGATGAATTTTCCGCTCTCAACTGCATTAAAAGGCTTGCCAAATGCTTTAGTTTATGTTAAAATAAAGGCATAGCTACGGAGGGACGGAAAATGATGAATATTAATACCGTGCTGAGCGCAGAACAAACTGCGGTAATGCGTGCCGTGTGGTGTGTATGCGGCTGGGCGACAGTTGATGAAATTGAGGCAAACATAGACCGAGACGGATTTACACGTAACAAGATATACAAAATACTGCGTGAGCTTGCGGAGCTTGATTTTGTTGTGGTTAAGAAGTGTAACGGACGCAATTATTATGCACGCCGAATAAATCCAAAGCAGTATTATCGGGATTACTGCGAGAATCCAAAGGAGTTTCTGCAAAATGAGCAAATCAGCGTCAGCGGAGTTGAACGACTCCGAAGGCTGAGCAGGCTGCAAACGGACATCAATAAATTAAAGCGCAGGTGAATCCGGCGGCACATAAAGAGCAGCACGGCATCAATTGAATTCCGTCATGCAGCGCCAATACCTTTTTGGCAGCATACCCATGCGGCATTTTTCGTTATGCCGCTCTTTTATTTCTATTGTATTGTAAAAATCCTTCCACATATCGCTGAAGCGTTCCTCATCATCTGCGTACTGCAATTCCGGTACGGAGAAAAATTCTTTTATTTCGGCGGTTTTTCCGTTGTACACTATGCACTCCTTGTGAGTGAGGTCGCATATGACGAACGGAAGTGTGGAAAATCTGCTGCAAAAATGATTTAGTATCAGCGGCAGAACACGTCCTTTCGGCTCTATTTCGCTGAAAAACACGCCGTTTTTCAGCTTTTTAAATCGAACAAATCCCTTGTACAGATGAGCTTCACCCGATGTTCGCTTTGCAGTATCGATAAGACGAAATACTCTGTCCGAGGTCATGCGGTCAATGACCGATGCTCCGTATTTGTATCCCTCAATCAAAAAATCAAATATCATCATCTCTTTTTCGTCCGAATCCGAAAGAAATGTGCAGTATATATGGTAAAGTGCGGCGGACGAGATTTTATTGATTACGGAATTTATAACACGCTCTGCCTTTGAATTGTCCGTCACAGAATAAAAATATTCACAGAAAAGCTCCGTCTGCATATTTTCGTCTGTGCGTATGTCAAAGGGGTATTCGTGATTGTAATAGCAGTCGAAAATCGCACTCATCAGACCGTAAAAGCTGCCGTCATAAATGTAAATTATATCTCTCCCGTTAAGCATTTTATTCTGTCCTCCTGTGTTATTTCACCGTCAAAAAAGCTCATTTGTCCATATACCGAGTTGCTGTCCGCAAGCAGCATCGGAGTTATCAGCTCCTGACGCAGCCAAAGATTGTCGTATGTTTTCCCGCTTACCGTAACAAAATATTTTGCACGCTTCATTGATATTCTCATTTTCTTTAAATCCTCAAAGGAAAGCCGTGTATATCTGCGTGCCTTGACGATTTTCAGCGCACTGCGAACACCGATACCCGGCACACGCAGTATCATTTCATACGGAGCGGTGTTTATATCGATAGGGAACAGCTCTCTATGCTCAAGCGCCCACTGGCATTTGGGGTCGATAAGGTTATTGAAATTAGGATTGCTGTCGCTCAAAAGCTCCTCGGCGGTAAAGCCGTAAAACCTCATCAGCCAGTCCGCCTGATAAAGCCTGTGCTCTCTGAGCAGAGGGGGCGCAGTAACCGGCAGCAGCGGATTTGTTCCGACAGGTACGTATGCCGAATAAAACACACGCTTCATATTCATTTTTCTGTAAAGTCCCTGGGAAAGTGATATAATGGCCTTATCACTTTCTCCGGTTGCGCCTATGATCATTTGTGTGCTTTGCCCTGACGGTGCGAATTTCGGAGCGTGCTTATAAACCGTCATGTCGTGCGATGAAACGGCTATACCCTCCTTTATGCGGCGCATAGGCTCAAGAATATTATCCTTCGTTTTCTGCGGAGCCAAGAGCTTAAGCGACTGCTGCGACGGCAGTTCGATATTGACGCTCATTCTGTCAACCAGCAGCCCGAGTCTTGTGACAAGCTCATGTGATGCACCGGGGATCGCCTTTGAGTGGATATACCCGTTAAAACGATATTCACGGCGCAAAATTTCTATCGTGCGGATAATCAGCTCCATGGTATAATCGGGATTTTTTATGACAGCACTGCTCAGAAACAGACCCTCTATATAATTTCTCTTGTAAAATTCTATCGTTAAATCGGCTGCCTCGCGTGGAGTAAATGTGGCGCGCGGGACATCGTTTGAACAACGGTTTACGCAGTATTGGCAGTCATAAACACAGCAGTTTGAAAGCAGTATTTTCAAAAGAGATATACACCTTCCGTCAGCACTGAATGAATGGCAGATTCCCTCCTCAGCGGCATTTCCTATGCCGTTGTTCATATTTTTGCGCTTTGAGCCGGAGGACGAGCAAGAGGCATCATACTTTGCTGCGTCCGAAAGTATATGTAATTTTTCTTTTACTGTCATAATAATTATCCCTCCCAATACCGAAAATATGTTTGTTACACTGATTATAACATACAAACATTTGTTTGTCAATATATTTTTGAGGTTTTTTGTTAAATTTGTAATAAGCGCATCAAAAATCCTCCGACGTTTTTGAGATCGGAGGATTTTTTGTGGAAAAAGATATTATATCATAAAGCTGCCGAAGGTAAGAATGAGCGGTGTGTCCTTGATTGGAAGTTCGTTTATTAGGTATACACCGTTACCCTTATCTTCAATCATGTCAGAGGGGATTTCATAAACCGAGCCGTCCATAATATCAATAAGCTTTATATCCTTGTATTCCGTGTAAAATTCGATTGTTACGGAGGAGTTATAGCTTGTTGTCATTATATTTGACGGATACCAATATACAAACGCCTTTCCGCCGTTTCTTTCAAACGAACCGGAGGTTATTTCATATCTGTGAGGCTGATTTTCATACTGCGCTCCGGCATAGTTGGAATGGATAAAAATAGGCAGGGTGCATACCTTAATATCCTCAGCAAAAAGAGAGCATATATTTTGCAGTGCGTAATACGAAGGTTTTTTGTAATATTCGCCTGTGGATCTGCCGTTTTCGTCAAAATCCGCACCGAGAATGCCGAAATAGCCGTAATCGAGATATGACGCTTTGTTATTGACATCGCCGTTTAATGCCTCAATCATATCCATACATGAAAAATATGAAGTGAAATGCACATTTGTCATCAAATCGGCAAGCGTGTGGCGGGCAAGCTGCTTTGCTTGTATTTCCTCTGTCCATGCGCCGTCCCACAATGCGCCGTGACCTCCTCGTCTGGACTGTGTGCCGCTTTCGCCTTGAATAAGCTCAATATTCGGATTATATATTTTTGCAAGCGCTCTGAAGCTTTCGACCTTTTCAAAAACATTCCTCTCGTCATGGGTGTATTCGTGGAATGATATAAAATCCAGATATTCTGCCATTCCCGTTTTAAGAGCCGTATTTAAAAAGTCAAGCTTTCTCAGGCATAAAACTCCGCCGATGATCTTTGCGTTCGGGTTTGCTTCTTTTATGGCTTTTGCGGTGGATAAGGTGAATTTTCCAAGCTCCTCGGCATTTGCACCGTGTTTCCAGCACCAGTCGCCGTCCGGCTCGTTCCAAATTTCAAAGTAATTTACTTTTCCCTTGAAGCGTACCACGACAGCCTTGACATAATTAATCCATGCCTGCTTTTCTTCCTCTGTGAATATCGGGGGACAGCCTACTGCACCGAATACATTTTCGGCTGCTGCGGTGTAAAGGCGATTACCGTAGCAAAGGCAGATCCACGGCTCGATACCGCGCTTTATGAAATTATCAACTATTGAGTCAAGCCATTCAAAATCATATACACCCTTTTCTTTTTCGGTTCTCTGCCATCCGGATTGCAGTCTGACCTTTTTAACGCCGCATTCGGCAACCTTGTCGTATGCCTTTTCCGGGTCAAAAACATCTCTGTCAAGCTTTTCAAAGCCGAGACTGATTTTTGAATACTTTATATCACTTGATTTTTTCGGTGTGATAGTACCGATTTTTTTTAACAGTTCCATTTGATATACCTCATTTCATTTTGTTAAGTCAGACAGGCGGCTGTAAAATACATAAGGTGACAACATACATTTTGCAACCGCTTGTGTTGAATCAAATTATATTATATATTTTAATTAAAGTATATAATTATCTTATTGTTTTTATTAGAAATCTTATCGTATTTTGCGGTTGTGTCTTTAAATAAGTTTTGGGAATTTTTTATGAAAGAATAATATATCCAAAAGTCGTAAAAATATATTCAGAAAGCAAATCAAGGAGTGATGGAAAATGACGGGAGCGGCAGCTGTAATTCAGTTGTTTTTTACAATAATAATCGGAATGTATTTTTTTACACATTTGCGTGCGGAAAGCGGCGGAAGAAAAACGGCAACGGAGGATAACAAGCGTGAGGCGGAAAGACTTAACAAACTGCGCCATATTTCTCTGACAGAGCCGCTGACAGAGGCGGCAAGACCGACTGAAATGGACGGAATCGTAGGTCAGGAGGAGGGCATACGTGCGCTCAAGGCGGCGCTTTGCGGCGAAAACCCTCAGCACGTGATAATTTACGGACCGCCGGGAGTGGGTAAAACGGCAGCGGCAAGGCTTGCGCTTGAGGTAGCGAAAAAAAGTCCCGGAACGCCGTTTAAAAAGGACGCAAAATTCATTGAGGCGAATGCAACGATCATGCGCTACGATGAGCGCAGCATAGCAGATCCGCTTATAGGCTCGGTGCATGATCCGATATATCAGGGAGCGGGAGCATACGGCGATGAGGGTATACCGCAGCCGAAGGAGGGAGCGGTGTCAAAGGCGCATGGGGGAGTGCTGTTTATAGATGAGATAGGCGAGCTGCCGTCGATGCAGATGAACAGGCTGCTAAAGGTGCTTGAGGACAGGTGCGTCTATTTTGAAAGTGCGTATTATTCCGAAAGCAGCAAAAAAATTCCCACGTATATTCATGATATATTTCAAAACGGAATGCCGGCGGATTTCAGACTTGTGGGCGCAACAACAAGACAGCCGTCCGATATACCTGAGGCGATACGTTCAAGGTGCGTTGAGGTGTACTTTGCGCCGCTGGAAAGACAGTCGATAATACAAATCATCAACGGAGCAGCAGAAAGAATACACCTTCCTCTTGAGGAGGGAACGGCGGAATATATTGCCGACTATGCCTCAAACGGACGTGACAGCGTAAAAATTTTGCAGACGATAGCCAATATTGTCAAGCTTGACGGAAGATATTCCGCTGCACTGTCGGACGCTCAATGGGTGATAAAGGCGGGAAGATACCGTAAAAACGAAGGAAAGATAATCGATATTTCATTTGTAAAAAGCAGCAGATAAAACAGTTTTCCGAAAAACACAAAAAACTCTTGAATTTGACCGGTAAAAGGTCTGATTTCAAGAGTTTTTGTGTCATAATTCCGTCAGCCTATCTGCGGAAGAGTTGCAAAGCCTTTCTCAAGATCCTCGTCTGTGGGGATATAGTCTGTCATTGTACCGTCCAGGAATGCCTGGTATGCGGACATGTCGAAATAGCCTGTTCCGGTAAGACCGAAGAGGATTGTCTTTTCTTCTCCTGTTTCCTTGCACTTGAGCGCCTCGTCTATGGCTGCTCTGATAGCGTGTGAGGATTCGGGAGCGGGGAGAGTGCCCTCGATTTTTGCGAACTGAACGGCAGCCTCGAATACCTTTGTCTGCTCGTATGATACCGCCCTCATGTATCCGTCATGATACAGCTTTGAAAGTATCGGTGACATACCGTGGTAGCGCAGACCGCCGGCATGGTTGGGTGACGGAATAAATCCGCTGCCGAGAGTGTACATTCTCATAAGCGGTGTTGTTTTGCCCGTATCACCGAAGTCAAAGGCATACTTGCCTCGTGTGAGCGACGGACATGAAGCAGGCTCAACTGCTATAATTTCGGGATTGGTCTTGCCTAAAATCTTATCCTCCATAAACGGCGAGATTAAGCCGCCGAGGTTTGAGCCGCCTCCGGCGCAGCCTATGATAATATCCGGCTGAATATCGTACTTTTTGCACGCTACATATGTTTCCTGACCGATAATTGTCTGGTGAAGAAGCACGTGATTAAGAACGCTTCCCAAAACATAACGGCAGTTGTCTGTTTTTATCGCTGTTTCCATTGCTTCTGAAATTGCGCAGCCGAGCGAGCCGCCTGTGCCGGGATTTTCGGCAAGGATTTTGCGGCCGATTTCGGTTGTGTCGGAGGGTGAGGGGATAACCTCACCGCCGTATGTGCGGATAACGTTCTTTCTGTGAGGCTTCTGCTCTGCGGAAACCTTAACCATGTAAACCTTAAGGTCAACTCCGTAGAAAGCGCACGCCATTGAAAGAGCCGTACCCCACTGACCGGCACCTGTTTCGGTTGTCAGATGAGTAAGTCCCTGCTTTTTCGCATAATAAACCTGTGCGGCTGCGGAATTAAGCTTGTGCGAGCCGGAGGTGTTGTTGCCTTCGAATTTATAGTAAATTTTTGCCGGTGTGTCAAGCGCTTTTTCAAGATTATACGCTCTTACAAGAGGCGAAGGACGGTACATTTTATAGAAGTCCATTATTTCGCCCGGAATGTCAATGTATAAGTCGGTTGTGTTAAGCTCCTGTGCGATAAGATCGTCACAGAAAACCGGTCTTAAGTCGTCAAAGGTACAAGCCTCGCCGGTTGCCGGGTTGATGAACGGATCGGGAAGCTCCTTCATAACGGCTCTTACGTTGTGCCATTGCGTGGGCATCTCATTTTCGCTCAGATAAATTTTGTACGGAATTTTTGCCATTACAATCAGTCCTTTCTTTATTTGATGTTTCATATATCAGAAAAGCTCTGCCCGAATGTCGGACAGAGCAGAAAAATCAAACAAAAACAAAACGGTAATAACCGCATACCTGTGCTGTACTCATCTAATCTCAGTCCGAAAACGAACAAACTAATCTCAACTAATTATATTATATATTAAAATCTTCTCTTTGTCAAGAGTTATATCATATAATCATTTGAATACTTTTCGCGGCTTTGTTCAAGCAAATCGCTGAGAGTGATGCCGCTGAGGTAATTCGTGATTGCATCATACAAGCCCTGCCATACGGGAAGAGTTACACATTCTCCGCATCTCTCGCAGGTGTTCGGCGTTGTTTCAAGACAAGCCACAGGTGCAAGACTGCCCTCTGTAAGAGTCAGAATCTCGCAGACGGTGTACTTTTCGGGCGGTTTTGCCAGCTTATATCCTCCCTGAAAGCCTCTGTTTGCCGAAATCAGCTTTGATTTTGTCAAAATAGGCACAATCTGCTCGAGATATTTTTTTGAAATATTCTGCCGTGCGGCAATATCCTTAAGCGCAATAAAACCACTGTCCTTGTGTTCTGCCAAATCAAGCATCATGCGAAGCGCATATCTGCCTTTTGTTGATATTTTCATGGAGAAGCCTCCTTGTCAATACTCCGATATTATCTTTCTATTTTCAGAATCTTAACGTCAATGTTGCCGCCGGGCGTTACCGCCTGAACCGTTTCGCCGAAGGTGTGATTCATTACAGCCGCACCTACGGGTGATTCGTAGGAAAGCTTGTTCTTGTAGGGATCAGCCTCGGAGCTTCCCACGATTGTATATTGAGCCTCTTTTCCCATCATTTCGATAGTAACCTTTGAACCGAGAGTAACGGTATCGGCTTTTATATCCTCATCGTCTATTACTCTTGCATATTTCAGCATATATTCGATTTTCTGGATTTCGGCCTCGACCTCAGCCTGTTCGTTTTTAGCCTCGTCGTATTCCGCATTTTCCGAAAGGTCACCGAAGGAACGAGCCTCCTTAATCTTTTCGGAAACCTCTTTTCTTGTGACGTTCTTTAATGTATCAAGCTTTGCTTCAAGCTCCGCTTTACCTTCGACCGTAAGTATATATTCTTTTTGCTCTGCCATGTTAATCCTCCATTCCGCCATCGTGCGGCAAAATGTGCCGCCGGGCGCAGTTATTATAAAGCTATCCTATATTATAACCGTTTTTTGCGGAAATGTCAAGTAATTTTCAACGGCTGAAATTTTTATTTCAATTTGCTATTGTAAATTTTTTCGATATGGTGTATAATATTAGAAAAAACAAATTCAGGAGAAATGTATTGTTATGAGCGGTATTAATCTGTATATTGTTGTTCCGTGTTATAACGAAGAGGCGGTTTTGCCGGAAACATCGACACGTATGCTTGAGCTGCTTCGCAGAATGAAAAACGACGGCACGGTAAACGGCGGAAGCCGCATAATCTTTATAGATGACGGTTCAAAGGATAAAACATGGGAGATGATTGACTCTCTTGCGGGAAAATATGAGGAAATCGGAGGAATCAAGCTTGCCTGCAACGCCGGTCACCAAAATGCACTGTTCGGCGGCTTGATGACGGTTAAGGACGACTGCGACTGTGTGATCTCGATAGACGCCGACCTCCAGGACGATATAAACGTAATTCCCGAAATGGTTGAAAAATTCAAAAACGGCTGTGACATTGTCTACGGTGTGAGAAACAGGCGTGATACGGATACGTTCTTTAAGCGTACGACTGCACTCGGCTTTTACAGGCTTATGAGCCTTATGGGGGTAAAAATGGTTTATAATCATGCCGATTACAGACTCATGAGCCGTCGTGCGATTGAGGCTCTTGCGCAGTTCCCGGAGCGTAATTTGTTCCTTAGAGGAATGGTTCCGCTGACAGGCTTCAAATCCGACTGCGTATATTACGACCGCAGCGAACGTTTTGCGGGAGAGTCAAAGTACCCGTTTAAAAAGATGCTGTCCTTTGCGTTTGACGGTATAACATCGTTCAGCGTAAGCCCGATAAGAGTCATAAGCGTGCTGGGGTTTGCGGTGTGCATATTTGCGGTTATAATGGGCATATATGCGGTGTATGAAAAAATCATAGGCAATACCGGCGCAGGTTGGGCATCGCTTATGGTGTCGATATGGTTTATAGGCGGAGTGCAGCTTTTATCGATAGGATTGATAGGCGAATATATCGGTAAAATGTATAAGGAGGTCAAACGCAGACCGAGATATATAATAGAAGCGTATATTAACGATGCGGATAATACGGAAGGGAATGATTGATTATGTATGATGTGGTAATAATAGGCGGCGGACCGGCGGGAATGAGTGCGGCACTGTATGCCGGAAGAGGCGGAATGAAAACTCTTGTGATAGAAAAGCTTGCCTGCGGAGGGCAGGTTATGCGCACCAATGAAATCGATAATTATCCCGGCTTTGCGGAAAATCCGACAGGTGAGGAGCTTGCGGAAAGAATGCGCAGTCATGCGGATAAATTCGGAGCGGAGTTTGTTACCGAAACGGTAAAATCAATAGAAAATGCCGAATACGGAGTAAAAATAGTCCATACACGGCGCAATAAATACATGACAAAGGCGATTATATTTGCAATGGGAGCATCACCGAAGCGTCTTGGAGCGGAGGGTGAGCAGGAGCTTGCGGGAGCGGGTGTTTCCTACTGCGCAACGTGCGACGGAGCTTTCTTTAAGGGAAAGGAGGTTGCAGTCATAGGCGGCGGCAATACGGCTCTTGAGGATGCGCTTTATCTTGCGCCGATTTGCAGTCGGGTTTATCTTTTGAACCGCTCCAAAAACTTCAGAGGAGCGGCAACGATTTTGGAGCGCGTAAAGGCAAACGGGAATATAACGATACTTACCGATACGGTGGCGGAGCGTTTTGTGGGAAGCAATGCTCTTTCGGAAATCAAAACGAGGAATACTGCAACCGATGAAAGGGGAGTGCTGCGTGTGAGCGGTGCGATTGTTGCGATAGGAGTAACTCCCGATTCTAAGCTCGCCGGTGATTGCGGAGTTGAGCTTTGCGAAAGAGGCTTTATAAAAACCGATATAAACCTCGAAACGAGCATAAAAGGAATTTTTGCCGCCGGGGACGTGCGGACAACGCCGCTCAGGCAGGTTATAACCGCCGCTGCGGACGGAGCGATAGCAGCAACAAGCGCAGTGAATTATGTCAACCGTATGGGGATAAAATCGGTAAGATGAAAACATACGAACAAGCCATGATAAAATGCACATTATGTCCGAGGGGCTGCGGCGCAGACCGCCGCAACGGCTCTGCGGGCTTTTGTCATGCGGATAAGAATGTCAAAATCGCACGTGCGGCACTGCATTTTTGGGAAGAACCGTGCATTTCGGGCAAAAACGGATCGGGTACGGTATTCTTTTCAAATTGTACCATGAAGTGCGTGTTCTGTCAAAATCATGAGATAAGCACAGGCGGTAAGGGATATACGGTGAGTGAGAAGGAGCTTGCGGAGATTTTCCTCGATTTGCAGTCGCAGGGGGCGAATAACATAAATCTCGTAACACCGACGCACTATGCTCCGCAGATAATAAATTCCCTCGATATTGCAAAAAGTAAGGGCTTGAATATTCCGGTTGCGTATAACTGCGGCGGATATGAAAGCGTTGACACGCTAAGAATGTTTAAAGGGTATATAGATATTTATATGCCCGATATGAAATATTACCGTGATAAATACGCTATAAGGTATTCGTCTGCACCGAATTATTTCAATACGGCAAAAGCGGCACTGCATGAGATGTATTCGCAGGTCGGCAGAGCGGTAATCGATGAAAACGGAATAATGAAAAAGGGCATGATAGTAAGGCATCTTATGCTGCCGGGACTTATGCTTGATGCAAAAAAGATAGCGGATTATCTTTACAATACATACGGAGATAATATATACATAAGCCTGATGAACCAGTATACGCCGATAATTCATAGTGAAAAATTCCCTGAGCTTAACAGGCGCACGGAGAGGAAATACTACGATGCTCTCGTGAATTACTGCGCCGAGATGGGGATGGAAAATGTGTTCATACAGGGTGAAGAATCGGCGAACGAAGAATTTATTCCTGAATTTTACGGTGAAAACAATTAAGAGAATAGGAGAAAACATATGTATCTTATAATAGGCCTGGGTAATCCCGGCAGACAGTACGAAATGACTCGCCACAATATCGGCTTTCATACTATTGATTATATTGCAGACAAATACGGTGTAAAAATAAATAAGCTAAAATACAAGGCGCTTTACGGAGAATGTACAATAAACGGAGAGAAAACATATCTCATAAAGCCGCAGACGTACATGAATTTAAGCGGAGAGAGTATCGTGGATTTTGTAAATTTCTATAAGGTTCCGGTACAAAACGTAATAGTCATAAGCGATGATATAAATCTCGATACAGGCAGACTGCGCATACGTCCCAAGGGCAGTGCGGGAGGTCATAACGGATTAAAATCAATCATATATATGCTTCAAAGCGATGAATTTCCGCGTATACGCATGGGTGTCGGAGCGCCGAAGCACGAGGACTATGAGCTTGCCGACTTTGTTCTCGGCAGATTTACAAAGGACGAAATTCCGGTTATGGAGGAAGCGATCAAAAAAGCGGAAAAGGCGGCTGCCGAAATCATCAAAAACGGTCCGCAGTCGGCTATGAATAAATATAATGCCAAGGGGTGTTAATAAATATGAATTTCCGTAATATTCTGTACGAATACCCAAAATACAAGGAGCTGCGAAAAAGCCTGCAAAAATCTCCGGTGTCCGTTTCGGGAGTGGAGGAGTCGGCAAGGGCGCAGTTGATATATTCTTTGTTTGAGGAACAGGAAAATCATGCGCTTGCGGTGTGCTACAGCGATATGGAGGCACAGGCACTTGCCGCGGAGCTGAGCTTTTTTACAGACAGCGTGCAGGTGTTCCCGTCAAAGGAATATGTCTTTTACAATATAGAAACAACAGGTCACAGCAGCGAAAACGCACGTCTCGGAGCGGTGAGCGGAGCTGCGGCTGCGGAGAAAAAAATAACCGTCGCAAGCCTTGACGCACTTTTGCAGTACACTATTCCCAAGGAGGATTTTGAAAAATACACGGTGCGCTTTGAGCTTGGGGCGGCGTTTGACTTGCAGGAGCTTTGCGAGAGGCTTGTAATCATGGGCTACAGCCGTGAGGAATTGGTCGAGGGCGAGGGGCAGTTTTCGCTCAGAGGCGGAATACTTGATGTGTTCACACCGAATTATGACAATCCTCTGAGAATTGAATTTTTCGATAAAGAAACGGACTCGATACGTCTTTTTGACAGAGTTTCTCAGCGTTCGCTTGACAAGCTTGAGCGTGCGGAGGTCATACCGGTGCGTGAGGCGGTGGTCGATGATGAAAGACGGCAGACTGTTGCTGCGGAGCTGAAAAAGCGCATAAATGCAGCAAAAAAACGGGGCGGTGACGAGTATTATATCGAAACGGCATCAGCGGAGCTTGAGGCACTGACGGAAAAAAGATATTTTCCTTCGATAGACAAATATGTTTCACTGATTTACGGCGAAATTCCGTCGCTGCTTGACTATTTTGACGGAGAATGTCAGATATTTATCATAGATCCGAAGCGTATATGCGACAGGGGAAAGACCTTTGAATGGGAAAAGAATGAAATTGTCGCCGAGTTGAAAAATAAAAACGTACTCGGCAGAGAAAAGGACGAATTTTTTGTAAGGTATCTTGACGCACTCGATAAAATGACAAGAAATACCGTAATTTCGCTTGAAACGCTCACGCATACCTCGAACGACTTCAAATATAAATCCCTCGTGAATTTTATGACAAAGACAACGATTTCTTTTCACGGGAAATTCGATTATCTTTTCGAGGACGTGAAAAAATGGCAGAAAAACGGATATACCGCAGTCATACTTGCATCAACGAGGGGCAGGGGAGAGAATCTTGTCGGAGTGCTTGGCGACAGAGGTATACCGGCGAGATTCATAAACGATGACGAGGAATTTAAAGCGGGCGAAACCGTTGTCATGCGCGGACGAATTAAAAAGGGCTTTGAATATCCCGACATTAAATTTGTGCTTGTTTCCGACAACGAGATTTTTGAGCAGAAAAAAAGCCGCCGCAAAAGGAAAGAGGACAACGCAAGCCGTATACGCTCCTATAACGATATTTCACCGGGGGATTATGTTGTACATTCGGCGCACGGAATAGGCGAATACAAGGGCACTCAGAAAATGAACGTGGGCGGCGTGATGAAGGATTATCTTAAGATCCAGTATAAGGGTACGGATTGCCTGTATGTGCCGATAGATCAGATGAATCAGCTTTACAAATACATCGGCAACAGCGCCGACAAGCAGGTCAAGCTGAATCGTCTCGGCGGAAACGAGTGGAACAAAACAAAAGCAAAGGTAAAAGCGTCAACGGACGAGCTGGCGAAAAAGCTGATTAAGCTATATGCTCAGCGTGAAAATTTAAAGGGCTATGCCTTCAGCCCCGATACACCGTGGCAGAAGGATTTCGAGGATACGTTCCCGTATCAGGAAACCGAGGATCAGCTACGCTCCATAGAAGAGGTCAAAGCCGATATGGAAAAGACAAAGCCTATGGACAGACTGCTGTGCGGCGATGTGGGCTTCGGAAAAACCGAGATTGCGCTCAGAGCCGCATTTAAGGCGATAAACGACTCAAAGCAGGTTGCGTATCTCTGCCCGACAACAATCCTTGCAATGCAGCATTATGAAACCTTCATAAACCGAATGAAAAATTTCCCGGTGCGTGTGGAAATGCTCTCACGTTTCAGAACGCCGACTCAGCAGAAGAAAATACTTAAGCAGCTGAAAACAGGTGAAATTGATGTTGTTATAGGCACTCACAGACTGCTGTCAAAGGACGTTGTGTTCAAGGATTTGGGACTGCTTGTGGTGGACGAGGAGCAGCGTTTCGGTGTGGCGCATAAGGAGAGATTAAAGGAAATCAAGACAAACGTAGACGTGCTGACCATGACGGCTACGCCGATACCGAGAACGCTGCATATGGCTATGACGAGCGTAAGGGATATGAGTGTGCTGACCGAGCCGCCGGAAAACCGTTATCCGGTGCAGACATACGTTCTTGAGGATAATCCGGTTGTGATACTTGGCGCAATCCGAAACGAGCTTTCAAGAGGCGGTCAGGTGTTTTATCTGTACAACAGAGTGCAGGGAATATACAATAAAGCGTCATGGCTTGCAGAGCAGTTCCCGGATAAAACCGTTTCCGTAGGACACGGAAAAATGAAAGAAGATGAGCTTGAGGAGATAATGTACCGCATGGCGGAGGGCGATACCGATATTCTTGTCTGCACAACGATAATCGAAACGGGACTCGATATTCCGAATGCGAATACGATTATTATAGATAATGCGGATAAAATGGGTCTTGCGCAGCTGTATCAGCTTCGAGGAAGAGTCGGACGCTCAAACAGGGCGGCGTATGCGTATCTGACGTATCAGCCGAGCAGTATTCTTTCCGAGGTTGCGTCGAAAAGATTGCAGGCGGTAAAGGAATTTACCGAGTTCGGCTCAGGCTTTAAAATCGCAATGCGTGACCTTGAGATAAGAGGTGCGGGCAATATACTCGGCTCCGAGCAGCACGGGCATATGGACAGCGTGGGATATGATATGTACTGCAAAATCCTAAGCGAAAGCATCAGTGCGGCAAAGGGTGAAAAGCAGGAGGATGAGAGAGAAGTCTCGATTGACATTGAAATAAATGCGTATCTTCCTGAAACATATATCCAAAGCCCCAATCAGCGTATAGATATGTATAAAAAGATTGCCGCAATAGAAAGCGAGGACGACAGATTTCAGATCGAAGACGAGCTTATCGACCGCTACGGAGATATTCCCAGAGCAGTGCAGAATATTATTGAGGTTGCCGCACTTAAGGTAAAGGCAAAGGAGGCGGGTGTAATAGAAATTTCTCAGCACAGTACGGAGCTTGTTTTGAAATTTGCCGACGGACGTCTTAATCCCGAAATAATAATGGCACTCGATAAGGCGTATCCCATGCGAATACGTGTAATGTCACAGACGGAGCCGGCGGTGAGCGTAAAGCTTAAGGCGCAGAATATACTGCAAATTGTAAACGATTTGTTAAATGTTATCACAAGTCTTGACGAAAGTGAAAAATAAGAGTATACTTAGAAACAGATGATTAACAACCAAACGGAAAGGAAAATGAAAAATGAAGAAATTTACATCAATATCGGCAGCCGTTCTTACGGCGGCGGTTCTTATGTCAGGCTGCGGTGCCGGTTCAAAAACCGCAATGACGGCAGGAAATGTTAAGGTAACACAGGGGGACGTTGAGGTTATAACCGAGGCATACCTTGCAAGCACGGGCGATTTTGACTCGGCAAAGAAATATGCGGTGAAGTCAATTGAAGAAGCCGTTAAAATATACGCGACGGCACAGTCGAAGGGGCTTGAGCTCAACGATGATGAGAAAGCACAGCTCAGAAGCGGAAAAGCAAGCTTTGCAAAAACATTCGGCTCAACGAGTGAATATAAAAAGATGTTAAAGTCAAAGGGCGGACACGATGAAATAGTGGAAATGGTAATCGCAGAGCCTCTTTATGAGCAGAAGCTGCTTGAGGGCGTGGAGATAGCGGAGCCGTCTGATGAGGAGGCAAAGACCTTCTTCAAGGAAAACTACCGCCGTGCAAAGCACGTACTTCTCCCGATTGACAGCGGCACATCCGAGGAGGTTGCAAAGGCGGATGCAGAAATAGTTCTGAAGAAAGCGCAGGAAGGCACAAACTTTGACGATTTGATAAAAGAATACTCGCAGGATCCCGGCAGCCAGAGCAATCCCGACGGATATGTGTTTACCGATAACCAGATGGTTGAAGAATTTGACGAGGCTGTAAAATCGATTCAGCCGGGCGAGTTTACAATGTGCAAGAGCAGCTACGGCTACCACGTTATTCAAAGACTTTCGCTTGAAGAAAAGTTTGATGAGTTTTTCGAGCAGAATAAGGAAGCGGCAAAAACGGCAAAGCAGAGCAAGGATAAAGAGGATGCGTTAAATAAGATGGCGGACGAAGCGGGAATACAGGTTGAAAAGATTGACGATGTAATAAACGCAATCCCGTCACCCACACCGGAAGCGACCGAGCAGCCGACGGATGCCCCGGAGGAGAACGCTTCGACAGAGGAAACATCGGAAAACAAATAAATATGAATTAACAGCGGTTCGGGATATTCCCGAACCGTTATTTTTTAATGTTTCTTTGCTTGTATTGCAGTTTCACACAGTAAACGGCTGCGGCATATTATATATAAAAGCCTTTTGATTAGGAAAGAATGAGGTGGAGCTTATGTATGCAGCGGTTATTGTGCTTGTGTCGGTAATATTGACCGCATTCGGAATAACTCTTTTTCGTGCGGGAACAAAGAGCTATTTAAGCGGTGAAACGTCTTTTGTGTTAATCAACGCAAAAAATCCGGAAACAATAGAACATACGGTGCGGCGTGCTGCAAAGCGCTTTCCGGAGTGTACAATATACATAATGAATAAATCAAAATCCGATGAAATGCCGAAGCTTCTTACCGCACTTGAGAGTGAGTTTGACTCAGTAAAAATTGTTTTAAAAAATCCGTATGAGGATAGAGAAGGTTAAATAAAGCGGTATCGGTTATAATATATACAGATGTATTATCCGCTCACAATAATGCATTGAATTGAACTATTTTTGTGAGCAGAAAGGCTATGGATATTTTAATGAAACAATTTGAATACACAATAACCGATCCGCAGGGAATACACGCAAGACCGGCTGGACTTCTTATCAAAGAGGCGTCAAAGTATGAATCGGATATAAAAATAGAGGCAGGCGACAAAACGAGTGACGCAAAGAGGATTTTTGCGGTCATGGGCATGGGGATAAAATGCGGAGATAAAATCACCGTAAGCGTAAACGGGGGAGATGAGGAACAGGCAGCCGCCTCGTTTCGTGAGTTTTTGGAGAAAAATTTATAAATAACACATAAACCGCTGCGTCAAAGGAAAAGCCTCGGCGCAGCGATTTTTTGTGAATTTTTTTTGGCAAAAAATTAAAAAAATACTTGCATTTTGCGTAATGTTGTGATATAATATCACGGTATGAAAAATACACACATATTCGGATTGCGTAAATGTTGCCCTTTTGCCGGGGTGTTTATGCGAGAGGATGAGTATGGAGGAACAAAAACAAGGAGGATTTTAAAATGGCAAACGTAATTTCAATGAAGCAGCTCCTCGAAGCGGGAGTACATTTCGGTCACCAGACAAGAAGATGGAACCCTAAAATGGCTGAGTACATCTTCACGGAGAGAAACGGTATCTACATCATTGACCTTCAGAAGACAGTTAAGAAGGTTGAAGAGGCTTACTATTTTGTAAGAGATATTGCTGCTGACGGCGGCGAGGTACTGTTCGTAGGTACAAAGAAGCAGGCTCAGGACTCAATAAAGGAAGAGGCTGAGAGAGTAGGAATGTACTACGTAAACGCAAGATGGCTCGGCGGTATGCTGACAAACTTCCAGACAATTCAGAAGAGAATTGAAAGACTTGCTCAGATTAACAAGATGGAGGAGGAAGGTACATTTGACCTGCTTCCCAAGAAAGAGGTTATAAAGCTTAAGGCTCAGAGAGATAAGCTTGAAAAGTACCTCGGCGGTATCAAGGAAATGAAGAAGATACCTGAGTGTATGTTCGTTGTTGACCCGAGAAAGGAAAAGATTGCCATAGCTGAAGCAAAGAAGCTGGGCATTCCCGTTGTTGCAATTGTTGATACAAACTGCGACCCCGATGAGGTTGACTACGTTATTCCGGGCAACGATGATGCTATACGTGCGGTAAAGCTTATCGCATCAACGATTTCAAATGCTATTATCGAGGGCAGACAGGGCGAGGACGCTGTTGCCGAGGCTGAAGAGGCTGAAGAAGCTGAAACAGAGGAATAATCTTTAATACAGATAGATTTTAATAGGAGGAAACGAAAATGGCATTCACAGCAAAAGACGTAAAGGAATTAAGAGAAATGACCGGCTGCGGTATGATGGACTGTAAAAAGGCTCTTACCGAAACAGACGGCGATAAGGACAAGGCTGTTGAGTATTTAAGAGAAAAGGGACTTGCTACCGCTGCAAAGAAGGCAGGCAGAGTTGCTGCCGAGGGTATGGTTAAGTCATATATCGACGGAAACGTAGGCGTAGTTGTTGAGGTTAACGCTGAAACAGACTTCGTTGCAAAGAATGAGGAGTTCCAGGAATTTGTTGCAAATGTTGCAAAGACAGTTGCAAAGGAGAATCCGGCAGACGTTGAAGCACTTAAGGCTTGCACCTGCCCCTGCGGTGAAATGACAATCGGCGAGCTGTTGACAGCAAAGATTGCAAAAATCGGTGAAAACATGAACATCAGACGTTTTGCAAGAATAGAAACAGATGGCGTTGTTACCGATTACATCCACGCAGCAGGAAAGATAGGCGTGCTTGTTGAGGCTGAAGCACCCGCTTGCGATGAGGTAAACACAGCATTAAGAAACGTTGCAATGCAGATTGCAGCTCTTAACCCCAAGTACCTTTCAAGCGAAGATGTTCCTGAGGATTATAAAGAGCATGAAAAGGAAATCCTTGTGGCTCAGGCTAAGAACGATCCCAAGAACGCATCAAAGCCGGATAACATTATCGAGAAGATGATCATAGGCCGTCTTAACAAGGAGCTTAAGGAAATTTGTCTGCTTGAACAGGAATATGTTAAGGCTGAAAATAAGGAAACTGTTGCAAAGTATCTTGAGCAGGTTTCAAAGACAGTCGGCGCTGACATCAAATTAAAGAGCTTTGCGCGTTTTGAAACGGGCGAGGGTCTTGAAAAGCGTGAAGAAAACTTCGCAGATGAAGTTGCATCAATGATTAAATAAATAATAAATCCCTCTCCGAATCGGAGAGGGATTTTTATAAGCATACAACAAAACAATCACCCCGTCTTATTTATTGGAGGGGTGATTGTTTTTATCCAATAGGAAATTTCTCAATTTCCTATTAGCAAAAAAGCTTACCTTGCGCCAAAGGCGCAACTTTATCAAAAGCTTTTTTATAATGCTTTGTTAAGCAGCATATTCGAGCGTTCTATAAACTTTGTCATAGCGTCGGCGGGGAGAGGACTGTGGCTGATTTTTGCAAGGTCATAAACCTGATCCATAACAAGATTTGCGTCCTCCTCCGAAAGCGTATCAAGCTTTTGGATAAGAGAGTTGTTCATATTGATTACAAGCGTAAATTCATCATGGAACATACTTGCCATGCCTGCCATCTGCTGACCGTAGGAACGGTACATTTCCTGCATACGTCTTGATTCCTCACCGAGAAGAATAACTGCCGGAATGTCGGGATTTTTCAGTATTTTAGCCTCTATTTTCAAATTTTCATCATTTATTCTTGACTTAAACTTTTCAATAACCGCTTTTGACTTTTCCTCATCGGCATCCGATTCCTCGGCAGTTTCCGAAAGAACGGAGTCAATTCTCTTGAATTTAACATCGGTATTTTTCATTTCAAGGAACGAGATAAAATGAGTATCCATCATCGTCGGCAGTTCAACCGCTTCGAGGCCTTGCTCCTTAAACATATTAATATACTGCGACTGAAGTTTAGGATCGGAAACGTAATAAACCTCTTTTTTGTCCTTTCCGTCGAGGTATTCGTTAAGCGTTACATATTTGCCATCGGTGGTCTTGAAGATTATTACATCCTTGATCTTATCATAGAATTTTTCATCTCTTATGCAGCCGTATTTAATAAATATATTTATATCGTCCCAGTATTTTTCGTAGCTTTCCTTATCCGTATTATATATTCCGGTGAGCTTGTCCGCAACCTTTTTCGTGATATGCGCTGATATTTTCTTAACGTATCCGTCATTTTGCAGGAAGCTTCTCGATACGTTAAGCGGCAGATCGGGACAGTCGATTACACCCTTGAGAAGCATCAGAAATTCAGGTATTACCTCCTTGACGTTGTCGGCAACGAATACCTGATTGTTGAACAGCTTGATCTGTCCCTCCTGACTGGCAAACTCCATATTTATTTTGGGGAAATACAGTATTCCCTTGAGGTTGAACGGGAAATCAACATTAAGATGAATCCAAAACAGCGGCTCATTAAAGTCCATGAATACATCTCTGTAAAATTCCTTGTATTCCTCGTCCGTGCATTCCGACGGCTTTTTCATCCAAAGGGGAGTGGTGTTGTTTATCGGCTTCGGAGCTGCTTTTTCCTCCTCTTTGTCCGTATCGGCTTTTTCTTCGTCCTCTGCGTTTTCAATGTAAATTTCGGTAGGCAGGAACGAGCAGTATTTGTGGAGGATCTGACGTATCGTTGATTCCTCAAGAAATTCCTTGCTGTCCTCTGCTATTGTCAGAGTAATTGTCGTACCTCTTTCGGTTCTTGTACCCTCGCTCATGTCAAACTCCATCGAGCCGTCGCATACCCATTTTGCCGGTACAGCACCGTCTGCATAGGACAGCGAATCAATCTCAACCGAATCACTTACCATGAACGCACTGTAAAATCCAAGACCGAAATGTCCGATTATCTGAGCACCCTCGTTTTCCTCATCTTTATACTTTGCAAGGAAATCACTTGCACCCGAAAATGCAATCTGATTGATGTACTTGTCAATCTCTTCGGCGGTCATACCGATACCGTTATCACTTACGATCAGCTTGCCGTTCGGCTTGTCAATGCGAACCGTAACCTTGAACTGCGGATCATCCTCAAGCGACGCCTCGCCGATGCCCGCAAGCTTTTTCAGCTTTGTAACAGCATCGCACGCATTTGAAACAAGCTCTCTCAAAAATATATCCTTGTCCGAGTAAAGCCATTTTTTAATTATCGGAAACAGATTTTCCGAATCTACAGAAATATTTCCCTTTGCCATATAAATTACTTCCTTTCAATTTGCATTGATAAATTTCTATAATATATAATAATACTTTTTAACCTAAAAGTCAATAGAAAATTAGCACTCAACGGTGCTGAGTGCTAACAATTTACAATCTATTCATAAATTTAACATATTTCTAACATTAAATACTTAAACATATCCGTAAATGCCTCTCACAGATACCTCGCCGGAGCTTATTTCAAGCTTCTCCCGACCGGTATTTATAATTATGCTGCCGTTAGGGGTTATATCGCTGCAAATGCCGCATATTTGTTCCTTGTTATAGGTAACGACAACCTCACTGCCGTATGTGACACAGTTTGCCTTGTATTCCTCCATGATAGGCTCAAGTCCCTGCTCAAGAAAGAGCTTATATAATTTTTCAAGCTCATTAAGTACCTTTGCAATAAGTGCCGGGCGTGATGGGCGTTGTCCCGTTTCGATAAAAATCGAGGTCGCCTTGTCGGCGAGCTCTCCCTCGAAGGCTTCTGCGGCGGTATTTATGCCTATTCCGCAAACTGCGTAATTCACGGTGTCAAGCTCTGCGGACAGCTCTGTCAGTATTCCGCATACCTTGCGCGTTCCGATAACAATATCATTCGGGTACTTTATTTTTGCACCGCAGCCTACGGCACGGCATACCGCAAGTCCTGCTATGAGCGTTATTTTCGATATAGCTTCGGGGCGTATATTCGGCTTTAGCAAAACCGAAAACCAAGCGCCGCTGCCGGGAGGTGAAACCCAGACCTTTCCGCGCCTGCCTTTACCGCCTGTTTGAATATCCGCAATGTAGACAGTGCCGTCCGGCATATCGGAATTACGCTTGCAATCGTTGTTTGTGGAATCGGTTTCCTTCGTATAAAAAAGCGTCCTGCCTATAAACTCTGTATCGAGCATACTTTGAATTTCATCTGTGCTGATTACATCTGAGCCTTCAAGACGATACCCCTTGTTTGTGACCGATGAAATAACGTATCCGCTTTTTTTCAGAGCCTTTATATGCTTCCATACGGCAGAACGGGAAACGTTCAGCGTGCGGCTTATTTCCTCACCGGAAACATAGCCGTCCGTGTTTTTTAATATGTTGAGAATTTTAGTTTTCATCAATAACACCTCATTATATATTATACAATTAGGCGATTGTAAAACTCAGATTTCCACGGAATTTGAGATGTTTCTGATTACGTGGCGGCAGGGACACCGCCCCCTACACACCCTCGCTCTCTCTTGGAACTCGCTGAAACTCAATCATAAACATCACAAATTCCTCCAAAAGTGTAATTTGTTATAGGATTTGAGAGTGTTTTTGAGTTTGTTCGGACGAGTTACCGCAAGGGATGTTTGAGTACGAATAAAATCAAAAATACTCTCAAATCCCAAACCGGCATTTTACAATCACCTATATTATACAATTATTTATCAAAAAAATCAATAGCAGTATTAAAGAATGCTCACTGAACAAATGCGAGTTTCAATCGCATTTGGAAAAAGTATGACTATTGTCAAAATTTTTCGAGTAAAATCAGAGATTTTACACAGTTCGCATTGATAAAGTCTGCCCAA
>JAXDRV010000138.1:0-143357 GCA_034090805.1 Clostridia bacterium
AATTATGACTATTGTCAAAATTTTTCGTGTAAAATCAGAGATTTTACACAGTTCGCATTGATAAAGTCTGCCCAAATAAATATTTTGAGAACAAAATATTTATTTGGGGTGCAAGGATTTTTTCATATTTATGAAAAAATCTTGCACCTGAACAATTATGAAACGCTTTTAAGCCGCTATGCGGCTGCGTTTCATAATTGTTCAGCAGTCATTAATTAAAAAACGCCTTAACGGCGCTTTTTAAATATTATTAAAAGAGAGAGATGTTAAAGATTTTCTTTAACATCTCTATTTTAACACTAAAAATGCAAAAGGTAAATGTTATTATTTCACATAATCATGATAAATTTTCATTATTCGCCATAAAATTATAATATGTGGTGTGTTTTCGCAATAATTCAGCAAGACGGCAGGGAGTGAGATTATGGATATTATTTCGATTTTGTTTTTGGCGGCGGCGCTTGCGATGGACGCATTCGGAGTGAGCGTTACGGACGGAATAATACTGAAAAAGATTAGAATAAAGGACGCAGTAAGGATAGGCTTGTTTTTTGGCGGATTTCAGTTTATCATGCCATGTATAGGCAGCTTTTTGGCAGGGTTTGCGTTTGAGTACATAAAGGCATTTGACCACTGGATAGCGTTCGGACTGCTTTTGTTTTTGGGAATACATATGATAATCGAGGCAAGACGGGAGGAGCGTGAGGTGCCTAAGGATCCTCTCGGACTTCCTACGCTTACGATGATGGCAGTTGCAACGAGCATTGACGCACTTGCGGCGGGAATCACGATTGCGGCGGTCGGTACGCCGATACTCGTCCCGGCGGTTATAATCGGAGTTGTTGCGTTTGCGTTTTCGTTTGCGGGTATTTTTATAGGAAGTAAATGCGGGGATATACTCGGAGAAAAAGCAGAAATCCTCGGCGGACTGATGCTGATTTTTATAGGTGTAAAGACGCTTATAGAGCATTTAATCTAAAGGAGATCGTTATGAAAAGTGTAATCATCGGTATGTCGGGCGGTGTTGACTCATCTGCGGCGGCTGCTGTGCTTAAGGAACAGGGATATAATGTGATCGGAGTGATGATGCGTCTGTGGGACGGAGCAAAAAATGCCGCCGACGATGCAGCCGCTGTGTGCGACAGGCTCGGTATAGAGTTCAGGCTCCTTGATTTCAGAAATGAGTTTCGTCGCGAGGTGATTGATTATTTTATAGATGAATACGCCTGCGGCAGAACGCCGAATCCGTGCGTCATGTGCAACAAGCATCTTAAATTCGGGGAAATGTTCCGCTATGCCGTAAGAGAGGGCATAGATTACGTTGCGACGGGGCATTATGCAAAAATAGAAATGCTCGGAGGGAAGTACGTTTTAAGAGCGTCCGGGGAAAAGGATCAGAGCTATTTTCTGTATAATTTCACTCAGGAACAGCTCTCAAGGACGCTGTTTCCGCTCGGCGGATATGAAAAAAAGCGTGTGCGTGAGCTTGCGGCAAGCCTCGGTCTTGATGTTGCGAACAAACCCGACAGCCAGGAGATTTGCTTTGTCGAGGACGGAGATTACGCTCGGTTTATACTCGAAAATTCCGATTACAAGCCTTCGGAGGGGGATATTCTCGATGTAAACGGAAATGTTATCGGCAGACACAAGGGACTTATATATT
Organism: Clostridia bacterium; assembly: GCA_034090805.1. GTDB lineage: Bacteria > Bacillota > Clostridia > UBA1381 > UBA1381 > Ornithomonoglobus_A. The sequence continues at coordinate 1,664 of JAXDRV010000138.1, forward strand.
ACACGATAGGTCAGCGCAAGGGCATAGGCGCATACGGACGGCCTATGTTCGTTATGAATATCGACAGCGAAAAAAACACGATAACACTCGGCGAAAAGGGCATGGAGTTTTCCGATTCTCTCACCGCCCGCAGCATGAATTTCATCAGCGGAGAGGCTCCGCGCGGAACGCTTGACGTTACCGCAAAAATACGCTATCAGGCTAAGCCCTCGGAGGCTGAGATAACGTATCTCGGCGGCGGACGTGTGAAGGCGGTGTTCCGTCAGCCGCAAAGAGCAGTGACGCCGGGGCAGTCGGTGGTGTTTTATGATGGTGATATTGTGGTCGGCGGCGGCATTGTGGAATAAAAATATATGAAAAATATACAAAGGTTAAGATTTTAAAACAAAAAACCTTGACATTTTTCGGATTTTAGTATAAAATATCAATAAATAGTACAAAGAGAGGTAAGGAGCTATTAACGCGAAAAATAAGCGGCGCATTTTGCCCTTTATCGGAGCTTGAAGTATCAACATACGTCGTCGCTCCTCAAAAGAGCAATCTGCACTCACCGCCAAGAAGGGCGGACGCACGGAGTGCGGCTTTTGCGAAGCAAAAGTGATGACAGGCTTCTTTTCCACGTTATGATTTGTGTCGCCGCATGGCGGCGGAATGGGAGATAATTATGTATCATTTATTAAACGAAAATCTAAATACACTCCTACTACTTCAGAACTGAATTGACAATGTGGTCTTCGGTTTTATTCTGTTGTGCTGATGATAGGAAACAGGATCGGGTCACATTGTGGCTCGGTTTTTTTGGTTTATTTTTACTTTATTTATGAAAGAGGAGAACGTTTATGAATTACCAAAAGTATCAGAAAATGTACCATCCGGTTCCCCTGGAAAACAGAGAGTGGCCATCAAAGGGGATTACCCATGCGCCTTTATGGTGCAGCGTTGACCTCCGTGACGGAAATCAGGCGTTGTATTCGCCCATGACCATTGACGAAAAGATTGAATTTTTCAAGTTTCTTGTAAAAATCGGTTTTAAGGAAATAGAGGTCGGCTTTCCGGCTGCGTCGGCAACGGAATTTGAATTTATCCGCCGTCTTATCGATGAGGATATAATCCCTGATGACGTAACGATTCAGGTGCTTACACAGGCGAGGGAGCATATAATCAAGAAAACCATAGAGGCACTTAAGGGTGCGAAGAACGCAATCGTTCATTTGTATAATTCCACATCAACGCTCCAAAGGCGTGTTGTGTTCCATAAAGATAAGGAAGAAATCAAAAAGCTTGCCGTAGACGGAGCAAAGCTTGTAAAGGAGCTTGTGGAATCCGAGCTTGACGGAAATATCAGATACGAGTATTCGCCGGAAAGCTTTACCTGTACGGAGATGGATTATGCGGCAGAGGTAACGAACGCTGTTCTTGACGTGCTTGAGCCGTCACCGGAGCGCAAGGTCATAGTAAACCTGCCGTCAACAATAGAGGTTGCAACGGCGAATGTATATGCGGATCAGATTGAATATATGTGCAAGCATCTTAATAACCGTGAAAATCTGCTGATAAGCCTGCACGCTCATAACGACAGAGGTACGGGCGTAGCGTCCACGGAGCTGGGAATTATCGCAGGTGCGGACAGAGTTGAGGGTACGCTGTTCGGAAACGGAGAGAGAACGGGAAACACGGATATTATTACCGTTGCGCTGAATATATTTGTCCAGGGAATAGACCCGCAGCTTGACATAACCAACATTGACGAGATTGTGGCTGTGTTTGAAAAATACAACAAGCTGCCCGTTCACCCCAGACATCCGTATGCCGGCGATATGGCATACGTTGCGTTCAGCGGCTCACACCAGGACGCAATCAAAAAGAGTATGGACGAATATTCACGTACCGAGGACGGCAAGTGGGCAAATCCGTATCTTACAATAGACCCGACTGATATAGGCAGAAAATACGAGCCTATCTTGATTAACAGCCAGTCCGGCAAGGGCGGAGTAAGCTATGTTATGGAAAACAAGTACGGCTATAAGCTGCCCAAGCAGATGCTTGTTGAGTTCAGCGCGTTTGTGAACGATATGTCGGACGCAAAGCAGACCGTGCTTTCAAATCACGAGATACATCAGGCATTTAAGGATACATACGTAAACGTAAACGATCCGATAAAGACACGCTTTTATCATTCCTCCAACAGCGGCAGCAATACTGAGCTGAGCGCAACGATTGAGTACGAGGGCAAGGTAAGCAACGTATCGGGAGTCGGAAACGGACCTCTTGACGCTTTGTGTGCGGGAATGAGAAAGATGCTCGACAGAGATTTTGAAATATCCGATTACACCGAACACGCACTTGAGCGTTCGTCCGCATCTCACGCAGCGGCGTATATAGGACTTAAGGCGGATAATTCCGATAAGGTTTACTGGGGCGTAGGCGTTGACGCAAACATAAACACAGCGTCCGTATACGCACTGATAAGCGCCGTAAACAGAATGCTTGCGGATAAATAAAATTCATATCCCCTGTCGGATTTCGGCAGGGGATATTTTATATTTATCGAACCGTATATCGTTCGGTATTCAGCATATTTCCTATAAAAATCCCATATCCCTTTACGGGATTGTTTACGAATACGTGCGTGACCGCACCGACGATTTTGCTGTTCTGGATAATCGGACTGCCGCTCATTCCCTGGACTATTCCGCCTGTTTTTGATATAAGCTCCTTATCCGTCACCTCAATTACAAGAGTCTTGTCCGCCGAAGCACGATGCGATATGCTTCTTATTTTAATGTCATATTCGCATACGCCGTTTCCGTCCGGATTGCAGCGTATAACCGCATCTCCCTCCGTTATCTCGTCAAGCTCCGCAGCGGGCAGCTTTTCGTATTTTTCGGGATTTTCAAAATCCGCTTTTCCGAAAATACCTACTCTTGAATTTGCGCCTATATCGCCTATAACATCTCCGTCAAACGTGCAGCTCAGCTCTCCGACGCTGCCTTTTTTTGATTTTTCTGCGGAAATATTCGTGCAGCTCAGAATATTGCCTGATTTTAAGGAAAGAATATTACCTGTATCCACATCCGTTATCCCGTGACCGAGAGCCGCATAAGAGTCTGCGTTTTCGCTCAGGTATGTGACCGTACCGATACCGGCGGTGCTGTCACGCACCCAAAGACCGAGTCTCTGCCCACTTTCGGTAAGCACGGGACGGACGGAGGTACGTATATGCTCTCCGCTTCTCATAATATCGAGAGAAAGCTCGCCGGAGGAATTTTTTGCGGCTTCCTCAAGCTCCTCCGCACTGTTCAGCTCACGATCTCCGGCACGCATGATAATATCTCCCGTTCTTATACCTCCGTCACGTGCTGCGGAAATTTTTTCACCATTTACGTCCTGAACATCGGATATGCCCACAACAAGCAGTCCCTCCGTATAAAGCTTTATTCCGACCGCCTCGCCGCACGGACGTACATATGTGCATTCCGCATACGCAATTCCGAAAGAAAGTAAAAACACAGCCGTTACGGCAGCTGTTATTTTTTGTAAATTTTCCAACAGTTTCACCTCCTTGTGGATTTAATTTCCAGACATATGCAAAATGTGAAATCTCATATGAATTTGAGATATTTCTGATTAAGCTTCTGCTCAGACATCCCTCGCTTCGTTCGGTAACTCGCCGAAACTCAATCATAAACATCACAAATTCTTCCGAAATTGTAACAACCGGTAGGATTTGAAAGCGTTTTTGAGTTTGTTCGGACGAGTTATCGCAAGAGATGTTTGAGTACGAATAAATTCAAAAATACTCTCAAATCCCCAACCGTCATTTTGCAATTGTCTAATTTAATTTCTGCATTTTTCAGCAGCATATACTGAAAAAGTTATTGTAAAAATGGTTGAAAAAACTTTGACGCAGTATTAAAGCATAATGGCGCAAATTACAGACGATATATGAAAAAATTCGGCGGAAAATCAGTATTTACGCACCTTTTAAAACATTTTTTGCGTATTATTACAATATATAACAATAACGTGCGACAAAAATATGTGCAATTTGCTATTGAAAAAAGGAGAATAATATAGTATAATAAATAAGATGAAATACTATACAAAAATCAGGCGACCGCTGCGCCGCCGGTATTTTGCATAAAACGCAGAACTATGCAGAATGACACTTATGCGCAGCAGCACCTTATGGAGGAATGTCAAATGGATTTGGAACTGAAGGAAATAGAGAAAGCGGCGCAAAGGCTTAAGGGCACGATTCACCGTACAAAGATTGAGAGAAACACGACCTTTTCGGGTATGACCGGCGGTGAAATTTATCTTAAATTTGAAAATCAGCAGAAAACCGGCTCATTCAAAATAAGAGGAGCATCAAATAAAATAGCTGCTTTGATAGAGCGGGGCGAGATAACGTCGGGAGTTGCATCATCTGCCGGCAACCACGCACAGGGCGTGGCGTACGCTTCTCATGTACACGGCATTCCGGCAACGATCGTTATGCCCAAATCAACGCCTATAGCGAAGGTTGCGGCAACGGAGGGCTACGGCGCAAAGGTTGTGCTGCACGGCGATTGCTACGATGATGCTTACAACAAGGCAGTGGAAATTCAGGAAACCGAGGGAGCGACCTTCCTTCACCCGTATGATGACCTTGAGGTTATGGCGGGTCAGGGTACGATCGGAATAGAGATACTTGAGGATTTGCCGACGGTTGACATGGTGCTTGTGCCTGCGGGCGGCGGAGGACTTCTTGCGGGAGTTGCGGCCTGCATAAAGCATATTAATCCGCGAGTAAAGATAATAGGCGTACAGGCTGAGGGCGCACCGGCGATAGCACAGTCCTTTAAAAACAAAAAGCATATGACGACCGAAACGGCGTCGACGATTGCGGACGGTATCGCCGTAAAGGTTCCCGGCACAAAGACGGTTGAGCTTATCAACAAATACGCAGATGATGTTGTGACTGTTTCGGAGGGAGAGATAAGCTCGGCGATACTTCTTTTGCTTGAGAGAACAAAGCAGGTGGTTGAGCCGGCGGGCGCAACACCGCTTGCGGCGGTTCTTAACGGAAAGGTGGACGTTAAGGGCAAAAAGGTTGCGTGTGTGCTTTCGGGAGGAAATATAGACGTAAGCTTTATACAAAGAATAATCGACCTCGGTCTTGCTTCACGTGAGCGCAAGCTGAAATTCTGCACGACGCTGCTTGATATTCCGGGAAGTCTTGAGCATCTTTCAAAGGTGCTGTCCGAGGCGGGCGCAAATATAATCATGGTTCAGTACGACCGTTTCAGTGCGGAGCTTGACCCCAATGAGGCTATAATCCACATGGCTTGCGAGGTAGGCGGTAAGGAGCATGGGCAGAAGGTTGTAAAGCTTCTTCAAAAGAACGGATATAACGTAATAAAAGAATAAGTGAATTTAATGTGAGGTATCGCTATGATTACAAAAAGGCTCATTTCACTAATCTACGAAACGGCGTCCATTCAGCGCTGGAACGACCATATACGTCCGTGGACGGGCTTTACGGAGCTTGACAAACAGGCGCATAAGATGTTTTACGCTTATGTTCTCGCAAAATGCGAGGGCGAAGGAGTCGATATGCTCAAGCTTATCGAGGGCGGGATATTTGAATTTTTCCACCGATCGATACTGACGGACATAAAGCCTCCGATATACCATAAGCTTGTCAATGAAAAGGGAAAACAGATTGATAAATGGGTTATGGAGGAGCTGCGAGATGAGCTTGAGCCGATAGGCGGCGGCTTTTTTGAAAAAATGCAGCGGTATTACAGCGATCCCGAATATTCGGAGCTTGAGAAAAAAATCCTCAAGGCGGCGCATTATCATGCCAGCAACTGGGAATTTAAGATTATATATCCGATGAACACGGAAACCTTCGGCATTGAGCAGGTAAAGCGTGAGATGGCGCAGGGGCTTGCCGAGTGCGATACGTTCAGCGGCTTCAGATATTTTGCGGGCAGCGAATATCTCCGGGAGTTCCTGTCGCTTATCGGAAAGCTGAGGTATCAGCAGCGGTGGGCGAAGGCGGTAAGAATGCCGCAGACGTTTGTAATGGGGCATATGCTTGTTGTTGCGATACTTTCGTATTTCACGACTTTGGAGCTTAAAGCTCCGCCGTGCAAGGCAAGACTTGTGAATAATTTCATGTCGGGGCTGTTCCACGATTTGCCGGAGGTCATGACAAGGGATATTGTTTCCCCGGTAAAAGCGTCTGTCAAGGGGCTTGACAGCATTATTCACGAAATAGAGGAAGAGCAGATGAAGGCGGTTATATATCCGCTTTTGCCTCCGCAGTGGCATGAGGAGGTAGACTACTATACAAGAGATGAATTTTCTTCAAAGATAAAAATTAATAATGAGGTAAAAACAGTAACCTCCGAGGAGATAAACGAGCTGTATAACGATGATTATTTCAATCCGCTTGACGGCAGGATAATACGAGGCTGCGATCATCTTTCGGCATACATTGAGGCGTATCTGTCACTGTCATACGGAATAAAATCCGAGCAGATGGTTTCGGGACACAAGCATCTGACGGAGCAGTATCGTGATAAGGTGATAGGCGGAGTTGATTTCGGAGAGCTGTTCGGATATTTTAAATTGGATTGATATGAAAAAAAACGAACCGTTGACATATGAACAAGCAAAGGATAAAGCACTGCGGCTGCTGACGTTTCGGGCACATTCGGAAAAGGAGCTTGCGGGCAAGCTACGGCGTGCGGGAGCAGAGGACGAGGATATTGAGGGTATACTCGATTTCTGCCGTGAATACAAGCTTGTGAACGATGCCGATTTTGCAAAGCGCAAGGCGGCGGATTTAAAGAATTTAAAAAAGTACGGCAAACGCCGCATAAAAAGCGAGCTTTATGCGCTTGGGATCGATTCCGAAACGGCAGAGGAGGTACTTCTTGAGCTTGAGGACGATACGGAGGAGCTGGCAAGGCTTGTTGAGCGAAAGCTTGGCGGTGATTTTGAGCGTAAAAGCGTAGAGAGGTGCATAAGGTATTTTATGTACCGAGGCTATGATTTGTATGATATAAAGGACTGCATAGAGCAGTGTATGAACTAATATCTGAAAGGAGAATTTATGGGATTTAGTGTGGGTATGCTGTCCCTTGGCTGCGCAAAAAATCAGACCGACGCAGAGATAATGCTCGGACTGCTTGCGGCGAACGGACACACGCTTGTCGATAACCCGGACGATGCCGAGGTGCTTATCGTCAACACCTGTGCATTTATCGATTCGGCAAAAGCTGAGTCAATAGACGCGATACTCGATATGGCACGATACAAAACAGAGGGCAGATGCCGTCTGCTGATCGTGACCGGCTGTCTTGCGCAGCGGTATAAGGACGAGGTGCTTATCGAGATGCCGGAGGTTGATTATGTGTTGGGTACCGGTGATTTTGACGAGATATGCGAATGTATAAATAAAGCGGCAGAGGGAGTGCGTGAAGCAAAATGCACGAATGCGGACAGAACGCCGGACGATCATCTGCCGAGAATACTTTCAACGCCGCCGTATACGGCATATTTGAAAATTGCCGACGGCTGCGACAATAACTGCACATATTGTGCGATACCGAAAATCAGAGGTCATTTCCGCAGCCGTTCGCCGGAAAATATCATTGAGGAGGCAAAGGCTCTTGCCGAAAAAGGCGTAAAGGAGCTGATACTGATTGCTCAGGATACAACGAGGTACGGCAGCGACATAGGCTCTTCGCTTGCCAAGCTGCTTGAGGAGCTTGTTAAAATAGATAAAATCCAATGGATACGTGCGCATTATTTCTATCCCGAGGCGGTGACCGAGGAGCTGATAGACACAATGGCAAAGCACGAAAAAATCTGCAATTACATAGATATGCCCGTTCAGCATGGCAATGACGAGATTTTAAGGCGCATGGCAAGGCGCACAAACAAGCGTGAGATGCTTGATAAAATAAACATGATACGCAGCAAAATGCCTGATGCTGTTATCAGAACATCAATAATAGCGGGATTCCCCGGTGAGAGCGAGGAGCAGTTCGGCGAGCTGTGCGAATTTGTCAAGGAGGTTCGATTTGACCGAATGGGAGTATTTGCATATTCCCGTGAGGAGGGAACGGCTGCTGCGGATTTTGACGGGCAGCTTACCGATGAGGTCAAGCAGGAGCGGCTTGATAAGCTGATGACGCTTCAGCAGGGAATATCGCTTGAGCTTAACAGGGCAAAAATAGGAAGTGTAACAGAGGTCATAGTCGAGGGCTATGACGAGGAAAGCTATTTATTCTACGGCAGGAGCAGAGGCGACAGCATAGACGTTGACGGAAGAGTATATTTCGGAACGGAGGACGAGGTTGCCGAGGGAGATATAATAAAAGTGGAAATTCTCGATGCCGATGAATATGATTTGAGCGGAAGGAAGGTGAATCTATGAATACGGCGAATAAGCTTACAATTTTCAGAGTGATACTTGTGCCGGTGTTTATGGTGTTTTTACTTAAAGAGGGCTTTGCGTGGCAGATGGCGGCACTGGGAGTGTTTGTGCTTGCGTCGCTTACGGATATGTTTGACGGTCAGATAGCAAGAAAGAGAAATCAGATAACGACCTTCGGCAAATTCATGGATCCTCTTGCCGATAAGGTGCTGACAACGGCGGCGTTTGTTATTTTTATGCAAAGAGGAGTAATCAATTCCTGGGCTCTGATGCTTATACTCACACGTGAATTTATGGTTGCCGGGATACGGCTGTGCGCAGTCGGCGAGGGCAAGGTGATAGCGGCGTCATTTTGGGGAAAGTTCAAGACAGTGTCGCAGATGGCGGCGATTATCGCATCGATTCTGATACTCAATCTTCCGATAATCCCGGAGCCTACGGGAATGCTCATATCGGCGGTGCTTATATGGATTTCGATATTCTTCACCGTAATTTCGGGAATAGAATACCTTGCCCAAAACAGGCATTTGCTGAAATTAAAATAACAGTATAGGTAATTGTAAAATATCAGTTTGGGATTTGAGAGTATTTTTGAGTTTATTCGTACTCAAGCATCCCTATCGGTAACTCGTCCGAACAAACTCAAAAACACTCACAAATCCTATGATTTTGAAAGAATTTGTGATGTTTATGATTGAGTTTCGGCGAGTTCCCGAACGCAGTGAGGGATGACGAAATTCAAGCAGAAACATCTCAAATTCAGTGGGAATCTGAGTTTTGCAATCGCTTAAAATAATAGTATAAAAGGAGAAAACGGCTGTGAAATTTGATGAAAAAGGTTTAATACCGGCAGTAGTACAAAATAAAGAAACAAAAGAGGTTTTGATGGTTGCCTACATGAATGAGGAAACCTTCAACAAAACCGCAGAAACAAAAAAAGCGACCTTCTGGTCAAGAAGCAGACAGGAAATATGGGTAAAGGGCGACACCTCCGGCAACTATATGTTTGTTGATGAAATACGTCTTGACTGTGACGAGGACTGTGTTCTTCTGCTTGTGACTCCGGCGGGACCGGCGTGCCATACAGGCAATCGCAGCTGCTTTTTCAGAAAGCTTGAAAACGGCGAGCTTGTTGAGGATACAGAGCCGACAGCACCCTCGGACATAGTTCTGCGTGAGCAAGCGGTAATAATCGACAGGAAAAACAATCCCGAAGCCGGCAGCTACACAAACTACCTTTTTGACAAAGGCGAGGACAAAATCCTCAAAAAGGTAGGCGAAGAGGCGGCAGAGGTAGTAATAGCGGGCAAGAACCGCAGCAAGGACGAGATAAAGTACGAGGTAGCGGATTTGATGTATCACCTCACCGTAATGCTTGTGGACAACGGCATGACATGGGCGGATATATACGAAGAAATGGAAGATCGCAGAAAATAATGCGGAAAATAAGCGGCGCATCTCACCGCACTCAGCAACTTGAAGTATACATATACGTCGGCGTTGCCGAGTGCGGCAATCTGCTTGCTTCTTTTCCGCATTATATGGATAAGGAAAAATAAGCGGTGCATCTTACCACACTCAGCAATTTGAAGTATACATATACGTCGGCGTTGCCGAGTGCGGCAATCTGCACTCACCGAAAAGAAGTTCGGACGCACGGAGTGCGGCTTTTGCGTAGCAAAAGTGATGACAGGCTTCTTTTCCGCATTATATGGTTAAGGAAAAATAAGCGGCGCATCCTGCAATTATTCAGAGAGGTATAAACCGAATGAACAAGCACGTACACCTACAGCAATTTCTGGCGCAGCTGCCGGACTTTGTATATGATTACATAGAAATGGCCTACACCGGCGAAAGCATCAACACTCAGCTGGGGTACAGCATTGACATTAAAATATTTCTTGAATATCTCAAGCGTTTCAAATTCCCGGAGATTGAAAAAATCGAGGATTTTGAACCGTCGCATATGGAAAAGGTGACGATACGGGACTTGAATACCTTCAGCGCATATCTGCGTGAATACGAAACCGAGAGCGTCAGTCCGACGGGACGTGTGATAAAACGTATTCGCCGCAACAGCGCATTCGGGATAAACCGCAAGCTGTCGGGAATACGAGGGTTGTTTTCGTATCTGTACAAAAATGACCTTATATCCCAAAACGTAACCGATAAGCTTGATTTTAAAAAGCTGCATCAGAAAATGAAAAAGCCTCTCACCACTCAGGAAACAATGAATCTGATAGACGTTATCTATGAGGGCGAAAAATACTACGATGGGCGGGAGCTGACGGAATACTTAAGGCGCAAGCAGCGTGATATTGCGCTGTTTACGGCATATCTCGGCACCGGCTGCCGTGTGAGTGAGCTGATAAATCTCAATGTAGATGACGTTGACTTTGACACCTCCTCGTTTATTGTTACGAGAAAGGGCGGCGAGCAGCAGGAGATTTTTATGCCCGTTCAGGTGGAAAACGAGTTGTATGCGTATATCTGCGAGCGTGAAAAGCTTAAGGATCTAAAGGAGCCGCAGGCACTTTTTATAAATCGTCAGGGCAAACGCATGACCGTTGCGGGAGTTGAAAAAATACTCAAAAAATACTGCGCAACAGTCGGCATAACTCACCCCGATAAAACACGTCCTCATGCGCTTAGGCGCACGTTTGCGTGCAATCTGCTTGCGGACGGAGTGGATATAAAAATGGTTGCGGAGCTGATGGGGCACAAAAATATAGACGTAACTCACAGGTATTATGCTCAGTATGCGGCAAAGCGGCGCAGGGAAATTATGCGTAATTTTGAAATTGTGGACGAAAAAAGAACAGAATAATACGGGGCTGTCGTGCGGGGATTATCTCGGTGCGGCGGCTCCGTTTTGCTGTTTTAACAAAGCTGTCAAGTATTTTGAGGATTTGTTAAAAGAAATGTATGCTTTCAACAAATAAATAATTTTTTTTAAAAAAGTATGTTCATTTTCTTAAATTTGTGATATAATAAAAAATAATGGACTATTGTAACCAATTTACAGAAAACGGAAGGACGGACACTATGTTAAAAAGTATGACCGGCTATGGCAGACAGGAGAGTCTGACAGGCGGAAAAAAGATATTGGTGGAGATACGTTCGGTAAATCAGAGGTTCACGGACTACAGCATAAAGGTTCCCCGTAACCTCGGATTTTTGGAGGAGCGTGTGAGGAGCTTTGCATCGGAGTACATAACACGAGGCAAGGTGGACATATACATAACGGTTGAAAGCTACGATGAGGCGGACAAGGAGATCACCCTTAATTCCGCACTGGCGAGGAATTACGTTGAGGTTTTAAGGCAGCTGCGTGACGAGCTTGATCTTAACGATGACATTTCCGTTATGAACGTCGCAAGGTTTACGGATATATTCAAGGCAGAGCGGCGAGAAGAGGACAATGAGGAGCTTTGGGAGCTGGTAAAGGGAGTGACTGCGCAGGCACTTGAGGCTTTTTCGGCGATGCGTGAGCGTGAGGGCGCACGAATCGAAAAGGATCTTACCGAAAGAATAGAGTACATGAAAACTCTTGCCGAGAAAATAGACGAGCGTTCCCCGGAAACGGTTGCCGAATACAGAAACAGACTTCTCGACAAAATACATGAGCTTTTAGGCGACAGAGAAATCGACGAGAGCCGCATACTTACGGAGGTGGCGATTTTTGCCGACAAAATTGCGGTAAACGAGGAAACTGTAAGGCTTGGGAGTCACTTTGAGGAATTTTACAACATAATCGGCAGCGGCGAGCCTGCGGGCAGAAAGCTTGATTTCCTTATCCAGGAGATAAACCGTGAGGTAAATACAATCGGCTCAAAGGCTCAGGATATTGAAATCGCAAAGCTTGTTGTGGAGCTTAAGGGCGAGATAGAGAAGCTGCGTGAGCAGGTGCAGAACATAGAGTAAAGGACAGAAAGGATTCGTATGAAACTCATAAACATAGGCTTCGGAAACATGATAGCGGCGGAAAGAGTGGTTGCGGTGGTAAGTCCGGAATCCGCTCCGATAAAGAGGATAGTAAGGGAGGCGGAGGACGAGGGAAACCTCGTAAATGCCACCTACGGCAGACGAACGAGAGCCGTTATCGTTACGGACAGCGGGCATATAATTCTTTCGGCGGTTCAGCCGGAAACGATAGCCGCAAGGCTTGACGAGGATATGAAAAACGGAGAGTAAAGATGAAGGACGGCGAAATGGAGGTTAATATGGGCAGAGGTATTTTGTTTGTAATGTCGGGTCCGTCCGGGACGGGTAAGGGCACAATTTGCAAGGAGCTGCTGCGGACGGAGAACATATTCCTGTCGGTATCGGCAACGACTCGAGAAATAAGAGTCGGCGAGGTTGACGGAGTAACGTATAATTATTTGTACCGTGAGGAGTTTGAGGAACTGATAGAGGCGGGTGAAATGCTTGAATATGCAATTTATAACGGCAACTATTACGGAACTCCCAAGCAGAATGTTGAAAAGATGCTTGACAAAGGCACGAATGTTCTTCTTGAAATCGAGCCGCAGGGCGCGCTTAACGTGAAGTCGCAGTTCCCGGAGGCGGTGCTGCTGTTTGTTGTTCCGCCGTCAATGGCGGAGCTTAAACGCAGGCTTGAGGAACGCGGCAGAGAGAACGAGGCTCAGATTGCCGAGCGTATGGCGGCGGCAAAATGGGAGCTTGAGCAGGCACCGAAATACAATTATGTGGTTGTAAATGATGATTTCGACGAATGTGTCCGTGAGGTGACTGAGATATTTCACCGTAAAATTGAAGATAGGGAGCGTGTAGAAGCGCTTCTGAATGAAAAATATTAAATGTTACATAATTTGTCAGGAGGAATGTAAAAATGATGATCAAACCGGGAATAACAGAGCTTTCAAGATATGTTGACAGCAGATACACGCTTGTTTCCATGGCGGCAAAAAGAGCAAGAATGGTAAGTGAGGAGCAGAACAGCGCCGAGGTGTACGATCCCAAGGCGGATAAGCCTGTGACCGTTGCGGTAAACGAGATTGCAAAGGGTAAGGTAGGCTATGTCCGCAGCGAATCGATAAAGCGTGCCGAGGAATGGGAAAAGGAAAAGGCAGAGGCGATAAGCACTCTTTCCGAAACGGAAAACAATCCGTTTAATTTCGGTGCAGTTGATGCAGCGATGACAGAGGCTGAGGAAATAAGCGAAATAGCCGACGATACGGAAGAAACAGAAGCAACCGTGGAATAACTGCGGAGGGTGATTGATTTTGATTGCAAAAATCATAGTTGACCACCGCTCAAAGGCTGTGGACAGACCCTTTGACTATCTTGTTCCCACGGAGCTTGAGGGTAAGATCACAATCGGCTCAAGAGTGCTTGTGCCGTTTTCGGCGGGGAATACGGAGGTTGAGGGCTTTTGCGTGGGACTTGCAAAGACGAGCAGCGCAAAAAGGTTGAAGAAGATTCTGCGTGCGGCGAATGAAGTGACTGCCTTTGACGAGGAGATGCTTGAGCTTATCGAGTTCATGCACGAGAGGTATCTTGCATCGTATCTTGATATAATCCACACGATACTTCCGGGAGGGACGAGCCTTAAAAATGAGGAATGGATCATTTTAAATGAGCCGCTGCCCCAAAAATCGGAAATACGTGCAAGGATCATCGAGATACTTCTCGATAACGGCGGCGGTATCGAGGCGGGAATGCTTTATTCCATGTTTGATACCGATATAAAAGGCCGTGTGCGGGATATGATAAAGAAAAATATTCTTTCACGTGAATACCGCTCCCGAAGGAATGTCGGCGATAAAAAAATCCGTGCCGTAAGGCTGAGGATAACTCCCGAAGAAGCAATGGACAAGGTTGCCGAGATAGAGAAAAAGGCTCCCGTTCAGGCGAGAATGCTTGAGATACTGAGCGTAAACAATTCCATGGCGGCGGCTGATTTGGCGAGGTTTGCCGAGGGCGGTGCGTCGGCGGTTACAGCGCTTTACAAAAAAGGCTGCATTGAGCTTTTTGATATGACCGTTGAGCGCAGAGCGTTTAAAAAGCAGAAAAAGCTTGAAAATGCTCCCAAGCCTACCGACGAGCAGGCGGCGGCTGTTTATTCGGTGAAAACTGCCATTGACGGCGGCGGCGCAAAAACGCTGCTTCTGCACGGAGTTACCGGCAGCGGCAAGACGGAGGTTTTCATGCGCAGCATACGCCATGCCGTTGACAGCGGCAAGAGTGCGGTTGTGCTTGTGCCGGAAATTTCGCTCACACCGCAGATGGTGTCGAGATTTCTCTCACGCTTCGGCGAAAGAATAGCGGTGTTTCACAGTCATCTGTCACAGGGAGAGCGGTACGACCAGTGGAAAAGGATAAAAAACGGCGATGCGGATATAGTAATAGGCGCAAGGAGCGCAGTGTTTGCACCGCTGAAAAATATAGGGATAATCATAATGGACGAGGAACATTCGGACACATACAAGTCCGAAATGTCGCCGAGATACCATGCCCGTGAGGCGGCGATGTTCAGAGCAAAGCAAAACGGCTGCGTGCTGCTGCTTGCATCGGCAACACCGTCGGTTGAGAGCTATTATAAAGCGAGAACGGGAGAGTATGAGCTTATCGAAATGAATAAGCGTTACAATAAATCACGTCTGCCCGATATAGGCATAGTCGATATGCGAGGCGAGCTTGCAAGAGGAAACAGGAGTATGTTTTCGGGTACGCTTATACGTGAAATCGAAAAAAATCTTGTTGCCGGAGAGCAGACGATACTACTTATGAACAGGCGTGGATTTTCCACGTTTGTATCATGCCGAAGCTGCGGATACGTTGCGGAATGTCCGAATTGCAGCATATCGCTTACGTACCATAAATATGAAAATAATCTGAAATGCCATTACTGCGGTCATACGCAGAGCAACTATATCAAATGCCCCGTATGCGGAAGCCCGTATATACGCTACTTCGGCGGCGGGACACAGCGTGTCGAGGACGAGGTTCACAGGCTTTTCCCGAATGCGTCAACGATCCGAATGGACGTTGATACGACCTCGAAAAAGCAGGGACATGAAAAGATACTCGAACGCTTTGAAAAGGAAAAAACAGATATACTGATAGGCACGCAGATGGTTGCGAAGGGACTGGACTTTGAAAATGTAACGCTTGTGGGAGTTGTCAGCGCAGACACGATGCTCCATATAAACGACTACCGCAGCGCCGAGAGAACCTTTGATATTCTGGAGCAGGTCTGCGGCAGAGCCGGAAGAGGCGCAAAAAAGGGCAGAGCCGTTATACAAACCTACAGTCCGGAAAACGAGGCAATAACGCTTGTGCGTGAGCATGATTACAAAAGCTTTTACAGAACAGAAATAAACGAGCGCAAAATGATGTGGTATCCGCCGTTTGCAAATATAATAGCGGTACTTTTCAGCGGCGAAAACGAAGCGGCGGTAAGCGGAGCGGCGAAATATTTTCTGAAATCTATGGGAGATATTTCCGAAATTCCGCAGAATATTCAGATACTCGGACCGATACCGTCGGCAATGGCAAAAATCAAAAATAAATACCGATGGCAGATTCTGATAAAATGCAGCGATGACGATGCGCTGAACGGACTGTTGAAAAATGCCGGGACTGCGTGCCGTGAAAACGATGAATTTGCCGAGGTGGCGGTGGTTGTGGACAAGAATCCGAATATGCTGTATTAATTGGGAGGTAAAAATGGCAATACGTGAAATCAGGACAAAGGACGATGAAATCCTTTACAAAAAATGCAAGGAGGTAAAAAGCTTTGACAAAAAGCTGCATATCCTGCTTGACGATATGTACGATACGATGAAGCAGCGTGAGGGAGTGGGACTTGCCGCTCCTCAGGTGGGAATATTGAAAAGAGCCGTTGTAATCGATGTCGGAGGCGGAGCGATTGAGCTGATAAACCCGGAAATAATCGAGGAAAGCGGCTCACAGACAGGCTCGGAGGGGTGTCTGAGCGTGCCGGGAGTCTGGGGCGAGGTTGAGCGTCCGAATAAGGTGAAGGTCAAGGCTCAGGACAGAGACGGAAAATGGTTTACCATGGAAGGAACGGAGCTTTTGGCACGTGCGATATGCCATGAGTGCGAGCATCTTGAGGGTAAGCTGTTTTTGGACAGAGTAATAGAATTTATCGAGCAATAGTGCGGAGGAAAATTAATTGAGAATTTTATTTATGGGAACGCCCGATTTTGCCGTAGGATCGCTTGAGGCAATGGCGGCGGCAGGCTTTGATATAGTCGGTGTGGTTTCACAGCCGGACAGACCTAAGGGCAGAGGACATAAGCTTGTTCCGACAGAGGTCAAGGCTGCGGCTCAAAGGCTGAATATTAACGTATATCAGCCGGAAAAGCTGAAAAACGGCGAGCTTATGCCGATACTCGATGAGCTTAAGCCGGAGCTGATAGTCGTCACGGCATACGGGCGCATACTGCCGCCGTATATTATCAATTATCCGAAATACGGCTGCATAAACGTCCATGCGTCGCTGCTGCCGAAATACAGAGGAGCTGCTCCGATTCAGTGGGCGATAATAAACGGTGAAAGCGAAACGGGAGTTTCGATTATGAAAATGGACGAAGGACTTGACACCGGCGATGTGCTGCACGTGGTGAAAACTCCGATAGGCGAGTACGAAACGGCGGAGGAGCTGTTTGAAAGGCTGTCGAAAATCGGCGGAGAGGCTCTTGTTGAAACGATAAAAAATATAGATAAAATCACTCCCGTTCCGCAAAATCACGACGCACATACGTATGCGCCGATGATAAGCCGTGAAACGGGGAAAATAGACTGGACAAAAAGCGCGCGTGAAATTTCAAAGCTTATATGCGGCTTAAATTCGTGGCCGCTTGCGTATACTTTATATAAGGGAGAAACGCTGAAGCTTGTTACCGCAAGGGTAACGGAGGGCAGCGGAAGGCCGGGCGAGATACTGTCGATGGATAAGGGCTGCGGAATGAAGGTAGCGGCGGGAGAAGGTGCTATTTATATAGAAACGGCTCAGTTTGCCGGCAGCAGAAAAATGAGCGTTGAGGACTATGCCAGAGGGCATGAAATTGAAACGGGAGTTATACTCGGCGAATAACGGAAATATTGTCCCTGTGAAAGGAGAAAATAAAAATGGGTTACGGATTAGGCTACGGTATGTATTTCGACCCGACATACGTACTTGTGATTTTTGCGTTTTTGCTGACGATGTTTGCGTCGTTCGGCGTAAAAGCGACATTTAACCGATACGATAAGATAAAGAGCGCAAGAGGAATAACGGGAGCAATGGCGGCAAGGCGAATACTTGACGCAAACGGACTTCAGCATATACGAATAGAACGTGTCGGAGGAAATTTGACCGACCATTACAGTCCTAAGGAAAACGTGATACGTCTTTCGGACGCAACGTACAATTCGGATTCGGTTGCCGCAATAGGAGTTGCGGCGCACGAATGCGGTCATGCGGTGCAGTATAAGGTTGGATATGCTCCGATAAAGATACGAAATTCAATAGTACCGATTGTAAATATCGGAAATATGTTTTCAATGCCGCTGTTTATTATAGGGATAATTCTCGGCATGACAAGGCTTGCCTTTGCGGGCGCGATACTTTTCGGACTTGTTCTTGTGTTCCAGCTGATTACGCTGCCCGTTGAAATTAACGCATCAAGACGTGCAATGCAGACGCTCGATTCCATGGCGATTTTGGAAAGCGATGAGCTTACGGGCGCAAAAAAGACTCTGACTGCCGCAGCGATGACATACGTTGCCTCGGCTGCCGCAACGGCTTTGCAGCTTTTAAGACTGCTTATGATTATCAATAACAGAAGGCGTGATTAACCGAATGAAAAAACCGAGAGAAACGGCGCTTTTAATTTTATACAAAACGCAGTATGAGGGCGCATACGCAAACCTTGAGCTGAAAAGCTCAATACCGCCCGAAACGGACAAACGTGACAGAGCGTTTATAACCTCGCTTGTATACGGAGTGATGAGCCGCCGTTTGACGCTTGATTATATAATAGAGCAATACAGCAAAATAAAAATGAAAAAGCTGTCAAAGTATATTCATATTATTTTGCAGATGGGACTGTATCAGATTTTCTTTACGGAGAAGATCCCGCAGAG
Source organism: Clostridia bacterium (assembly GCA_034090805.1). Classification (GTDB taxonomy): domain Bacteria; phylum Bacillota; class Clostridia; order UBA1381; family UBA1381; genus Ornithomonoglobus_A. The sequence continues at coordinate 20,217 of JAXDRV010000138.1, forward strand.
CGCAGCCGTAAATGAAAGCGTAAAGCTTGCCTCAAGATACGGGCACAGAGCCTCGGCGGGATTTGTGAACGGAATTTTGCGTGCGGCGGCGTCAAACGGCATAAAATATCCCGCTGATGGCATAAAGCGGCTGTCGGTGATGTATTCGTTCCCGGAATGGATATGTGAAAAATGGGTTAAGGAATTAGGAGAATCTTTTACCGAGGAAATGCTTGCCGCACTCAATAGCGAGCCGCAGCTTACATTAAGACCCAACCGTTTAAAAATAACGGCTGAGACGCTTGCGGACAGACTTCAAAAAAACGGTGCGCAGGCGGACGTCAAAAACGGAGCGGTTGTCTGTTCGGGACTTAACGTAGGTGCCGATGAGCTGTACAAGCAGGGATTTTATACAGTCCAGGACAGGGCGGCAATGACCGCAGCGGAAACGCTTGCGCCGAAAGCCGGGGAGCTTGTGATAGATATGTGTGCAGCGCCCGGAGGGAAAACGACGCATATGGCGGAGCTTATGGAGAACGAGGGGAAAATACTTGCCTTTGACATACACGAGCATAAAATACACCTTATAGAGGAAAATGCAAAAAGACTCGGAATAAGCATAATAACTGCCAAAAAAGCAGATGCGTCAAAGCCGAGAGCGGAGCTTGCGGGGACGGCGGATAAGGTGCTGTGTGATGTGCCTTGCTCCGGTTGGGGGATAGTAAGACGAAAACCGGATATTAAGTACAACAGATCGCCCGAGGACAGCTTTTTTGAAATTCAGTATGCGATCCTCAAAAGCGGAGCGGAATATCTTAAGACGGGCGGCGAGCTGGTGTATTCGACGTGTACCGTTGAGAAAAGCGAAAACGAGGGAGTTACGGGATTTTTCCTTGAAAATAATACAGACTTTGAAAAAGTATTTGAAAAAACATATTACCCAAATGTTGACGGAACGGATGGGTTTTATATATGTAAAATAAGAAAAGCAATGTGATTTTTGCCGCTTCTTGCGGAGGAACGGACAATTAAAATGATAGATTTAAAAGATTTTGAGTTTGACGCTCTTGCCGAATATTTAAAAGGCATCGGCGAGCCTAAATTCCGTGCCGCTCAGATTTTTGAGTGGCTGCACAAGGGTGCGGAAAGCTACGGCGAAATGACGAATATTTCAAAGGCGACACGTGAAAAGCTTGAACGTGATACATATGTGTCAACGCTTAAAATACGTGAAAAATATGTTTCCAAGCTTGACGGAACGGTGAAGTATCTGTTTGAGCTGCCGGACGGGAATTGTATCGAAAGCGTTGTGATGAGGTATCACCACGGACTTACGATATGTATCTCAAGCCAGGTCGGCTGCCGAATGGGGTGCAGGTTCTGCGCCTCGACGATAGGCGGACTTTACAGAAGTCTTACGCCGGGGGAAATACTTAATCAGGTAATATTTGCACAGAAGGATTTAAACGAACGAATATCGAATATAGTAATGATGGGGATAGGCGAGCCGCTTGACAATTACGATAATGTGCTTACCTTTCTCCATAATGTAAATCACGAAAAGGGACTGAATATCGGATACCGGCACATAACGCTGTCAAGCTGCGGAATTGTGCCGCAGATAAAAAAGCTTGCGGCAGAGAAGCTGCCGATAACATTGACAATATCGCTTCATGCGCCGAATGACACAATACGGGACTCGATAATGCCCGTGAATCATCGGTATAAAATTTCAGAGCTTACGGAGGCGTGCGCCGAGTATGCGCAGCTTACGGGGCGGCGGATAAGCTTTGAATATTCGCTTATTCACGGTGTAAACGACAGCCGTGAAAATGCCCGTGAGCTTGCGGCTCTTGTGCGACCGCTGAAGGCTCATGTGAACCTGATACCGGTCAACAAGGTGGAGGAGCGTGAATATAAAAAAGGAACAAATGCCGAAATAAGGGCATTTCAAACGGAGCTTGAGGAGCTGGGCATAAACGCAACGGTAAGGCGGGAGCTGGGAGCGGATATTTCCGCATCGTGCGGACAGCTGCGCAAGCGTGTAACGGATAATAATAAAAAGGGGTGAGCTGAAAATGCAGACCGGCTTAATTACCGACATAGGCAAAGTCAGAAAAATCAACGAGGACTGCTGCGCCGTACACGGCGACGGTGAGTTTCCTTATGTGATTGTTGCGGACGGAATGGGAGGACATGAGGCTGGCGAGATTGCAAGCCGAATGGCGGTCGATATTATTGAAAATCATCTTAGTCACAATCTTGAAAGCGGTATGAGCTACGTTGAGGCGGGCGAGGTCGTCCGACGAGCCTTTGTAAGTGCCAACAGCATAATTTACACCTATGCAAAGAATCATTACAAGGTCATGGGCATGGGAACAACGGCAACGCTTGCCATGGTTTATCGTGACAATATAATCACGGCGCACGTCGGGGATTCGAGAGCATATAAAATAAGTGAAAACGAAATAAAGCAAATAACACGGGATCATTCGTATGTTCAGGAGTTGGTTATGCGGGGAGAGCTTAGCCCGGAGGCGGCAAAGCATCACCCGAAGAAGAATTTCATTACAAGAGCGATGGGTGCCGAGGACGTTATAAAGGTTGATATTGCAATAAAAGCGTATAACGGAGAAATACTGCTTGTTTGCAGTGACGGACTGACGAATTTTGTCGAGGATAATGAAATTTTTGAAGGAATGAAAAAAGAAGGTACGCTCAGCGAACGGCTTTCCGGACTGACGGAGCTGGCAAATTCCAGAGGCGGACGTGATAATATAAGTATCGTGGCATTGGGAATGGAGGATTAAGATGAATACTGAAAATCTTGTAGGCACTACGCTCGGCGGGAGATATGAAATACTTGAAAAAATAGGTACCGGCGGCATGGCAAGCGTGTTTAAGGCAAAGGATACGCTGCTTAACCGTTTTGTTGCCATAAAAATACTGCGTGACGCTCTTGAGGGCGAAGAGCAGGTGGTTTCAAACTTTATAAAAGAAGCGCAGTCGTCTGCGTCGCTGTCGCACAATAACGTTGTGTCTGTTTTTGACGTGGGAGAGGATCAGGGCATAAATTATATGGTTATGGAGCTGGTTGACGGTATTACCCTAAAGGAATACATAAAGGAAAACGGCGCTCTTCCGTGGCAGGAGGCGTGCGATTATGCTATTCAGATAGGACAGGGTATAGGCGAAGCTCATGCGCAGAATATTATCCATCGTGACATAAAGCCGCAGAACGTTATAATGACAGCCGATAAAACGCTCAAGGTTACGGATTTCGGAATTGCAAGAGCCATGGCTGCCGACACGACAATTGTCGGAGGAACTGCTCTCGGCTCGGTGCATTATATTTCACCGGAGCAGGCGAGAGGCGGTTATACGGACGCAAGGAGCGACATTTATTCTCTCGGAATTGTGCTGTATGAAATGCTCACCGGAAGAGTGCCTTTTGACGGAGATACGCCCGTTTCGGTTGCGCTTATGCACCTTGAGAAGGAGCCGGTAAATGTAAAATGCGTCAATATGGATATTCCGACAGACCTTGCATATGTGGTGATGAAAGCAATTGCAAAGGAACAGGGCGCAAGATACCAAAATGTGAGTGAGATGCTTGACGATCTTCACGCAGTGCTTGCCGAAGAGCCGCTGCCCTCACGCGAGGACGCTCCGCACCGTGATATTGAGGAGGATATTTCCGAGGACGATACGGACGGCGTTTACGATAACGTTTATGACGAAATAGACGATGAAGGACTGGTTGAGGAGGAAACTCAGAAGCGTTCGGGCAAGCGCAAAAAGGTAAGAAAACAAAAAACAGCCGCTCAGAAAAAAGAGGACAGGCTGGCGGTATTTCTTGCGTTGGGAACGGTTGCCGCAATTTTGCTTATAGCATTCGGCGCATATAAATTCATAAACGGAACAAAAGGCTCGACTGTGCCCGATCTTAAGAATATGACGGTAGAGGAGGCAGAGAAAAAGCTTGAAGATATTGAGCTTAAGGTTGCGGACGAGATCGAGTATTCGCTTTCCGATGATGTTGAGGAGGGCAGAGTCGTGACTCAAGATCCGATAAAGGGAACATTCCTGCCGAAAAATTCCTCTGTAAAGCTTGTTGTTTCGATAGGCTCGTCGGGCGGTGACATTGCCGTTCCGAATACTGTCGGCAAGACCTTTGACGCTGCGATTTCGCAGATTATGGCGGCGGGACTTACCTACAGGGTAATAGAGGACTCGTCCGAAACTGTGCCGAACGGTCAGATTATACGTCAGATACCTATGGCGGGAACAAAGCTTAACAAAAACGATATAGTAACGCTCCATGTAAGTATCGGTAAAAACGCAACCGCAACGCAGGCACCCGCAACGGTGCAGAAGGTTGAAGTGCCGAACGTCATAGGAATGGGCAGAGAGCAGGCAGAAATTACTCTTAACGACAGAGGCTTAAACCTCGGAACGGTAACGAGAAAGGCGTCAAATGCACCGGAGGGAACGGTAATTTCTCAAAGTCCCGAAAGCTCAAGCACTGCGGCAAAGGGCTCATATGTTACGATAATACTTTCAAGCGGAAACGAAACAAGCACCCAGACGGCGGCAGAGGAAAATCAGGCAAATACAGCTCAGACAAACAATGAGGAAAATACCGAAACAAACACAGAGCCGGAGCCGGAGCCTGAGCAGCCATCGGCAACGGACGTTCCTGCCGATGATATGGATAGCGAGAGCGGCTCGTCCGGCGGCGAGGTAACGACAAAAACCTTTACGGTGAAAATACCGTCAAGCGCAAACGATACGGTTGATGTGGAGATTGTCGCAAACGGTCAGACGATACACGCAGGTACTCATTCAAAGAGCGAGGGATATGTATCGGTTGAAATTCAGGGCAGCGGTATAGTTGATGTTCAGGCGTATATTGACGGTGCGCTTGCGGCTCAGAAGAAGATTAATTTTTAAAGCATGGACGGAATTATAACAAAGGGAATCGGCGGATTTTATTATGTGAAAACCGCCGACAAGCGTGAATATGAATGTAAGGCAAGGGGAATATTCCGAAAGGCGCACATAGTCCCAACGATAGGCGACAGAGTGCGTCTTGAGTCACTGTCGGACGGTAAGGGAGCAATAACGGAAATTTACGAGAGAAGCTCGTATCTTAACCGTCCTCCCGTGGCAAACGTTGACGCAATGGTGTTTGTTGCGGCGGCTGCGTCACCGGAGCCGAATATATTCTTGCTCGATAAAATGCTTGTGAATGCGGAAATAAGCGGCATAAGACCGATACTCTGCATAAACAAAACCGACCTTTGCGAACGGAGCGATATTGAAAACATCTACCGCACGGCGGGCTATGAGGTGATAAAAGCCTCGGCGCAGTGCGGGACGGGCATTGAGGAGCTTAGAAGCGTACTCAAAGGCAGGGTAACAGCGTTTGCGGGACTGAGCGGGGTAGGGAAGTCAAGCCTTTTGAGCCTTATAACGAATAAATCGATAGAAACGGGAGCTGTCAGCGAAAAGATAAGCAGAGGGCGGCATACAACACGTCATGTGGAGCTGTTTGAGCTTAACAACGGCTTTGTGCTTGATACTCCGGGATTCAGTTCACTTGAAATAGAGGGAATACGTGCCGATGAGCTGTACAGGTATTTCCCCGAAATGTCAGAGGCGAACGGAGAATGTCGTTTCAGAGGCTGTTCTCACATAAACGAGCCGGACTGTGCGGTAAAGGCACTGATTAAAAGCGGCAAGCTGGCTCAGTCGAGATATGACAGCTATGCCGAAATATACGGAAAATTAAAACTTGTAAAGGAATGGGAAACAAAATGATATTATCACCATCAATTCTCGGAGCGGACTTCGGAAAGCTTGCGGAGCAGATAAAAGAGGCGGAGAAAGCGGGTGCGCAGTGGCTGCATCTTGACGTTATGGACGGGCATTTTGTGCCGAACATCAGCTTTGCGATGCCGGTAATCAAGTCGATAAGAAAATACACGGATATGTGTTTTGACGTGCATCTTATGATAGAAAATCCCGAAAAATATATAAAAGCCTTTGCGGACGCAGGTGCGGACGGAATAACCTTCCACGCAGAAGCGGCAGCGGACGCAAAGGAATGTATACGTTTAATAAGAGAATGCGGCTGCGATGCGGCGGCTGCGATAAATCCCGATACACCGATCGATGTTCTGATGCCGTATATAGACGACCTTGACATGGTGCTTTGCATGACGGTATTTCCCGGCTACGGCGGTCAGAAATACATACCTGAGGTTGAGGGAAAGATAAAAGAGCTGAGAAAAATCCTGCGCCCGGAGGTTCATATCCAGGTTGACGGCGGAATAACGGCGCAGAATATCGACAGCCCGCTCAGCGTCGGAGCAGATGTAATAGTAGCGGGTACTGCGGTGTTTAACGATGATATAACAGGCTCTGTAAAAGGACTTTTGAGATGAGAGCGGTCATAATCGGAAACGGAACGATTGAGGATTACGAATATATCGGCTCAATTGTAGAACGTGACGATTATATTATTTGCGCCGACGGAGGAGCAAGACACGCGTCGGCACTCGGTCTTGATATAGATATGCTGATAGGCGATTTTGACAGTACAGACCTGTCGGCGGCAAAAGAGATAAGACGATACCCGGTGCATAAGGATTTTACCGATGGTGAGCTTTGCGCCGAATACGCACGTGAGCGTGGCTTTGACGAAACGCTGCTTGTTGCGATGACTGGTACAAGGCTTGATCATACGATAAATAATATCATGCTGCTGTTTCGGCTGAAAAATTCACGATTGGTGAATGAATACTGTGAAATTTATCCGCTTTGCGGCGAGCTTAAAATTGTCGGCAAAAAGGGGAAAACACTTTCGATAATTCCTCTTAACGGAAATCTTGAGGGAATTAATGCGTGCGGACTCGAATATCCGCTAAAAAATGACACACTGCGATTCGGAGAAGCACGCGGCAACAGCAACGTTATTTTGGACGATACGGTAAAAATAAGTGTGGAAAAAGGTATGGGGATAGTGATAATCGGTAATGGAGAATAATGTGAAAAATAAGCGGCGCATCTTGCCGCTCTCAGCGACTTGAAGTATACTCATACGTCTGCGTCGCTTCGGGCAGCAATCTGAACTCACCGCCAAGAAGGGCGGACGCACGGAGTGCGGCTTTTGCGGAGCAAAAGTGATGACAGGCGTCTTTTCCACATTATGATTTGTGCCGCCGCGCAGCGGCGGAATGGAGGATAAAATGATATATCTTGACAACGCAGCCACAACCAAGCCGTGCGATGCTGCGGTGCAGGCTTTTTTGACAACGGCGGAGCATTTCGGAAACCCGTCCTCGCTCCACGGTCTGGGTCTTGATGCGGAAAAGCTGCTAAATTCAGCAAGAGAAACTCTTGCGGCGAAAATCGGTGCGGAGAAGCAGTGCCTGTATTTCACCTCCGGAGGAACGGAGGCAAACAATACAGCGGTTTTCGGTGCGGCATACGGTCACAAAAAGATAGGAAAGCGCATCATCACAACAAAAATCGAGCATCCCTCGGTGCTTGAGTGCTTTAAGCGACTGGAGCGTGAGGACTTTGACGTAAGGTATCTCAGCGTGAGCGGAGGCGGAGTGATTGATTTGGATGAGTTGGAGGAGCTTTTAACGGAGGACACTACGCTTGTAAGTGTGATGCACGTCAATAACGAAACGGGAGCAATACAGCCCGTTGATAAAATAAAAGCAATAATGAGGAAAAAATCGCCGAGGGCGCTGCTGCACTGCGACTGCGTTCAGTCGTTCTGCAAGCTGCCTGTTGACGTTAAAAAGTGGGGAGCGGATATGGTCAGTATATCGGCTCATAAAATTCACGGCTTTAAGGGAACGGGTGCTCTTTATATAAAGGAGGGCGCAAATATCCGTCCGCTTGTCTGCGGCGGTGAGCAGCAGCGTGAAATACGGCCGGGAACGGAAAATATGCCCGGCATACTTGCATTTGCGGCAGCGGCAAAGGAATACAGGCATGATGAGGAAAAAATGCGTATATTCAGAAAAGAATTTGCAAAAATGATAACGGTTGAAAACACGGTAATAAACGGCTCGGAGGACAGTAACTCAGGCTCAGTGCTTAACGTATCGTTTTTGGGGATAAAGGCGGAGATACTTCTCCATTCACTTGAGTCGAAGGGGATATATGTGTCCACAGGCTCTGCCTGCTCGTCGCATAAGCCGTCGCCGTCCCACGTGCTGTCGGCAATGGGGAAGAGCTCCGCCGAGATAAACGGCGCAATCCGTTTCAGCTTTGCGGAGGTTCTTGAAAAAGAAGCTGCGGAGCGTGCCGCCGAAATAATAAAATCGGAGGTCGCAAAAATCAGACGATATATGAGATGACGGTTTACTCAGCAGTTGATAAAAATAGGTAATTGTGAAATGCCAAATTTCTTTGGAATTTGAGATCTTTCTGATTACGGGGCGGCAGGGACACCGCCCCCTACACACCCTCGCTCTCGCTTGGAACTCGCCGTAGCTTAATCATAAACATCACAAATTCTTTCAAGAATATAACCAGGCTTAGGAGATTTGAGAGTGTTTTTGAGTTTGTTCAGACGAGTTACCGCAAGGGATGTTTGAGTCTGAATAAACTCAAAAATACTCTCAAATCAAAACCGATGTTTCGCAATTACATAAAGATTATTTACAAGAAAGGAATATTTTAGCATGAAAGAAATCCTGTTGGCAAAATACGGGGAAATAATATTAAAGGGCGGAAACCGTCCGAGATTTGAAAGCATATTGATGAACAATATCGTAAATGCTGTCAGAAACGTTGCCAAGGTCAAGGCTCGTCTTTCGCAGGCTACGATATATGTCGAGGTGCTTGAGGACGGGAAAACAGATCTCGTGCTTGACAGAATGAGCAAAATTTTCGGAATAGTGTCGGTAACAAAGGCGGCGGTGTGCGATAAGGATATGCAGTCGGTTAAGCTGACTGCAAAGGAGTATCTGAAGGACGATCTCGCTCCCGGCAAAAAATTCAAGGTTGAAACACGCCGCTCTGATAAGTCGTTTCCGCTAAATTCGATTGATATAAGCCGTGATGTCGGAGGTTATCTCCATGACGAATATCCGGAGCTTGTTGTAGACGTGCATGAGCCGGACGTTACGGTAAAGGTTGAGATACGTGAGCGTGCGGCATACGTGTATTGTGCGGAAAATAAGGTAAAGGGACAGGGCGGTATGCCGATAGGCACAGGCTCAAGGGCAACGCTGCTGCTGTCGGGGGGAATAGACAGTCCCGTTGCCGGTCACATGATTGCAAAAAGAGGCGTGGAGATAAATGCGGTAAACTTCTTTTCATTTCCGTATACCTCTGAGCGTGCCAAGGAAAAGGTGATAGAGCTTGCATCGATTCTTGCACGCTATACCTCAAAAATAAATCTGTATATAGTTCCGTTTACGGAAATTCAGCTTCAAATACGTGAGCATTGCCCTGAGGAGCATATGACGCTTTTAATGCGCAGATTTATGATGCGCATTGCCGAACGCATAGCAAAAAAGACAAAATCTCTTGCGCTGATCACAGGGGAGAGCGTGGGACAAGTTGCTTCGCAGACGCTTGCTGCACTTGATGTTACAAATGCGGTTATAGATATGCCTGTTTTGCAGCCGCTTATAGGAATGGATAAGATAGAGGTAGTCGACCGTTCAAGGGAAATCGGAACATTCGATACATCGATACTGCCGTATGAGGACTGCTGCACGGTATTCACACCCAAGCACCCGACGGTTAATCCCAAGAGGGCGAACATCGAAAGGAGCGAGAGTCATCTTGATGTTGAAAAGCTCATTGAAGAGGCTCTTGACGGAGTGGAAATGATAGAGGTATATCCTTCGTAAGATACGGAGCGAATGGAGGATTGGAATGTATAAATCGATTAATACAAAAAAACAGTCAAAGCTGAAAAAGCTTTTAATAATACTTGCTGTTATTGTTGTGCTGGGACTGGTGTTTTTGTGGATTGTCGGAGCGATTGCAGGCTCGGACAGCGCAGAAAACCAAAACATATCGGCTGCCGTAGCGGAAAATACGCAGCTTAAGCAGCAGGTGAGCGACCTTAAACAGCAAATCGCCGATTTGCAGATGCAGATAGACGGACTGAACAACGACCTTGCCGCAAGACCGACAATAGAGCCTACTCCGTATGTTCCTGCCGGAGGTGTGCTGCCTGTTCCGACCGAAACAACAGCACCGAGATAAAATCGGAATTGAAGTGAAAAACTCTTGAAACAGACCGATAAAATGTCTGATTTCAAGAGTTTTCTTTGATTATTTTCTTCTTTTTGCAAGCCACTCGTCCGAAACCTGCTTGTTTACCTGTCTTGCTCTCGCTATTGACAGGTTGTTTTCGGGAATATCGTCCGTTATTGTCGAGCCGGCGGCTATGTATGCACCCTCACCGACGTTAACAGGCGAAACGAGATTCGTGTTGCAGCCGATAAAAGCATGATCGCCGATTGACGAGCGGTATTTTTTACGTCCGTCATAGTTTACCGTTACAGTTCCGCAGCCGAAGTTTACGCCCTTGCCCACATCGGTATCGCCGATGTAGGTAAGATGCGAAATCTTTGTTGAATCGTCGATTGTTGAGTTCTTAAGCTCCACAAAATCTCCGACCTTAACATCGCTGCCCACACGGCAGTTCGGTCTGATATATGCAAAAGGTCCTACGTGAGTGTCGCTGCCGACCTCCGAGGATAATATAACCGAGCTTAAAATATCTACGTTATCGCCTATCACTGCTTTGTCAAGCACAGAGCCTGTGCCTATAACGCAGCCGCTGCCGATTTTTGTTCCGCTTTTTAAGGTTACGTTGGGGCATATTTCGGTATCGGTTCCGATTTCCACTCCGTCCTCGATGTATATGCTTTCAGGGATTCGCATTGTTACGCCGTTTCTCATGTGCATCTCGTTTATGCGGCGGCGCATGATCGTTTCGGCCTCGTTAAGCTGTATTCTGTCATTTATTCCTCTGATTTCATCGCTGTTTTCTATTATATATGCACCGACCTTTTTGCCTGCCGTAAGAAGAATCTCAAGAGTGTCGGTAAGATAGTATTCGCCCTGTGCGTTGTTGGGCTTAAGCTCGCCGAGTGCATACAAAAGCGACTGTGCATCAAATACGTACATACCGGAATTAATCTCACGAATAAGCTTCTCTTCCTCGCTTGCGTCCTTTTGCTCCACAATCTTTTTAACGCTGCCCGCCGAATCTCTTACGATACGTCCGTAGCCTGTCGCATCGGGAAGAACGGCTGTCATAACGGTAGCGAAATTGTTCTGTGATTTGTGATACTCAACAGCCGCGTTAATCGTGTCAGCCGTAACAAGAGGAGCGTCGCCGTTCAGGATAACAACATATCCCTTTGCCTGCTTTATGTATTCGGCTGCCTGCATGACTGCATGACCGGTGCCCTTCTGCTCCGCCTGGAGCGCATAAACGCACTCGCTGCCTATTGTTTCCTTTACAAGCTCAGCCTTATGACCTACAATAACGGCAACGCTGTCCGCTCCTGCCTTTTTGGATTCGTCTATGACCCATTTGCAAAGCGGCTTGCCGCATACTCTGTGCAGCACCTTGGGAATTTCCGACTTCATTCTTGTCCCCATTCCCGCTGCTAAAATAATACTTGTGAACATAATTGACTCCTTTCACAAAAGTGTGATATAGGTAATTGGAAACTCCAAATACCATATTTTTTCTATGTGAAATACCGCATAATGCGCCTACAGCTCCATGCGGTATGCCATCTCTATATCCTTGTTAATTTGCTCCTTAAGCGCCTCCATACTTGGAAACTTTATATCCCCTCTCAGGCGCTTGGCAAATGAAACACTTATATATTTTCCGTATATATCCTCGTCAAAATCAAGGATATGGCTCTCTATCGTGGTGTGCTTTGCCCCAAATGTCGGATTGCTGCCCACGTTTATCACGCATTTAAGACATTTTCCGTCAACATAGGTTATTCCGGCATATACTCCGTCCTTGGGCAGGGTCATATTTTTGTCATAACCTACATTTGCGGTGGGTATTCCCATTTTTCTGCCGTTTTGAAGACCCTTTTGGACATATCCGTCAATGCGGAAGCTTCTGCCCAGAAATTTATTCGCTGTTTCAATATCTCCGTTTTCGATAAGACTGCGGATATGCGTTGACGAAATCAACTGCCCGTCCATGCTCATTGCTTCGGTGACAAGCACCTCAAAGCCGTATTCCGCACCGAATTTTTTGAGCAGTTCAACATTGCCCTCAGCTCTGTAGCCGAATCTGTAGTCATAACCTACGCAAACGGCTTTTATGCTTAGCTTTTCGATCAGCAGCTCAATAAATTCACGGGGAGAAAGCCTCATAAATTCCTTTGTGAATCTACGGATATATACAAAATCCGGCTTTTCACGCTCAAGCAGCTCAAGCTTTGTTCTGTTGGATGTTATAAGCTTTGCACCCTTTGTGTTTTCTTCAAACAGCATGACACCGCTTTTAAGACCTCTTTCACGTGCAAAGCCGATCGCCTTGCGGATTATTGCCATATGTGCCGTATGCAGTCCGTCAAAATTTCCCAAAGCAGCAACGCTGCCGCCGGTCGGTATGTTTTCTCCGGCATAAATTACTTCCATATTTCTATACCTCTGCACGGCTCTCTGTCAATGCCGACCAGAAGGACTGTATCATGACAAGCCGCTTGTTTTTACATTCAGATAAGCACAAAAACTTATTCTGAGAGCTGTACAGCCTGTATTTAAGCCCCTCGACTCCGTCCGGCCATGTGATTTGACAGCCGTTTTTAACACGTTCCGTCTGTCTGTCGTTCAAAAACAGCTTCGGACAGCCCTGAAATACGTTTTCAACGTTTATCAGCGTACTTTGTAGCTTGCGCTGCTCAAATATATCCTCTATTTCATCAAGCGTGTGCGCCTGATCAATGCTGAAATCAAACGCCTTTATGCGGCGGAGCCTGTTCATATATGCGCCGACGCCGAGCCGCTTGCCTATATCGTCACACAGAGAGCGTATGTATGTTCCCTTTGAACATTCCACCTCAATTTCAACAATATGATTTTCCATATCAATGCTGAGTATTGAAATGGCGGAAATGTTGATCTTTCGCGGCTCTCTTTCGATTTCAATACCCTTGCGTGCAAGCTCGTACAGCTTTTTTCCGTCCTTTTTGATTGCGGAATACATTGGAGGGATCTGCTCCTGCTCTCCCTGAAAGGTCAGTATCGTGTCGATAATTTCCTTTTTGGTGCAGTTCACTGCACATTCTGTCAGCACCTCCCCCTCGCAGTCATACGTATCGGTAGTCATTCCGAGTACAAGCTCCGCTCTGTAAACCTTGTCCGCATCCTGCAAAAGGCTTGTGACCTTAGTCGCCACGCCTATGCAAACGGGCAGTACGCCTGTCGCCATGGGGTCAAGCGTGCCGGTATGTCCGACACGTCTTACTCCGGTCAGTCTGCGTACAAAGCTTACAACATCATGTGAGCTCATACCGATAGGCTTATCCACGATAAGTATTCCGTTTATATTAGGTATGCGCATTCCTTTACTATTCTCTCCTTTACCTTTTCCATTGAGGTCATCTCCATCCTGCATCCGGCGGCCTTTTTATGCCCGCCGCCGCCCAGTGCCGCAGCCACAGCCGATACATCGCAGCTCCCGTTTGAACGGAGATTGACTCTTATGCCGTCCTCCTGCTCCTTTAGGCAGACGGCAATTTCCGTGTTTTCTATCTTTCTCGGTATATCCACAAGATTAGGAGCATCCTCGGCAGACATACCGTATTTTTCGTACAATTTCTTAGGCATGGTAACAAGCCGTATCTTTCCTCCGCAAAAGCTTTCCATATTTTGCGTGACCTCTGCCTTGAGCAGTGCGTCCGATTCCGATTCGCAGTCGAAAAGCAGCCGTGATATTTCGGCATTGTCTATCCCGAAACCAAGCAGCTCTCCCGCCGCAAGCATCGTCTGCGGCGAGGTGTTTGAATATTTAAAGCTGCCGGTATCGGAGCATATTGCAGTGTAAAGCTGATTTGCAATGTATTCCGTTATACATATGCCTTCGGATTTTAAAAATCTGTAAACCAGCTCCCCGGCCGACGACGCATCACCGTCAATATAATTCACATCCGCAAAGCGTGTGTTGGAATAGTGATGGTCAATGTTTATCGTTGTACCGACTGAATCGAAAATCGCTTTCCTTTCGCTTATGCGCCCTATGTCGCCGCAGTCTATACACAAGCATAAATCATGCTCCGGTGTATCGCCGGGAGTGTATATTACATAATCATGCCCCATAAATTCAAGCCGCTTTTCTATTTTTCCGCTTACGTAAATCACCGCATCCTTGCCCATGCTCCTCAAGGTCGCCGCCATGGCAAAGCATGAGCCGAGAGTGTCGGGATCCTCGTTTATATGCGTCAGTATCGCTATAGACTTTGCCAATGACAGCTTCTGTGATATTTGTTTAAATATTTCCATAATTGTCCCCCAAATCAATCACAGTCCGCTTTTTCTGAGCAGCTCCTCAATATGAGCGCCATGCTCTATTGAATGGTCAAGCTCAAATATAAATTCAGGCGTGTACCTCAAATCAACACGTCTGCCCATTTCTCTGCGGACAAAGCCTGCGGCACTTTTTAAGCCCTCAAGCGCCTTTTTTTGGGTTTGTTCATCACCCATGACGGAGATGTACGCCTTTGCATAGCGCAAATCGTTTGTCACGTTTACCGCAACAACGCTTGTCATCATCGGAATGCGTGAATCCTTAAGCTCACGTATAACCGCCGCCAGCTCACGGCGCACCTCCTCATTTATTTTATCAATTCTTGCCATGTCTGTAACCATGACTCCTTTCAAAAACCTATCTTGCGATTTCTTCCATTATATAACACTCTATCGTGTCGCCCTCTTTGATGTCGTTGAAGGCTTCGATTCCGAGACCGCATTCGAAGTTTTCGGCAACTTCTTTTGCATCGTCCTTGAAACGCTTCAGCGAATCGATCTTGCCCTCGTGAATGATAATACCGTCACGTACAAGACGGATTTCGGCATTACGCTGAATTTTACCCTGCGTAACGTAACAGCCGGCAATCGTTCCGACTCCCGATACCTTGAATGTCTGACGTACCTCGGCATATCCGAGCATTTTTTCTTTATATTCAGGCTCAAGCATACCCTTCATGGCAGCCTCCATCTCCTCGATAGCCTGATAGATTACTCTGTACAGTCTTATATCAACCTCGTGCTGCTCCGCTGCGCTCAGCGCACCTGCGTCGGGACGAACGTTAAAGCCTATGATAATTGCGTTTGACGCATTTGCAAGCATTACGTCCGATTCGTTTATCGCACCGACTCCGCCGTGGATTGCTCTTACTCTTACCTCATCGTTTGACAGCTTTTCTATCGATTGCTTAACAGCCTCAACGCTTCCCTGAACGTCCGCCTTGATGATTACCGACAGCTCCTTCATGTTGCCCTCGTCAATCTGGCTGAACAGGTTATCGAGCGAAACCTTGACTACCTGGTTGAATTTGTTCTCCTGTATATCTCTCTTTCTCTGCTCCGCAACGTCACGGGCGAGCTTTTCGTTTGCGACAACCATGAACGTATCGCCGCCTGACGGAGCTTCGTTAAGTCCCAGCAGCTCCACAGGTGTTGACGGGAGCGCACTCTTTACACGTCTGCCCTTGTCGTTCACCATTGCTCTTATACGTCCCACTGCCGTTCCGGCTATTACGAAATCACCTACGTTGAGCGTACCGTTCTGAACAAGCACCGACGCTATCGGACCTCTGCTCTTGTCTATTCTTGCCTCGATAACCGTACCCTCGGCAGTTCTGTTCGGGTTAGCCTTAAGCTCCTGCATATCCGCAACAAGCAGCACCATCTCAAGCAGACCGTCGATATTTATATTCTTCTTTGCGCTGACCTCAACACATACGGTATCTCCGCCCCATTCCTCCGGAACAAGCTCGTACTCAACAAGAGCCTGCTTAACACGTTCGGGGTTTGCACCGTCCTTATCTATTTTATTTATTGCGACGATTATCTGCACTCCGGCAGCCTTTGCGTGATTTATTGCCTCGATTGTCTGCGGCATGATACCGTCGTCCGCAGCAACAACAAGTATCGCTATATCCGTAACCTGTGCGCCTCTTGCACGCATTGTGGTGAAGGCTTCGTGACCGGGCGTATCGAGGAAGGTTATATCTCTGTCGTTAAGTCTTACGCTGTACGCACCGATATGCTGCGTTATTCCGCCTGCCTCGGACGAGGTCACGCTTGTGTGACGGATTGCGTCAAGCAGCGAGGTCTTGCCGTGGTCGACGTGTCCCATGACTACGACAACCGGCGGACGCTCCTGAAGCTCCTCCGGCTTATCCGGTTCGGGCTTCTCCTGCATGAGCAGATCCTCCTTGGTTAGCACAATCTCTTGCTTTACGGTAATATCGTAATCTGCGCCTATAAGCTCTGCTGTTTCAAAATCTATGCTCTGGTTCATCGTTGCCATAACGCCCAGCATCATAAGCTTTTTAACTATTTCGGCTCCCGTTTTGCCTATCTTTGAAGCAAACTCGCCGACGGTAATTGTTTCGGGGATCTCAACCTCGGTAATTACCTTTGCTGGGATTATCTTCTTCTGATGTCCTTTTTTAATTTCCTTTGTATTTTCCTGACGATTCTTTCTGCGTCTGTTTTTGCTTCTGCCGCCCTCAAGCTTAATATTCTCAGGAACGAAGTCCTCTATTCTTTCACGCTCATTTATTTTATCAAGCTCAACAGTCGATGTACGTGTGTCGACATATCTCTTTCTGTCCTCGGTGTTTACGACGATTTCACCGCCGCTGCGGTCAACCTTGCTCAAATCAATCTTTGTGCCGGTCTGCTTTTTCGCCTGGTTGTGATGCTGCTTTTTGTCGGATTTTTTATCCTGCTTTTTATTAGCCTCTGCCTTCTTTGCTTCGGTAGCCTTCTTTTCGGCCTCTTCCTTAGCCTTTTTCTCGGCAGCGGCCTTCTTTTCGGCCTCTTCCTTGGCTTTCTTTTCGGCAGCGGCTTTCTTTTTAGCTTCTTCCTTGGCTTTTTTCTCCGCTTCCTCTCTTGCCTTTCTTTCAGCCTCTTCCTTTGCCTCCTGCTCGGCTTTTTGCTTTGCTTCTTCTGCGGCTTTCCTTTCGGATTCCGCCTTTTCCTCAGCTGCTTTTTCTTCTGCGGCTTTCTTTTTTGCCTTTTTGTTTAATGCTTCGGTAAGCTTTTCCTGAAGCTCCTCGGCGGTTATCTCGTATTCCTTTGTATAAATATCGAATATAGCTCCGGCTTCGTCATTTTTCAAAAGACTTGCCGGTCTGGGAGCGTTGATTCCAACCTCTGCGAGCGCAGCCGAAAGCTCCTTGCTCGTTACGCTCAGATCCTTTGCTATATCTTTAAGCTGTATCGTTGACGTTGATGTTGATGCCATTTATCATCACCCTTTCTTCATTTCTGCAAGGCTCATGCATCGCTCATACAATCCCTCCTCAACGGGGCATTTTAAGTGACGCTCCACCATTTTCTTTTTCTGAGCCTTTTTTACACATTCGGCGCTTCTGCAAATATATGCGCCTCTGCCGAACTTCTTTTTTGCTGTATCAAGCACAGCCGTTCCGCTGTCGTTTACAATTCTTATCAATGTGTCCTGCTCAAGCATCTGCCTGCACGCAACGCACATTCTCTCCGGTTTATGCCTGCCTGTCATACCGCAAAAATATCTATCTTCCAGCCTGTGAGCTTTGCCGCAAGCCTTACGTTCTGACCCGACTTGCCTATCGCCAATGAAAGCTGGTATTCCGGAACACCTACGCTTGCGCTGTGCTCCTCCTCGTTGATTTCGATGGACTCAACCTTTGCGGGACTGAGCGCCGACGAAATATATTCCTTCGGATCCTCGCTCCATTTTACTATGTCTATCTTTTCGTCCTTAAGCTCGTCGCCTATGTTCTGTACTCTGATTCCTCTCGGACCTATGCAGGCACCCTGTGCGTCTATGTCGGGGTTGTTTGAATGTACTGCGATTTTTGTTCTTGAGCCGCCCTCTCGTGCAACACCCTTGATTTCGACTATTCCGTCGGCGATTTCGGGAACCTCAGTTTCAAACAGCTTTCTTACAAGACCGGGGTGCGTTCTTGAAAGAAGTATCTGCGTGCCCTTTGTTCCCTGGCGAACTCCGCTTACATAGCATTTCACAAGCTGACCCACCTCATACGTTTCGCCCTTCGGCTGTTCGTTTACATGAAGTATACCCTCTGTTTTGCCTATGTCAACGAATACGTTTCCTCTTTCTATTCTCTCTATTTCACCTACGACTATTTCGTTTGTTTTTTCGTTGTATTCACTGTATATTATTCCTCTTTCAGCCTCTCTGATTCTTTGCGTTATAACCTGCTTTGCGGTCATTGCGCTTACACGGCCGAAATCCTTGGGCGTTACCTCGATGTTCACAATATCGCCAAGCTCATAGCTCGGATTGATTTTCTTTGCGTCCTCTATGTCGATTTCCTCGCTGTCCTCAAACACAAGGTCAACTACCTTTTTCTGAGCCATTACCTGAACCTTTCCGTGCTCGCGGTCGATAAATACCTCAACATTCTGCGATGAGTTGAAATTCCTCTTATACGCAGCCACCAGCGCAGCCTCAAGCGCCTCGAATATAACATCCGGACTCATGCCCTTTTCCTCGCAAAGTGCCGTAAGAGCCTCCAACAATTCCTTATTCATTTTTTGTAACCTATCCTTTCTATGTCTTAAAAATCAAATGCAAGCCTTATATATGACGCTTCCTTGACGGGAACGCGGATCTCTCCGTCTATTTCCGCTGTTTTATCCGCAAAACCGGTCAGCACTCCGCTGAACTCCTTTTCGCCGTTTATAGGCTTAAAAAGCTTCACGTCCACACGTCTGCCGATATAATACAGAAATTCACGCTCCTTTGTGAGCCTTCTGTCAGCACCCGGCGACGATACCTCAAGCATATAGTTTCCCTCGATCGGATCAGCCTTGTCGAGTATAGGATCTATTGCCTTTGAAAATTCCTCGCAGTCATCTATTCCGACTCCGCCCTCCTTGTCGATGTAATATCTGAGAATATAATCCGCACCCTCCTTTTTGTAGGACACGTCAACAATATACACTCCCAGCTCCTCTGCTGTCTTTTCGGCGAGCGCAAGCGCCTCCGATTCCGTTTTGTTTGCCATATGCAGCCCCTTTCTCCCGTTTCAAAACGCCTGATTAAAATTGAAAGAGTGGACTCAGTCCACTCTTTCAGAATAAAATATTCTTAACATAATACATTATACCACAGTTTTTTGCTTATTTCAAGACCTTTTTGATATTTTTATAAAAATTTTACCTTATTTTTAAGTAAGTCTTAAAATAATAAAGCCGTCAGTTATCGTATCTTTCGTAATTTTGATCAAATTCGGCATCATAGTATCCTTCTTCATAAGTGAGGTTGTCGTTATATGTGCCGTATTCGTAGCTGTCGCTGTCGATTCCGATGCCCTTGTTGGGCGCTTCTACGGTGATGGTGTCTGCATCATAGCCGAATTCCGTGTTGATGAGCGTCTTGATTTCCTCAAGATTGGGAACCCATACCGAGCCGTTTACGCTGTCGTTTGCGTCCGTTCCCGGCAGCTGGAAGGTGCTCATGTTCGCAGATGTAAAGCCGGAAAGGTATTTTGAGTACTTTATAACATCCGAAATTGTAACGTTTGTCTTGATTTCAGAGGTGATGTCCTGGAAGATTGCCGGAATTTTTAATATAAGCGAAGCATTCAGCTTCTGGTCGATAAACGATTTTATAAATTCCTGCTGCAATGCTATTCTGTCACGGTCGCCGTTTAAATATCCCTGACCGTGATTGTTTTTCCTGTATCGGAGCATCTGCACAACCTGCGAGCCGTTAAGGTCGTAGTTGCCGGGGGGGAGATTTATATGAAGCCCCTGAACCGGGTCGTCATAAACCATGCCCTCACCGTCACCGTGAATATCGGGGATTGTAAAGTTTACCGTTCCTATGTCGTTTATCACGTGGGCAACTGCGTCGAATGTAAAGTCAATATAATAGTTTATCGGTACTCCCGTAAGACGCGTAACCGCCTCGCAGGCTGCCTCGGGTCCGCCTATTTCGTCGTCGTCGCCTATATACGCATGAGCGGCATTTATCTTTTGATAGCGATTTCCGACAAACATACGGGTATCTCTCGGAATGGACAGAGCCTTTATCGAATTTGTCGCCGCATCATACTGCGCAAGCATAATTGCATCTGTTCTCAGACCGTCAATATCCGTACACATCACAAGTACGTTTATCTTGTCATCCGTAGCTTCAACAACGGCATTGTCCGTCGGATTGGTTTTGCCGCCGAGCAATGCGTCAAAATCTATACCCATACACACCACCGCCGCTGCGGCTATGACTATGAGTGACACCCCCAAAACCTGGAAATATCTTTTAACATTAAATTTCATACCGAAGTTTTCCTTCCATCAGATGTCTGTATGGATTGCTTAATGCAGTCCATATGTATACACTCTTATTATATACGCTGGTTCATTACAAGTCAAGACTAAATTTTTAATATTTTTAAAACAATTCATTACATTTATATTACACATACACACCGCTTATTATGTGCGGCTTTCGCCAAACACAAAAAAAAGACCTAGACGCAGCCTGTTGGATGACGACGAATAGAATCTTTTTTTTTGTCCGATTTAACGGACTGAATTAGAGAGAGAATGTAAGCAGACATTTGTTATAAATTGAGAGAAGTCTACTCACATCGCAGAAACAGCAACATTCAAGGCCGCTTCATATTTGCATTATATCACTTTAAAGAAGAATTGTCAAGTACTTTTTTTAAAAAATTTCAAATTTTTCATTTTTGTTAAATTTATGTTACCGCTGCTGCTTTACGGTGGCTTTTCTTTTGGTTTTTTTCTTTTCGCTTTTGCACCCGGGATAGACCCTGCCTATGGGAACATCAAAGCATTCCGACAAATCCGCAGCGCTTTCGAGGCTGTAGTCCTCGATAATTCTCAGCAGCACTCTTGCGCAGGCATACGCATCGTCATACGCATGGTGGTGTGAAAACGAAACTCCGAGTGCGCTGCACAGTCTGTTAAGCTTGTGGCTTTCAAGCTCCGGATAAGCCTTCTGTGACAGCTTGACGGTACACATATGGCTAAACACGGGATATTCTATTCCGAAATAATCGAGCGTTGCGCACAGTGCGGTTATGTCAAATGAGGTGTTGTGCGCTATTACGAGCTTTTTGTCGAGATACGGCTTCACCATCGGCCAGTATTTGTCGAAGGTGGGCTTGTACATCACGCTTTCGGGGGTGATGCCGTGTATTTTTATGTTGTATTCCTTAAATTCAAACGGCACCGGCTTTATAAGTATTTCCTTCTGCTCTGTTATTTTGTTGTTTTCAACGACACATATGCCCATACTGCAAAGACTGGTAAATGCCGAGGTCGCCGTTTCAAAATCAATTGCGACAAAATCCATAAATTTACACCCCCTCAAGTATATAATTATATACCAAAATGTCAGTGTTGTCAATATTGACAATGTATTAAAAATATGTTACAATAAAATGTAAACGATTTATTAAAGGAGAGTTTTAAATGCTTATCGGTATAATCGGAGCTATGGAAATGGAGGTTGAGGGACTTAAGGCTGTTATGGACAGTCCCGTTTCCGAAACAATCAGCTCAGTTACATATTACAGAGGTAGGATAAACGGTACGGAGTGTGTTGTTGCCTGCGCCGGGATAGGCAAGGTAAATGCCGCCGTATGTGCACAGACTATGATATTGAAATATTCTCCGGCGTGCGTAATCAACACGGGCGTTGCGGGAGGACTTGAGTCGGGACAGAAGCCGGGCGATATTGTTATAGCCGATTCGGTGGTGGAGCATGACATGGACACAACGCCGTGCGGTGATGCGCCGGGATTTATCAACGGTATCGACAGGGTATACATGGACTGCGACAGGGAGCTTGCCGACAAATTATATGAGGCTGCGTGCATGACGGGCGGCGGCAGAGTTTCACGAGGGATAATCGCATCGGGAGATCAGTTTATAGCGTCCACCGAGCAGCGGAACAGGATAATAGAAACATTCCGTGCCTCCGCAGCCGAAATGGAGGGAGCGAGTATCGGACACGTATGCTGCCTTGCCGGTGTTCCTTTCGGCGTTATACGTGCGGTATCCGACGGTGCGGACAGCAGCAGTACGGTTGATTTTCCGACGTTTGCGAAGGCAGCGGCGGAAAATTCGGTCGGCATATTATTAAAGCTTTTGGAGATAATACATTAAAGCGTAAGCGGAACGGAGATTGACATGAACATGATTAAAAGTTTCCTTGTAGACCATACGCGTCTTAAGGAGGGTATATATATTTCACGCATAGACGGCGACTGCGTTACGTATGATTTGCGCTTTTGCCGTCCGAATACAGGCATAATTCTCGATAACGGCGCCGTTCACACAACGGAGCATATGCTTGCCACATTTTTGAGAAATTCCGAAATAGCGGACAGCGTGGTTTATTTCGGACCGATGGGCTGCCAGACGGGATTTTATCTCATAGTGCGTGACAGTGTTGAGCCGAGAGAGGTTCTCGGTATACTGAAGGATTGCCTGAAAAAGGTAATGGAGCATGACGGCTCTGTATTCGGAGCATCGGCTAAGGAGTGCGGCAATTACATTAACCTTGATTTAAACAAGGCAAAAAAGGTTTGCGGCCCGTATATGAGCATACTTGAGAATATAGATGATGTTATGACATATGAAGATATAAAATAACATTTTTTGCTTGACTTTTCGGCGGTGATGTGTTATTATATTAAAGTAATCTGTGCAGGGAGGTTCTGATTTCGGAGTCTCCCTGTTTTGTTAGCTTATATTAATGAAAGGAATGATCCCTATGGCAAAAATTCAAATGAAAACTCCGCTTGTTGAGATGGACGGAGATGAGATGACAAGAATTATATGGAATATGATTAAGGATATACTGCTCAATCCTTACATCGACCTTAAAACGGAATATTATGATTTGGGTCTTGTTCACAGAAACGAAACCGACGACCGTGTTACGTTTGAAAGTGCGGAAGCAACCAAAAAATACGGAGTTGCCGTTAAATGTGCGACAATCACGCCGAATGCGGCAAGAATGCCCGAATACAACCTCAAGGAAATGTGGAAATCGCCCAACGGCACGATAAGAGCAATCCTTGACGGAACGGTTTTCAGAACTCCGATACTCGTAAAGGGAATAACACCGTATATCCCCACATGGACAAAGCCGATAACGATCGCACGTCACGCCTACGGTGATGTTTACAAGAATGTTGAAATGCGTGTTCCGGCAGGAAGTACGGCGGAGCTTGTATGTACGGACAAGGACGGAAACGTAACAAAGGAAACAATCCACGAGTTCACGGAGGGTGACGGAATCATACAGGGACTTCATAACCGTGATGATTCGATAGCGTCCTTTGCAAGAGCCTGCTTCAACTTTGCACTTGATACAAAGCAGGACGTATGGTTTGCGACAAAGGATACAATATCAAAGAAATACGATCACCGCTTTAAGGATATTTTTGCGGAGATTTTTGAAAATGAGTACAAGGAAAAATTCGACGCTGCGGGCATAGAGTATTTCTATACGCTGATTGACGATGCGGTTGCAAGAGTTATCCGTTCGAACGGCGGATATATCTGGGCGTGCAAAAACTATGACGGTGACGTTATGTCGGACATGGTTGCCACAGCCTACGGTTCGCTTGCGATGATGACCTCGGTGCTTGTTTCGCCGGACGGTATTTATGAATACGAAGCTGCTCACGGCACTGTTCAAAGACATTATTATAAGCATCTTAAAGGCGAAAAGACCTCGACAAATTCCGTTGCAACGCTGTTTGCATGGACAGGCGCACTCCGCAAAAGAGGAGAGCTTGACGAGCTGCCCGAATTGATGAAATTTGCCGATAACCTTGAAAAGGCAACGATAACCACAATAGAGGACGGTGTTATGACAGGCGACCTTGCGGCACTTTCGACGCTTGAAAACAAGCAGACTGTTACCACAGAGGAATTTTTACTTGCGGTAAACGAAAGACTTCAGAAATTAATGTAAAAAATCAAGGGACTGCAAAAACGGCAGTCCCTTTTATACTACATTAAATTTGTAAAAAACGACATTGCAATAACCGTCATCAAGCCTGTTACCGCAATTGACAGAGAGCTCATTGCTCCCTGTATCTCGCCCATCTCAAGCGCACGCACCGTGCCGAACGCATGGGCACCCGCTCCCATGGCAACTCCCTGTGCGACAGGCTCATGTATTCTGAAAAGCTTTAATATCAGCTCGCCGAAAATGTTTCCGATAATTCCGGTTATGACTATTGACGCTATTGTTATTGTCGACATACCGCCGAATTCCTCGCTGAGTCCCATTCCGATTGCCGTTGTTATGGATTTGGGCAGGAGAGTGACGTATTCCTCGTGACTGAGTTCAAATGCAAGAGCAAGACCGAAAATAAGCGCCATTCCCGATACAACTCCCGAAAGTATGCCGCCTACTATCTCAACGGCGTTGTTTTTCAGCACCTTTATTTGACGGTAAAGCGGTACGGCCAGCACAACGGTGACGGGTGTAAGAAGATACGACACGTATTTTGCGCCTTCGTTGTATACCTCGTAGCTTACGTTGAAGATTTTCAAAAACAGTATAATTGCAATAATCGCAAACGCAAGCGGATTTACCCATTTTATTTTCTTCTTAAGCAGAGCACCGCCCCAATACGCAAGAAGCGTTGCGGCTCCGCCGAAGAATATATTTCCCGACAGTAATTCGTTCATTCCCATGACAGTGAACTCCTTTTATGATTTTTTCTTTCTTATTTTTATAAGCAGCTGCGTGACTGTTCCTGTGATGCTGATGATTAAGACGGTTGTCACCGCAATGATAATCAGCGCAGGCAGGAGCATATTTTTCAATGCGTCCCATGAGGTGATAAGCGCAACTCCGCCGGGGATAAACGCGAGCGGCATAATCTCCAAAAGAAAATCGGAAACAGCCTCCACCTTGTCAAGCTTGATTATTCCGCAGATAAGTGCAATAAACATAAGTATAAGTCCGTATATGCTTGCGGGAATGGGGAGCGGGATAAAATATTTCAAAAGCTCTCCGAGTGCGCTGATAAGCAGTATGACGGAAAATTGATAAACGTATTTCAAAAAACTCATCTCCTGTTGATATGCTTTTATTATTATTATATCACACCGTTAAAATATTTTAAATAGACAAAAATAATATAAATCGGAATAATTTACGAAAAATATGGTTAAAATGCACAATCAAAAATAATTGGGGATTTTTTAAATGGCTTGTAATTTCGGATGAGTTATGGTATAATCAGCTTAGTAAATCATCGAAAGGGAACGGGAGGAAGGTTTATGACAAAGCAAACGAGAAATATTTTTTTAATTGTATTAGCCGTGCTTGTGGCAGCGTTTGCCGCAAGGGTTATCTTAAACAGAGATACGGAAAAAAAGGCGGGAGATACGGAAAAACATTTTGTTACACGCAATGGTGATGTAATTTTCAATTCCGAGGGGCAGGAGATTTTGCAGGGGGTTATGCTGCCGCTTTATGAGGATATAAAGGCATCGGAAACGCTGTATGTATCGGCGGAGGATTTAAAAAAGGTAAATTTCGGTACGGAGCTTGACGAAAAAAAGCATATCTGTACGATAACGGAAAACGGCGCAGATGCGGCTGACGCTCAGAACGTAACCGTAATTTCCTCCCTCAATAAAACCTGCTCGTATAAGCTTTACGAAATAGCAATGAACGGAAAGAAAAACGTGGGATATGCTCTTGAAGCGGACGGGAATGTGCTTATTCCGCTGCTGTCCTTTACAAAGTCGGATTTGGGAAACATCAGCACAAACCCGTATACCGTCACGTTAAAGGGCTCACAGCAGCCGAAGCATATAAAGGCGGAGGACGTAAGCATAACGCCGCCGACGGTTGCTCCGGGCGGAGCGGCTCAGCCGGCATCAACGCAAAACACGCAGCAGCCGTCGGGAGGCAAGGGTGTGATTGTTCTTGACCCCGGTCACGGTGCATCGTCCGATTCCGATACATATGACAAAGCGGCGTCCGGCTGGGTGTATAATGAGGACAGAGGACAGTGGGGCGAGTGGCGTCATTGGAAGTCGGGAACGATACGCAGCAACTGCAACGGCAGCGGATGTATAGGACGAGCTCCCGCAGGAGGAGGCTGCTGGTATCCGATAGGCAACGGCGACCGTGATACGGAGCCGGATATTAATCTGCAAAACTGCCTTGCGGCAAAGCGTTATCTTGAAAGTATGGGATATACCGTCAGAATGACAAGGGAAAGCAACAGCGAAAATCCGTCCTTCAGCAAGAGAATAGAAAAATGCTATCCGACAGAGGGTGCGCAGACTCCCGATGCAATAGCATATATATGCGTTCACTCGAATGCCGGCGGAGGAACGGGCAGCTCGTATATTCAGCTTGACGGAACGTATGACCAGGCGGGAATACCGGACAATTACGTGAGTGCCGGGAACGCTCTCGGAAAATCCATAAACGACAGAATAACATCGGAAACGGATTTGGGGAATTTCAGCGGCGGCTGTCTTGAGGGAATGTCGGATTTGATACTTTTCTGCAAGTCGCCGGTTATATGTGCATATATGGAGATCGGATTTTTCGATGACGGCGGCGACCTTGCAATCCTGAAAAGTCAGTCTGACGCAATCGGAAAGGCAATAGCAGAGGGAATAAGTGATTATTTCGGAGGGTAATGTATTTTGGAAATTCATAATATACCGCCTGTTTTTGACGCTGATTCAAAAATACTGATACTCGGCAGCTTCCCGTCGGTAAAGTCACGTGAACAGCAATTTTTCTACGGACATCCGCAGAACAGATTCTGGAGAGTGCTTGCCGCTGTAACGTGCTGCAAGGTGCCGCTGAATACGGAGGAAAAGCGGAAATTTCTTATTGAAAACAAGATAGCCGTTTGGGATGTTATCGGACAATGCGATATAACAGGCTCGTCTGACAGCTCGATAAAAAATGTTGTTCCGAATGATATTTCGGTAATTTTAAACACAGCGCAGATTAAGCAGGTGTTTACAAACGGTGCGGCGGCGCACAGGCTTTATGAGAAATATATCGGCAGGGACGCTGTAAAGCTGCCGTCAACAAGTCCTGCAAATGCGGCATTTTCGCTTGAAAGGCTGATAAACGAGTGGTCTGTGATAAAGCCGTATATATTTAACTCTTGAAAAAATGAAAAATATATGATATTATAGTAATCAGATAGCTTAAATACTGGAAAGGAGCATAATAACATATGAAAATAGAAACAAAATGCGTGCAGTCCGGCTACAAGCCGAAAAACGGAGAGCCGAGAATACTGCCGATATACCAAAGCACAACCTATAAATACGATTCCTCGGAATTTATGGGAAAGCTTTTTGACCTTGAGGAGGACGGATATTTTTACACACGTCTTGCAAATCCCACCTGCGGCTGTGTTGAGGAAAAGATAGCGGAGCTTGAAGGCGGCGTGGGAGCGCTTTTGACCTCGTCGGGACAGGCGGCAACGCTTACGGCGGTTATGAACATAGCCTCTGCCGGTGATCATATAATCTGCTCAAGCGCAGTGTACGGCGGAACGTTTAATCTGCTCGGAGTAACGCTCAAAAAATTCGGAATTGACGTTACATTTGTAGATCCCGACAGCGATTACGATACGATAAACGCCGCATTCCGCAGCGAAACAAAGGCGGTTTTGGGCGAAACAATCGCAAACCCCGCTCTTACGGTGCTTGATATAGAAAAATTCGCAAAGCTGGCGCATGAGCACGGTGTTCCGCTTATCGTGGACAATACCTTTGCAACGCCGGTGCTTTGCCGTCCGATTGAGTTCGGAGCGGATATAGTTATACATTCAACCTCAAAATACCTCGACGGTCATGCTGCGGCTCTCGGCGGAGTTGTTGTGGACAGCGGTAATTTTGACTGGGCGGCAAGCGGCAAATTCCCCGAATTTACCGTTCCCGACGATTCGTATCACGGAGTGGTGTATACGGAAAAATTCGGACGTGCCGCATTTATAGTAAAGGCAAGAGCACAGCTTATGCGTGACCTCGGCCCCGCACCGTCACCGCAGAATGCGTTTTTATTAAATCTCGGAATGGAAACGCTTCATCTGCGTATGCCCCGTCACAGTGAAAATGCGCTTAAGGTAGCGGAATTTTTGGAAAATGACGAAAGAGTGGAGTGGGTGAATTATCCCGGTCTTGCAAGCAGCAAATACAAGCCGCTTGTTGACAAGTATCTCCCCGGCGGCGCAAGCGGCGTAATCTCGTTCGGAGTAAAGGGCGGCAGAGAGGCAGCGTGCAAGCTCCTTGATTCACTCAAGCTTGCGGCGATAGTCACGCACGTTGCGGACGCACGCACCTGCGCACTGCACCCGGCAAGTACAACTCACCGACAGATGACGGACGAACAGCTTACGGAGTGCGGAGTAAGTCCCGACCTCATCAGACTGAGTGTGGGCATAGAGAGTGCAGACGATATAATAGAAGATTTAAAACAGGCACTTGACGCCTGACGGCAAGGCTCCGCATTCGATTATATGCGGAGCCGATTTGTTAAAAAGGAGATAAGTTTGGAAAAAGATAAGCGGCGCATCTTGCCTTCTTTCGGGACTCGGAGTATACACATACGCCGCCGTCTCTCAAGAAGGCAACCTGCTTGCTTCTCTTTCCCCAAACGGGTTTTGTGAAAGGAGTTAATAGTCATAAGCATGATTCGTATTATTACCGGGGGTATAGGCTCCGGGAAAAGTGAAAGATGCCTTGAGGAAATAGCTGAGATTCACGGCAAAAATCCGAGGGCGAAATGTCTTATGCTTGTAAACGAGCATTATTCGCATGAAACCGAGAAGCTGTTTGTCGAACGCTTCGGAGGAACGGGACTGAATAATATTGAGGTAACAACCTTCAGGAAGCTGTCGAGGGAGCTTTTGAGCGAGGTGCAGCTGCGCAGCATGACAGCATCGGGACGTCAGATGCTGCTTTACAGGACAGTCTGCAAATATCTTGAGGAGGAGCCGCAGATAAGCGCCGCACTGCGAAGAACCGTAAAACGCAGCGGCTTTCTTGACGTGCTTTCGCAGATGATAAACGAAATGAAGCATTATGCAGTCGGAGCGGAGGAGCTGAAGGGTACTGCCGAAGAAATAACGGACAATGCCGCACTTAAGGAAAAGCTTACTGCGATTGCAAGAATGTACGAGCTGTATTCGGAGATGTTTGACGGACTTGAATACAACGACGGCGAGGATAATCTCGACCGTCTTGCCGAGGCTGTGGCATATACGGATATTTTTGACGATACATATATGTGGATAGACAAATTCGATGAGCTTTTGCCGCAGCAGATGAGGGTTGTCGAGGCATTGTATTACAAGGTAAAGCAAATGACGGTCAGCGTGTGTTATCCGGCGGACAGGCTTGAACAGCCGCTTTATGAGGATATTGAAAGAACGCTCAGGAAAATTGAAATGCTTGATGATAACCGTGAATATTTCGACTGCGGCAGGCATCTTAAGCATATAAAATCTCCGGAGCTGAAATTCCTTGCGGAAAACCGTATCGGGACTGCGGTATACGACGGAAAAGCGGAAGGAATAAAGATATTTGAAAGCAGAAGCTCCTACTGTGAGGTTGAGCATGCCGCAGGGCAGATTATAGACCTCGTGCGTGAGGAGGGTATGAGATTTCGTGATATAGCCGTTGTATGCGGAAACGAGGAGGAATACGGTTATCTTATCGATACGGTCTTTAATGAGTATGAAATTCCGATATTTTCCGACACGAGTACGGTGTTGTCCGACCACCCGATAGCAACGCAGATTTTGTCGGTGTTTGATATGTTTGAAAATGATTTTGACTATAATTCGGTATTTGAATATTTAAAGGCGGGATTTATTTACACCGATGAGGGCGGCAGGCTGCAAAATATTTCACGTGATGCAGTGGATGTGTTGGAGAATTTTGTGCTGAGATACGGCATACGCGGAGCCGGAAGATGGCTTGATTTATCCGACTGGAGCGGGGGCGAGTCAATATCCGAAATCACCGGCAGCGAAAAACGCAGATTTTCCGAATCGGACGAGGCGGCGGAGGCGGAGATGAACAGCCTTAGACGGAGGATAGCTGCGCCGCTTGCCGAATACAGGAACGCAACGAAAGGCAAAATAAGCTGCCGCAGTCATGCGGAGGCTCTTTTCAAGCTGCTTGAGGACATAAAGCTCTATGACGGACTGAAAAAGGAGATCATGCGCTTTATAAAAAGCGGCAGTGTAAACGAAGCGGACAGCTTTGAGCATATATGGGAGCTTATTCTTGAGGTGCTTGATCAGCTTGTCGTAACTCTCGGAGCGGTGGAAATGGATCGTGAGGAGTTTGCAAGGTATGTAAGGGCGGGGATTTCAAAATGCGAAATAAGGATAATCCCGTCCGGCATTGACAGAGTGTATTACGGAACGGCAGAGAGAAACGCTCCCGCAAATGTAAAAGTGCTGTTCATTATGGGCGCAAACAGCGGGACATTCCCGTCCGAAATCAAAACGGAGGGTTTTCTGTCCGATGCAGACAGACGGTATATACGAGAAGACGCAAAGCGTCCGCTTACTCTTGCACCCGATACAAGGAGCGGCATGAACAAGCGTCTTTATAACGTTTTCCGAACCTTGACCGAGGCATCGGAGCGGCTGTATATAAGCTATGCGTCACAGGATATAGACGGCAGACCGACTGCACCGTCAAGGCTTGTTTCAGATATATTAAGGAGATTTCCGCAGGTGCATATTGAGGACGATGCGGACGAGAGCGTGCAAAAAACCGGCGTATATATAACATCACCCAAGGTGACAGTGCATAAGCTGCTGAAAAGCAGAGCGGATAACAGCGATAATCCTGTGTGGGAGGCGGTGTATTCGTATTATAAGGAGCGAGGGCTGTATCCGGAGCTTATCAAAATGACGGAAAGCACAAGAGAAATAGCGAGGGAGGGAAGATATATTCCCGGGGAGCTTGCGGAGGCACTTTACGGCAGCGGCAAAATAGAATACAGTGCAAGCCGTATCAATGTGTACGCAAAATGCCCTTACTGCTATTTTCTGAATTACGGACTTGGGCTTAAGGAACGCAGAGTATGGGACATAGGCGCAGACGACATAGGCACTTACGCACATTCGATAATCGAGGATTTCTGTCGAGAGGTGGAAAGTGATGCGCAGAGTGCGGAGGAGCGGCACAAAAAATGGGCGGAGCTTACAGAGGAAAAGGAAAACGAGATTCTCGGACGGTTGTTCGGAGAAGCGGAGGAAAAAATCGAAAAATCGTCCATTGCGCAGCAGAGCAAGGTGCTGCACGTAATGGGGCGAATGAAGCGAGTGATAAAAAACGCAGTCGGAGTGGTTTCGTCAAGCCTGAGCGAGGGACGGTATACGTCTGTCGGCGAGGAAGTGGAGGTAAAGCTTGACCTTTCGGATCGTGCGGCAATACGTGGATTTGTCGACCGTATAGACGGCTGTAAGGGCGGCGGCTACATGGGCATACGAATAATAGATTACAAAACCGGTGCGACAATGTTTGATTTGGTGAATATCATGAACGGAGTGGATATGCAGATGGTGTTGTATGCTGCGGCGGCGAAGGAGTATTTTTCGGAGCTTGATCCGCTTGAGGAATACCGTCTTACCGGGATCTATTATAATCATGTGCGCAGCGATTTTGCAAAACAGGGCGCAAGTGACAGCAGCGAAAAAATGATGAACTCCGCCGCAAAGGCACGTATGTTTGACGGAATGACATTTCTTGAGGACGAAAATAATTTCAGTGTTCTTTACGATATGGACGAAAAGCTGAAAAACGGAGAAAAGAGTGATTTTATCAATGTTTCCTTTAAAAAGGACGGGAATCTTCACTCTAACTGTTCGCAGAGCGTAAAGACGTTCCGCGAGGGTGAGGCTCTTATGGAGCACGTGAAAAACCGTGTCCGCCGGTATGACAGGGAAATCCGCGGCGACGGAGCAATCATGCGTGCGCCGTATGCCGGCACCGGCGAAAACACAGCCTGTACCTACTGCGATTATGCTCAGGTGTGCAGCATATTCGGCGAAGCGCAGGAGCGGCGTGCTTTGGGGTCAAAAAAGGAGCTTAAGGATATGTGGAAGGAAATCATGCACGAAGGAAATTATTTCGGCATAGCGGAGGACGACAAATGGGAGTAAAATGGACGCCCGAACAAAAGCGGGCGATAGAGCTGCCGTCCGGACAGGGTAATATTCTTGTCAGCGCAGCGGCGGGCAGCGGAAAGACGGCGGTGCTTGTTGAGAGGATTTTCAGCAAGGTAAGCGGTGAAAAACGTGATATTGACAGCTTTCTTGTCGTAACCTTTACAAAGGCGGCGGCAGAGGGTATGAAAGAAAAAATAGAGCAGCGTTTCCGCAATGCCCTGGAAAACGGTGAAGATGAAACGGAGAAAATGTTCTGGAACAGGCAGCTCAGACTGCTTGATATGACGGAAATAACAACCATAGACGCTTTCTGCCTTAATGTGCTTAAAAATAATTTTCAGCATTTGGGCATTGATCCGAATTTCTTCATAATGGATAATGTTGAGTATATTCTCATGCGTGAGCGTGCGGCGGATAAGCTGTTTGAGAATTATTACAAAACGGGCGACGAGGGATTTTTCAGGCTTGTCGACAGATATGCGGGGTTTCGGAGCGACAGCGGACTGGTAAAGGTAATTTTTGCGATATACGATTTCATTTCGTACTTTGCCGAACCGATTAAGTGGCTTGAGGAAAAGGCTGCGGCTTATAAAAAGGATGCCGGTATGCAGGAGTGGGGCAGACTGCTCATGGACGGGTATTTGCGCCCGTATGCAGTGAGGACAGCTGCCACTGCGGAGGGAATGCTCGATGAGCTGCTGAATACCGCAACGGGACTTAATGAAAGCTTTTTAATTTCAGAGCACGCCGCCGAGGAAACGAGGACTGTATACGGCAGAATAACGGATTCTCTTGAGCTTATTCATACGGCTATGACAGAGCTTGCGGAGGTCAGCGATATAGGCGGTATTGAAGAATGGTGCGTAAGATACGACAGCGGCTCTGCGCTGCTTGCGGAGAATATGCCCTCACGAATTACGAATAAGCTAAGGGAAATCGAAGGCTTTGAGGAGTACATGAAGCGCACCAAGGAGCTGAAGCAGTCAATAGAGTCTACCGTAAAAGGTCTTATGATAAGCGAGGCGGATTTTGACAGCGATACGGGAGCGGAGCTTGCCGATACCGCTGCGCTGCTTGCGAGGGTGACGGCGGAGTTCGAGGCAGAGCTTATTAACGCAAAGCATAAGCGAAACGCATACACCTTCCTTGATATAGAGCATATGGTGTACGAATTGTTCCGTGATAATGAAGACGTAAGACGTGAATATACAAACCGCTACGGCGAGATCCTGATTGACGAATATCAGGACACAAACGGCTTGCAGGACGCAATATTCAAAAGCATTTCTCATGACAATATCTTTATGGTAGGCGACCTAAAGCAGAGTATATACCGCTTCAGAGGGGGAGATCCGTATATTTTCAAGGATAAAGCGTCAGAATATGTGTCGGAGGAAAGCAGCGGAACAAAGGTTGAGCTTGCCAAAAACTTCAGAAGCCGCCCGGAGGTTATCGACAGCGTAAATGCCGTGTTTGACAGCGTGATGTCGGAAAGGGCGGGCGATGTTGACTATTCCGGCGGCGAAAGGTTAGTGTGCGGACAGGGCGGCGAAAAGGAGGACTTTTACCGTTCGGAGCTGCACCTCATAGCAAACATAAAAAGCGGCGGAGAAACGAGTGATTATATCGAAGCGGAGCATGCGGCGGACGTTATAAAGGAGCTGCACGGAAAGGAGTTTTACGATGCAAAGCTCGGAATAAGGCGAAATCTGCGGTACAGTGATTTTACGATACTTCTGCGTGCCGTGAAAAACAGCGCCGCCGTTTACAGCGAGGTGTT
The DNA here is from genome assembly GCA_034090805.1 of Clostridia bacterium. Taxonomy (GTDB): domain Bacteria; phylum Bacillota; class Clostridia; order UBA1381; family UBA1381; genus Ornithomonoglobus_A. Next base: position 54,432 of record JAXDRV010000138.1, read on the forward strand.
CGAAAAGTACGGGATACCGCTTTTTGCGGAGTTAAACGACTATTTTGAAAACGGCGAGGTTCAGGCTATGACTGCGCTTTTGAATGTAATCGACAATGCGCACCGTGATGTCCCGCTTATGACGGCACTGCGCTCGGCGCTGTTCGGCTTCAGCGATGAGGATATTGCATATATAAGGATAAATTTCGGCAGAGGAGGAGTGCCGCTTTATGAAAGCCTTAAACGCTGTGCGGCGGGCGGCGGGGATATGAGCGGACGCTGCCGAAAGGCGGTAGGCTCGATAGAACGCTGGAGAGAATACACAAAGCAAAAAAGCGTGGCTAATCTGATATGGACGATATACGAGGAAACGGGCTTTTACGACTGTGCGGCGGCTGCCGGAGGCGAAGCGTCACAGGCAAATCTGCGGCTGCTTTACGAGAGGGCAAAGCAGTATGAAAGCTCCGGAATAAAGGGACTGTTCAGCTTCACAAGGTATATAGAAAACCTTAAGGAGAGAAGCGAGGATATGAGCGGCGCAAGAGTGCTGCGTCATGATGCTGTCGGACTTATGACGATACATAAGAGTAAGGGTCTTGAATTTCCTGTTGTCATACTCGGAGGAATGGGAAAAAAATCACTCGTCCATAAGCCGGACGGTGACGGACGTGCGGCACTGCATAAGGATTTCGGCATGGGGCTTATGTATCCCGATGTTGAAAACGAGTACTATGCGTCAACGCCGTACAAGCAGCTTGTCGAGCTGCAAAACAAACGTGAGGATATTTCCGAAAAAATGAGAATACTCTACGTTGCCATGACACGTCCGCAGTATAAGATGATCGTCATGGGGACGTATGTATTTGCCGATGACGATAAGCTTGAGGAGAAAAAGGAGCAGTGGCGCAATGCGCTTACTGACGGGAAAATGGACAGCGAGGAGGTTATTTCCGCTCAGACCTACGGCGATTGGATAATACCGGCGGCAATGGCAAGCTCCGATTGGGAGGTAAAGGAAATAAAGTATCAAAAATCGGAGGACGAGCCTGAGGAAAAAACCGAAAGCGAGCCTGTGCCGATAGCGGAAAACGGAGAAGAACTGAAAAAAGCGGTGTACAGCTTGCTTGACTACCGATATCCGTATGAAAAAAGTACGGTAATTCCCTCAAGAACCACCGCCACCGAAATGAAGGAAATAAGACGTGAGAAAAAGAAGCTGCCGTATGTCGGTGGTGCGTCAAGACCGGCGTTTTTGTCCGATAAGAAGGATTCGGCAAAGAGAGGAACGGCTTATCATGATTCGGTTGCGTATATCGATCTCGAAAAAATGCGCAGAAACGCAGATGCGGAAACGGTGCAGTCGGAGCTTGAACGGCTTGCAGAGGAGGGGAGAATAGACGCACTTTATATAGATGAGGAAATGGTAGAAAAGATTCTTGCCTTTTTCAACGGAGAGCTTGGGAGACGTATGCTGAGTGCAAAGCAGGTGTACAGAGAACGCAACTTTCAGACACTCATGAATGCCTCGGAATACGAGGGTGACGGCGGCGGTGCGGACGAGATGATGATTTTGCAGGGAGTAATCGACTGCTTTTTCGTGGAGGACGACGGCAGAGCGGTGCTGATAGATTACAAGACGGATAAAATCATAAACGGAGACGTGTCCGTGGCTGTGGATAATTATACGCTGCAGCTTGAGCTTTATGCCGGAGCGATAAAAAGCGTGGCGGGTATTGATATTAACGAAAAATATCTGTATTTGTTTGATATAAACGACGCTGTAGCAATTATTTAACGAATATGTAAAGATAATGAAAAGATTATTTGATAAATTCGCTTGAAAAAGCTGTCATGATGTGGTAAAATGTAATTGATTGCCGAACGGCAAGGAAAAATATTTACACAAATTCATAAGGAGAAGAGGTATGGAAAAATTATTTCAACTCAAGAAAAACGGCACAACGGTAAAAACCGAATTGATTGCCGGACTTACAACCTTCCTGTCGATGGTTTATATCCTTGCGGTTAATCCATCGATATTGTCAGCCGCAGGCATGGAGCCTGGCGCAGTGTTCACGGCAACGGCGGTATCCGCTGCGTTTGCTTGTGCGATCATGGCATTTTTTGCAAACTATCCGATAGCTCTTGCGTCGGGTATGGGTCTTAACGCATACTTTGCGTATTCCGTATGTATCCCCATGGCTGAAGCGGGAATACAGGATCCGTGGCAGATTGCCTTGACGGCAGTTCTTGTTGAGGGTATAGTATTTATTATACTTTCACTGTTCAAATTCAGGGAAACACTTGTAAACAAGGTTCCCGCAAACCTCAAGTACGGTATCTCGGCAGGTATCGGACTGTTTATAGCAATCATAGGTCTTAAGGGCGCAGGAATCGTAATAAGCGACCAGTCAACACTTGTTGCACTTGGTAACATAGGCACACCGCAGTTTATTCTTGCTATGGTTGGCTTCCTTGTTATTGCAATTCTGCATCACTATAAGGTAACCGGCGATATTCTTATCGGTATTCTTGTCACATGGATACTCGGAATGATAGCTCAGGCGGCAGGATGGTATCAGATAGACGTTGAGGCGGGCGCATACTCGCTGTTCCCGGATTTTTCGGGCGCAAGCTTTATTCCCGCAGCTCCCAATCTTTTCAAGTTTAATTTCGGATATGTAACGAGTCACGCTCTTGAGTTTGCGGTTATCGTTTTCTCGTTCCTGTTCGTTGACCTTTTTGATACTGTAGGAACGGTAATCGGCGTTGCGGATAAGGCAAATCTTCTTGACGAAAAGGGAAATCTTCCGAAGGTCGGAGCTACACTTATGGCTGACGCTGTAGGTACTGTTGTAGGCGCTTGCCTTGGTACTTCAACGGTAACAAGCTACGTTGAGAGCAGCGCCGGTGCAGCACAGGGCGGCCGCACAGGTCTTACGGCTCTTACAACGGGCGTGCTGTTCATAATTGCACTCGTGCTTTCACCGATATTCCTTGCAATTCCGAGCTTTGCAACAACTCCCGCACTTGTGTTTGTCGGACTGCTGATGATGTCATCGGTTAAGAAGATGACCTTTGAGGGTGACATTGCAGACGTTGTAAGCGGATTTATTGCAATAGTAATGATGCCGTTTACATACTCGATCGCAAACGGTATCATGTTCGGTATCCTGTCATGGGTTATCCTTAAGATATGCACAGGCAAGATAAAGGACGTTCATCCGGTTATGTGGGTTTCAAGCGCATTGTTCGTTTTGAGAATCATAACGCTGATTGTTTGATAAAACAAAAAGAGATAAAACCGCAAAAGGTTTTATCTCTTTTTTATCTAATAGGAAATTGAGAAATTTCCTATTAGCAAAAAAGCCTGCCTATCGGAGTGCAGCACAGCGAAACGACAGCCGCTTTTTATAATTGATCGGGATTTGTGATGTTTCCGATTGCTCTTTGACGAGTTCCCGAACGCAGTGAGGGATGTCTGAGCCAAAGGTCAATCGGAAATATCTCAAATCCCCTCAAACTCAAATCCCTCTAAAAAAACACCCCGCACAAAATCACAATCACACAGCAATCCCGAAGTCTGTAGAAACGGGGGGTTATAGGGGGGCGGCAGCCCCCCTAACTTGTTTGCTCCTCCGCAGAGTTATAGGAGATGCGCCGGTGTAGCTTTTAAATACTCTCGAAAAATAATTCGCATCGTAAAAGCCGCACTGCATTGCAGCCTCGGTTACCGTTATATCCGTTGATATGAGCAGCTCCGCAGCTTTTTTTACACGCAGAGAATTGATATAATCCTTTGCTCTTTTTCCTGTTATTTCCTTAAAAACATGGCAGAAATGCCCCTCGCTCAGATGCACAAGCTCCGCAAGCTGTGCGGTTGTGAGCGGTTCGGAATAATTTTCGTTTATGTAACGTATTGCCTCGTTTACTCTGCCGAGCTTTTCAAAATGCTGACGGTATGCTCCCTCTGTAAAGCTTTTTGCGGAATAATTCTTGATGAGATGAGAAAGCAGCAGATACGTATACCCCTTTATCGCAAGAGCCTCCGCATTGTTTAAGCTTCTGTAGGCTTCAAATATTTTTACAAACAAATCCGTAACGGCTGCATCGTTTATCAGCGTTTCAAAAAGCACAAGATTATCGTCCATAAATGACGGCGGAATGATAATGCACCCATATGTGCAGTCGCCGCTCAAGCCCTCGTGCAGCTCGTTTGCATTTATAATAACGCAGTCGCCCGTTTTCAGACTGAGCTTTTTATCTCCGCATCGGAGCAGTCCGTTTCCGCCGAAAATGCAGTGCATTTCCGTATGCTCGTGCCAGTGCAGAGGAAAACGGTAAAGGTCACGGCGGTAGTCAAGCAGCCTTATGGGGAAATTATCCTTGGGTATTTTTTCGTAAAGCTTTATATCATTTAGCATGGCTTTCAATCTCCCTTAAAATTATGCTAATTTTATTTGCTATGTTCGTAAAAAAATCATAGAAAACCTTCTATAGCCATTCTATAATAAAAGTAAGTCGATGTCAAGAGTATATGCGCATATACACATAAAAATTAACAAAATATACAACGAAGCTATGCCGCTTGCGGGCGGCGGAATGGGGATTGCTTATGAAAGTATTCAAAAATCTGAGTCTTAACGGCTCGCTTGTTGATATTACCTCCGAGGGCGGTAAAATAATATCAATAGGCAAAACAAATTCGGAGGGAGTCGATTTCGGAGGGAAAAAGGTTTTTCCGGGGCTTGTGGACATTCATACTCACGGCATGGGCGGCTTTGACACGATGGACGCAGTGCTTAAAGATATGCTTCCGCTGTATGCAAAGTGCGGTACAACGACTGTTTTTCCGACAACAATGACTGCGCCTCATGACGCTATTGTCAAGGTTCTGACAGAGGACGTGCCCGAAAACGGCGCAAAGCTCGGCGGATTTCATCTTGAGGGGCCGTATATCAACGAAAAATTCAAGGGAGCGCAGAACAGCGCATATATCCGAAACCCGGATGCGGCGGAGTTTGCGGATTTTGACAACGTAAAGATGATAACGATTGCTCCGGAGCTTGAGGGAGCGGAGGAATTTATTCATAAAACAAAAGCGGTTGTCGCACTCGGTCATACAGATGCGGATTACGATACCGGCGTAAAGGCGGCGCAGGCAGGTGCGAAATGCCTTACGCATACCTTTAACGCAATGCGGCCGATTCATCACCGCAATCCGGCACTCATAGGAGCGGCGTCCGATACGGGAATGTACGTTCAGGTAATATGCGACGGAAAGCATATTCATCCGTCGGCGATAAGGCTGCTGTATAAGATTTTCGGTTCGGAGAGGATGGTTTTGATAAGCGACTCCATGCGTGCGACAGGCTTGCCGGACGGCGAGTACGAATTTGGAGGACTGCGGATAATCGTAAAGGACAAGACTGCAAGAACGGAAAGCGGAGCGCTTGCCGGCAGCACAACACCGCTGTTTGACTGCGTGAAAAAGGCAATCGAATTTGGCATACCGGAGCAGGAGGCGTTCAAAATGGCATCGGAAACACCGGCAAAGCTTATGGGACTTAACTGCGGAACAATAGCTGAGGGCAAGGACTGCGATTTGCTGATACTTGACGAAAATACCGAAATAGACACGGTAATAATCAACGGAGAAATATTTAATAAATATTAATTTAAAGAAAGGGAGAAGATGAAAATGAAACTTATTGTATGCGAAAATTATGATGATATGTCGGCAAAGGCTGCCGAGCTTATCAAGGAGCAGGTGAAAGAAAAGCCGAACAGTATCCTGGGACTTGCCACAGGCTCAACGCCCGTTGGAATGTACCGCTGCTTGACTGAGATGTACAAAAACGGAGAGATTGATTTTAAGGACGTAACAACGTTTAACCTTGACGAATACTATCCGATAAGCAACGATGATCCGCAGAGCTACCATACGTTTATGAAGGAAAATCTGTTCAGCCACATCAATGTTCCGGCTGACAGAATACATATCCCCAACGGTGATACAAGCGACCCGATTGCAGAGTGCGAATCGTATGAGGCGGCAATAAAGGAGCATGGCGGTGTTGACTTGCAGATTCTCGGAATAGGCAGAAACGGACACATAGGCTTTAACGAGCCGAGTATGCGCCTTAATACAAGCACACACATAACCGCACTTACAAACGATACCATAGACGCAAATTCGAGATTTTTTGAAAATGCGGAAAAGGTGCCCACTCACGCATTGACGATGGGTATTTCGACTATTCTTGCATCAAAGAAGATTATACTTCTTGCAAGCGGACGTTCAAAGAACGATGCTATAAAGGAGCTGCTTTCAGACGCAATCACCACCAATAACCCCTCGACAATGCTTAAGGTTCACCCGGATTTCACGCTTATATGCGACCGTGACGCATATTCGGATATACGTCTCGGCGTTGACATAGGCGGAATGAGTGCTAAAATAGGAGCGGTTGACAACGGCGAGATAATCGACCGTATGAGCGTTCCCGTTGAAGCACCTGACGGAGATGCTCTTGCAAACGCAATCGCAGAAGCCTGCTCGGAGATGATGAAGAAACATTCTGTAAGATTTGTAGGTGTCGGTACACCGGGAATTATCACCGGCGGAAAGATAGACGCTGCCAATCTGCCGTTCAAGGATTATCCTCTCGGCGAGGTTCTCGGCGAAAAGCTTGGGTTGCCCGTAAAGATTGAAAACGACGCAAATTGTGCGGCTCTCGGCGAAACGCTTGCCGGAGCGGGAAGAGGTGCGCAGAATCTGCTGCTTGTTACTCTCGGAACGGGAATAGGTCTGGGAATTATCAGCGGCGGTCATATTTACTCCGGCAGAGGAGCGGCGGGAGAAGCCGGTCATATGTGCATAGAGTATGACGGTCTGCCCTGCCCATGCGGAGAAAAAGGCTGCTGGGAGCAGTATGCGTCTGCATCGGCTCTGATAAGAGAAACAAAAGAGGCGGCAGCGGCAAATCCCGACAGCATTCTTGCGGAATGTGCAAAGAACGAGGTAAACGGAAAGACTGTGTTTGAAGCAATGGACAAGGGCTGTGAAACGGCAAAGGCTGTTTATGATAAGTATCTCGATTACCTTGCAGTGGGAATCACAAACCTTGCAAATATTTTCGACCCCGAAGCAATAATCATTTCGGGAGGATTGTCGAACGAGGGAGCACGCTTGTCCGAGCCGCTTTGCGAAAAGCTTAAGATTAAGTGCGACATCAGGATCGCCTCGCTGAAAAACGATGCCGGTATAATCGGCGCAGCGTCGCTGGACGACTGATAAATATAAGAGCCTGCTGTTTGCGGGTTCTTTTGATGTCCGTATTTTTAATTAAAAATTAAAAATATGTAAATATTATCGAAAAAGATTGCAATTATTAACGGAACGTGGTAAAATAACTTAAGCAGAACTCATAAGAAAGGATAACTACAAATGAACGATGATAAGAAGAAAAAGGATAATCAGTCACCGCTGAAAAATCCTATGTTTATTTTTTTGATAATTGCAGTTATAGGTACGTTTATCGTCAACCTTGCGATGACCTCGTACAGCACAAAAAAACAGGAGGAAATAACTTATGACCAATTCCTCGGTATGCTGAATGACGATAAGGTCGACGAGGTGGTAATCGATTCCGACAGACTGATTATTTACGAAAAAAGTCCTGAGATAAAATCAGCCGCAAGTGATGATACGAATGCGCTGCTGAAGATGTTCGGGGTTGACGTCAAGGAAGCGGAAAAGCGCGCCATGGAGGAAAACCGAAAGGTGTATTTTACCGGCTATCTTGACGATGACAGATTGTTTAATCTGCTTGACGAGCATGGCGTGAAGTATTCAAGACCGATAGTCTACAGAAATCCCGTAATTGATTTCTTCCTTGCGTGGATATTCCCGCCGCTTATAATCTGTCTTGTGTTTTTCCTGCTCACACGCTCTTTGTCGAAGCGCATGGGCGGCGGAGGAATTATGGGCATAGGTCAGTCCAACGCAAAAATGTATAATATGGAAAACAAGACGGGAATCACCTTCAATGACGTTGCAGGTCAGGAGGAGGCGAAGGAGTCGCTCAATGAAATTGTCGATTTCCTCCACAATCCCGGAAAATACACCGCAATCGGCGCAAAGCAGCCGAAGGGCGCACTGCTTGTCGGACCTCCGGGAACGGGTAAGACCTTGCTTGCAAAGGCGGTTGCCGGTGAGGCGAATGTGCCGTTTTTCTCGCTGTCGGGTTCGGAATTTGTCGAGATGTTCGTCGGCGTGGGTGCGTCGAGAGTAAGAGATTTATTCAAGCAGGCAAACCAGAAGGCACCGTGTATAATCTTCATAGACGAGATTGACGCAATCGGAAAATCGAGAGATAACCAGATAAGCTCCAATGACGAGCGTGAGCAGACGCTTAACCAGCTGCTATCCGAGATGGACGGCTTTGATTCGTCAAAGGGACTTGTAATTCTTGCGGCAACAAACCGTCCCGAAATCCTCGATAAGGCGCTGCTGCGTCCGGGACGTTTTGACAGGCGGATTATAGTTGAAAAGCCGGATTTAAAGGGCAGAGAGGATATATTAAAGGTTCACATTAAAAACGTAAAGACCGACCCGCTTATTGATTTGCACAAGATGGCGCTTGCAACAAGCGGAGCGGTAGGTGCTGATTTGGCGAACATGGTAAACGAGGCGGCATTAAGAGCCGTGCGCTGCGGACGGCAGGTTGTCTTGCAGGAGGATCTCATGGAGGCGGTTGAGGTTATAATTGCCGGTAAGGAGAAGAAGGACAGGATACTTTCCGACAAGGAAAAGCGTATCGTGTCGTTCCATGAGGTTGGTCATGCTCTTGCGACTGCGCTGCAAAAGAACACCCAGCCCGTGCAGAAGATAACGATTGTTCCGAGAACGATGGGATCTTTGGGATATACCATGCAGATGCCCGAAGAGGAGGAGCATTATCTGATGTCAAAGGATGAAATTCTTGACCAGATAACGGTATTCCTTGCGGGACGTGCGGCGGAGGAGCTTGTGTTTAATGTTCAGACAACGGGTGCGTCAAACGATATTGAACGTGCTACGGAGCTTACACGGAACATGATAACGCAGTACGGTATGTCGGAGCGTTTCGGTATGGCGGGACTTGAAAGCGTACAGAACAAGTACCTTGACGGCAGAAGCGTTTCAAACTGCTCCGATGAAACAAAAACGGCGATAGACGCCGAAATCGTGCGTGTTCTTAAGGAGAGATATGAGATTGCCAAGGAGCTGCTTGCGCAGAACCGTGACGCACTCGATCGCATAGCTGAATTTCTCATCGATAAGGAAACAATTACCGGCGATGAGTTTATGGAAATATTTAATCAAGTAAAAGAAGAACGCACACCGCAAGAGTGATTTTTAAACTCCGAATACCCCCCTCAAGCCTTGAGGGGGGCTTTTACGAAACAGTGCTGATGAGGGAGGAAAATTTCCCACAAAAAAAATCTGTAATTTTGTATAAAATTTTTTCAAAAAACTATGGAAATTTTCCTTGATTTAATATATAATAATAAGATAAAATGACGTATTGTGTGTGAAAAGGAGTTAATGGTTATAACTATGGATGATATTTTGAGGATTCTCGACAAGGAAAAAAACGGTATCGTACGTGCGAAGATTGCTCAGATGCTCGGACTTGACGAGGAACAGGTGAACAGCGAGATAAAAAATCTTGAAAAAAACAATGTCATAGTCGGCTACAAAACGCTGATTAACTGGGACAAAACGGACGTTGAGGTCGTAACTGCGCTGATTGAGCTGCGTGTAACGCCGCAAAGGGGCGAGGGCTTTGATAAAATTGCGGAACGCATTTATAAGTATCCGCAGGTGACGTCGCTGTATCTGATGAGCGGTGCGTATGATTTGGCAGTCACAATTCAGGGCAAAACCATGAAGGAGGTTGCGCTTTTTGTTGCGCAGAAGCTTGCGCCGATGGATTCGATAATTTCCACCGCAACGCATTTCGTGCTGAAAAAATATAAGGAGGAGGGCATTGTATTCGAGGATGACGAAAAGGATACAAGGCAGGTAATAACGTTATGATAGATCTTGATAAATTGGTCAATCCCACGGTTGACGGTCTGCCGCCGTCAGGGATAAGGAAGTTTTTTGATATTGCCGCCGAGATGGACGATGCGATTTCACTCGGAGTGGGTGAGCCGGATTTTGCAACGCCGTGGGCGATACGTGAAGCGGGTATATATTCTCTCGAATGCGGTCAGACGTACTACACTGCAAATGCCGGTCTGCCGGAGCTGCGTGAGGAAATATGCAGATATACAGACAGAAAATACGGAGTCAAGTACAATCCCAAGAGTGAGGTTTTCGTTTCGGTAGGCGGTTCGGAGGCGATAGACGCAATGATACGGAGCGTCGTAAGACCGGGCGATGAGGTGCTGATAGTAGAGCCGAGCTTTGTATGCTACAAGCCGCTTACGGTTATGGCGGGCGGTGTGCCTGTTGTGATTGAAACAAAGGAGGAGGACAGCTTCCGTCTTTTACCGGAGCAGCTCAAGGCAAAAATCACCGACAAAACAAAGCTGCTGATTCTTCCGTACCCGAACAATCCTACGGGCGGCGTAATGTCTAAAGAGGATCTTGAGGCGATTGCCGAGGTATTGAGAGGAACGGATATTCTTGTTCTTTCGGACGAGATTTACGCAGAGCTGCGCTACGGCGAGGAAAGACACACGATGTTTTCGGCTATCGAGGGCATGAAGGAGCGCACTGTGGTAGTGAACGGATTTTCGAAAACGTTTGCAATGACCGGGTGGCGTCTCGGATATGCGATGGGACCCGAACGGATTATAAAGCTTATGATAAAGGTGCATCAGTTCGGAATAATGTCCGCTCCGACGACGGCGCAGTATGCGGCGATAGAGGCACTCAGAAGCTGTGATTCGGACGTTGAGGATATGTGCCGCGAATACAACTACCGCCGCAGGTATATTGTGGACGGCTTCAGGGCGATGGGACTTTCATGCTTTGAGCCTCTCGGAGCGTTTTATGTATTCCCGTGCATAAAATCAACGGGAATGAGCAGCCAGGAATTTTGTGAAAGACTGCTGCATGAGGAGAAGGTTGCCGTTGTGCCGGGAACGGCGTTCGGAGAAAGCGGCGAAGGGTTTGTAAGATGCTCGTATGCGTATTCGATAGAGAATATCCAGGAGGCATTGAACAGAATAGAGAAATTTGTTGAGAAATACAGGAAATAAAATAGATAAATAGGAGATAAAATCATGGCTACTAAATATATTTTTGTAACAGGCGGAGTTGTATCGGGACTTGGAAAGGGAATAACGGCGGCATCGCTTGGCAGACTGCTTAAGGCAAGAGGCTACAAGGTGACAATGCAGAAATTTGACCCGTACATCAACATTGATCCGGGTACAATGAGCCCGTATCAGCACGGCGAGGTGTTCGTTACCGATGACGGCGCAGAAACAGACCTTGACCTTGGTCATTACGAAAGATTTATCGATGAAAATCTCAGCATAAACTCCAACGTAACAACGGGTAAAATATACTGGTCGGTAATTTCAAAGGAGCGCAGAGGTGACTACGAGGGCAGAACCGTGCAGGTTATCCCGCATATCACAAATGAAATCAAGGACAGAGTATACAGAGTGGCGCGCACTGAGGAAACGGATATTGTCATTACCGAAATCGGCGGAACTGTCGGAGATATAGAGTCCACTCCGTTTATCGAGGCGATAAGACAGGTTGCGACTGAGGTCGGCAAGGAAAATTGTATGTACATTCACCTGACTCTTATCCCGTACATTTCAACCTCCGGTGAGCAAAAGACAAAGCCGACACAGCACAGCGTAAAGGAGCTGTTAAGCTTTGGTATTCAGCCGGACGTGCTTGTTTTGAGAACGGAAAAGCCGCTTGAGGAGGGACTTGCGGAAAAGATAGGTCTTTTCTGTAATGTTCCGAAGGACTGCGTTATAGAAAACCTTGATTTGGATACGCTTTACGAGGTTCCGCTCGGACTTGAGGAGCAGGGGCTGGCAAGAGTTGTATGCCGCAGATTGGGACTTGAGGACAGAGAGCCGCAGCTCGGCGAATGGAAAGCTATGGTTGATGTTGTCAAGGAGCTTATGAAGGGCGAAAGCGACGAGGTTACAATATCGCTTGTCGGCAAGTATGTTTCGCTCCATGACGCATATATCTCTATTGTTGAGGCATTAAAGCACGGCGGAATTGAAAATCACGCAAATGTAAACATAAACTGGGTAAACAGTGAGGAAGTAACGAAGGAAACAGTTCACGAAATGCTTAAGGACAGCGATGGAATACTCGTTCCGGGCGGCTTCGGCGACAGAGGAGTTGAGGGTAAGATACTTGCGGCAGAATATGCAAGAGAAAACAATATACCGTATTTCGGTATTTGCCTCGGTATGCAGATTGCGGTTATAGAATACGCAAGAAACGTTCTCGGATATGAAGATGCTCATTCCTCGGAGCTTAATCCCGAAACGACTCACCCGGTAATTGATCTTATGCCGGAGCAGAAGGACGTTGAAAATCTCGGCGGAACGATGCGTTTGGGGATTTATCCGTGCAAAATCAAGCCGGATACTCTCGCAGCCGAGGTGTACGGCAGTGATTTGATTTATGAAAGACACAGACACCGTTATGAATTTAACAACTACTACCGCAGAGAGGTAGAGGAAAAGGGCATGGTGCTGAGCGGTCAGTCGCCCAACGAAAAGCTGGTTGAGATGGTGGAAATTCCGGAGCATCCGTGGTTTTTGGCGGTACAGTTCCATCCGGAGTTTAAGTCACGCCCCAACCACGCACACCCGCTGTTCAGATCATTCATTGGGGCAGCACTTAAATATAAAGAACAGAAATGATTTCTCCGCCGTACGGATCTGATCCGTCGGCGGATATTTCAAAGCAGAGGACAATTGAAAAATCCCGTTTCACAATTGTTCGGAAAATAAAGGGAGATTTATATATGAAGCATTATTGGAAATACATTAAGCCGTATATTCCGTACTTCATTTTCGGGCCGCTGCTGATGCTTACCGAGGTAGCGGGAGAAATCGTTCTTCCCAAGATTATGTCGGAGATGATTAATGTCGGAATAGCAAATGCCGACGCGGCATATATTTTGGGGCGTGCGCTGAAGATGATAGGCTTTGTCTGCGTGATGATAATCGGCGGCGTGGGAGGGCATTATCTCTCCATAAAAGCCGCGGTTTCGTTTTCGGCGGATTTAAGAAAGGATATGTTCGGAAAGGTACAGGGCTTTTCATTCAAAAACATAGACGATTTTTCGACAGGGTCGCTTGTTACCCGTCTTACGAATGATATTACACAGATGCAAAATCTCATACGTATGTCACTGATTATGGCGATGCGTGCACCGGGAATGCTGATAGGCGGACTGATTATGGCTCTCAGCATAAACAAGGAGCTGGCTACGATACTTCTTGTTGTTATACCGTGCCTTGCGGTTGTTATAACCATACTTCTGCGCACAGGCTTTCCGAGATTCGGAATTATGCAGAAAAAGCTTGATGCTCTTAATTCGGGAATCCAGGAAAATATCACAAACGTGCGTGTCGTAAAATCTTTTGTTCGTGAAAAATTTGAAATTGAAAAATTCGGAAAAGCAAATACGGATCTGATGGATACGACTCTGAGCGCATTGAGCATAGTTGTTATGACGATGCCCGTTATGACGCTTGCAATGAATATAACAACGCTGCTCGTTGTATGGAACGGCGGAAATCTTGTTATAAACGGCGGTATGCAAATCGGAGATCTGTCTGCATTTACTACATATATAGTACAGATTCTGATGTCGCTTATGATGCTTTCGATGCTGATTATGCAGATGTCGAGAGCCATGGCGTCATCAAAACGTATATGCGAGGTGCTTGATACAAAAGCGGATTTGAGCGATGATAAATCGGCGCATAAGGATTCGGTGATTTCAAACGGAAAAATTGAATTTAAAAACGTTTCGTTCAGATACTATAAAAATAGGAAGGAAAATGTTCTCGATAATATATCATTTACGATAAATCCCGGTGAAACGGTAGGAATTATAGGAACAACGGGAAGCGGCAAAAGCTCGCTTGTGCAGCTTATACCCCGTCTTTACGATGTAAATGAGGGAGCGGTTCTGATTGACGGAGTTGACGTTCGTGACTACAGTCTTGAGCATCTGAGGACGGCTGTCGGAATGGTTCTTCAGAAAAACGTGTTGTTTTCGGGAACTATCAAGGATAACCTCAAATGGGGTGACGAGAATGCCTCGGATGAGGAAATATTTGCGGCGGCGGACAGCGCACAGGCGCACGGCTTTGTGGAAAGCTTTACGGAGGGATATAACACAGAGCTGGGTCAGGGCGGAGTGAACGTGTCCGGCGGTCAGAAGCAAAGATTGTGTATTGCAAGAGCATTGCTGAAAAAGCCGAAGATTTTGATTCTTGACGACAGCACAAGCGCAGTCGATACGGCAACGGAGGCGAAGATAAGAGAAGCGTTCAGAACATCTCTTAAAGACTCCACAAAGATAATAATTTCGCAGAGGATAAATTCCGTGATAGAAGCGGATAAAATAATAGTTCTTGAGGACGGTCGTATTTCCGGAATAGGCACTCATGAGGAGCTTATGAGAAGCAGCGGCGAATACAGAGAGATATACAGCTCTCAGACCGATATGAAGGAGGTGTCTTGATATGCCGCCTTTAGGAAGAAATAACAAAAATCAAGGACCCGTGAAAAAGCCGAAAAACACAAAGGCAGCCCTTAAGCGGCTCATGGGATATATAAGTGATGAAAAACCAAGGCTTGTGCTTGTGCTGATATGTGTTCTGCTGAGCGCAGCGTCAAACCTTGTCGGTTCATATATGCTAAGACCCATAATAAACAGATATATCGTGCCGACGGACGGCTCGGCGGGAGATCCTGTTGGGCTTATCGGAGGAATTGCCGTAATGGCGGCGGTGTATTTGGTGGGAGTGGGCGCAACGTATCTGCAAATGCGTACAATGATAGGCGTGTCGCAGAGAGCACTGTCAAAGCTGAGAACGGAGCTGTTCACCAAAATGCAGAAGCTGCCGGTAAGGTTTTTCGACACTCACCCCACGGGCGAGGTCATGAGCCGATATACAAACGACGTTGACGCAATAGGCGAAATGCTCAATAATACGATAGTCCAGATTATATCCGGAGTTATCAGCATAACGGGTACGCTGTGCCTTATGATTTACACAAATCCGTGGCTGACGCTTGTAACGCTTGCTATGGCACCGATTATGGCAAAGGTCGGAACGGCGATAGCGTCACATTCGAGAAAGCATTTTGCGTCACAGCAGAAGGCATTGGGCGATGTCAACGGATACATAGAGGAAAGCGTGACGGGACAGAAGGTCATAAAGGTTTTCTGCCATGAGGATAAGGCGATAGAGGAATTTTCAGAGCTGAACGATAAGCTCAAAAACGCACAGATAAGAGCGCAGTTTGCGGGTGGTATAACGGGACCTGCGATGAATGCACTCAGCCAGGTGAATTATACGCTTACTGCCTGTGTCGGCGGTCTGCTGTGTGTTTTAAGAGGCTTTGACGTGGGCGGACTTACGGTGTTTGTGAATTTTTCGAGGCAGTTTTCGAGACCTATAAACGAATTTGCGCAGCAGCTTACGACTGTAATGTCGGCACTTGCGGGTGCGGAGAGAGTTTTTGAGGTTATGGACGCAGAGCCTGAAAAAGCGAACGAGGGCGAGCGTGACCTCGGTACGGTAAGTGGCGATGTTGTTGTAAACAACGTCACATTCGGATATAATCCCGACAAAACGATACTTAAGAATATTTCGATTTATGCGCATCCCGGTCAGAAAATAGCTCTTGTAGGCTCAACCGGAGCAGGTAAAACAACGATAACCAATCTCATAACGAGATTTTATGATGTCGATGACGGTGAAATAACCATAGACGGAGTGAATATTCAAAATATCACGCGTGACTGTCTGCGGCGCAATATTGCTATGGTTTTGCAGGATACGCATCTGTTTACGGGAACCGTTATGGAAAATATAAGATACGGCAGACCAGACGCAACCGACGATGAGGTGCGCGCGGCGGCTATGACGGCAAGCGCACACAGCTTTATACGCCATCTTCCCGACGGCTACGATACTGTGCTTGAGGGTGACGGAGCGAATTTGTCGCAGGGACAGCGTCAGCTTTTGAATATCGCAAGAGCGGCTTTGTCGAAAGCACCGATACTTGTTCTTGACGAGGCGACAAGCTCTGTCGATACCATGACCGAAAAGCATATCAACGAGGGCATGGACGCACTGATGGAGGACAGAACAACATTTGTAATTGCACACAGACTGTCCACAGTGCGTAATGCGGACGCAATTATGGTGCTTGAAAACGGCGAGATAATCGAACGAGGAAGCCATGATGAGCTGCTTGAGAGGAAGGGCAGATATTACGAACTTTACACAGGCTTGAAGGAATTGGATTAAGACGTAAAAATTTTGGTGTAAAGCCTCGAAAATAATAGGTTTTACACCTTGATTTTGCGGCTGTGATATGATATAATAAAAACAATACAGATAACCGGAACGATTTATATCGACAAGGGCGGTGTAGAGTCTGAATTAAGGGGAGAGTCGCATCGCTTTTTGTGCTGTTATTCATATAAAAAAAGGAAGGGGAGGCATTTAATGAAGGTATATCAGATGATATATACGTCGGTGCTTCACAGCCTGTCCGATCAGGAGCTTGGACTGTCGAATCAGTCGGGAATGAGAGTTTACTCCTGTTCGCAGGGATTGGAGCGGGAAAACCTTGATGAGGTGGCAAGGTTTTCAAATTACAGACTGCCTAAAAACAATAAGCAAAGCTATTCCGACAAAGTGGGTGATCCGGGAGTGCCGGAGCTGTTCCCGAAAACCTTCAGAACGATTAAGCTGTCTGACGGCAAATATGCTGCAATCCAGTCGGTGTTTGCGGGAGTTGACCACCAGGGTCATGAAGGGAATTTCTTTGCTCATGCGCTTATATTTGAAAACGTTGGTGAGGACTTTTTCCCGGAGCAATACTGTCACAGCAAAACGTTCAGAACGCATCTGACGGAAAAGGAAAGCGCAAGGGAGATCGTTCATTATCTTCCGATACTCGAGGACGCAGAGCGAGATCTCGGCTATGAGGAGGAGATATATAAATTTATTGACGAGCATAAAAAGGAGCTGTCATATCTGATAAACAGCCTGATAACCATGCTTCTCGGCAGCAATATCAAAAACATCTGCATAGCAACGCTCAGTGCGGAGGAAACGGAAAAATATCTGATTTCTCTTAAATATCTTCTGCCGCGGGACGTAAGCCTCGGTGCGGGAATATCAACGTATAATGTCTACCTTCCCTCCGACAAGCAGGACAGCATATGCCTGCACGGAACGATTAAGGGTAAAAACAATATAACACGTGAGGCGATAGAGTCAAAGCCGGATTGTATGTATATCGATATGGACAAGATAGATACGTCTACATACGAAATATCGCCGCTTTTGGCAAACTGGAGCGTAAAGGAGCTGCGTGAGCAGTACAATACGCTGAAAATCAATTCCGTTACGGGACTTCTCGATTGGGTGTCAAGCTTTGACAATACCGACAAGCCTGGTATGGGCGGAAAGCTGATACGCCTGAAATCATCGGCGGGCGATGCGGCATTTGCAAAGCGTGCCTCCGAAATTTATCCGCTTATAAAGGATAAGGAATACGATGCGGTAAGATTTGAAATTACAAAGGTAATGTACGACAATATAGATATGTTCCCCGATGAGCTTGAGGATCTGACGGATTCATACCTCACTCTGACGATTGAAAATCTTGCAAAAGGTCATAAATACGACCTCGGAGCGGTATTTTCATCAACTGCAAACGAAAAGAGCCAGGTAGCGGTGATGAAGAAAAAAATCCCCGAAATCATGGCTAAGCTCGGAGCGGCGGGGAGCAAAATAAGCGATAAAAACAAGTTTGTCATTCTCGGATTTTTTGCACAGCTTAAGCATAAATACGGCGACGACAGCTGGAAGGACTTTTTTGCGGGAAACAGAATGCACCTTACGACCTTTGTCGAGATTGCGGCAGGAGTTGTTATAACGGGCTACGGCGTAAAGCCGTTTTCGCCGCCGTCAAACTGGGAAAAGGACGATTTGGACGAGCTTATAGCATTTTTTGAAAGCTCCACCGAGGACGAAAAACTGCGCAGCCTGTGCCTTAAGTATATATATTCAAATACCGACACGGACTGGAACTCCTACGGCATTACTCTGACAAAGCACACCAAAACAAGGGGCGAGCAGGCAGCGGATATGAGAAAAATACACGCAATTCTCTCAAAGGTAGGCTATGAGCCGTATCAGAGAGGCACGTATATGAGTGTAAAGCCCGATGTGAGAGCTGATATTGAGGGCAGTATGTCACCGCTTTTGCTCACAAGGCTTCTCGACGCATATTACCGCTGGCAAAGATGCTACGGAAATCAGCCGCAGGCAAAGAAATATGCGCAGAGATTCAGAGCACTGCTGCTTGAGATGAAAAAAACTCAGCGCACATGCTATGATTACGTAATTCCCAAGCTTGCGCTTGAGATAATCGAAACGCCCGGCCATTACCACGAAATTATGATTAACATGGATACAATGTATCCGGGATTTTGGAATTGGTTTTTGATAGGCTATAAGCGCAGAAAGCGTGATGATGAAATAATGCTCACCTATACAAGAATTTATGAAGCAAGCAAATCGAAAATGTCAAAGCTGCCGATAAGGAAAAAGCTGAGGGCGGCATTCGGAAACATAGATTAAAGGATAAATGAAAGGATTAAATGGTTATGAAAAACTCAGTTAAAAAAATATTTTTAGTTTTATGCGCAGCGTCCGTAATGCTGATTTCTTCTACAGCTTTTGCCACTCCGACGAGCGAGCCGGCAGCGAGAACGACAAAAACAATATCCGCCTCCGATACATCTGCGGCAACAAGTACAGCGGGTGATGACGAAGTGGAGGATACTTCCGATACCGAAGCCGATACGGAAAACACAACAACGGCAGGTGCGGCAGCATCGGGAGCGGTTGTGCAGTCATCGGCAAATCCCGTTCCGACAGCTATATCAACAGGTCAGAATCAGACAGGTGTTGTTCAGAATACCGAGGCGCAGAGAGTGGCGGAAAAGAAGTATGCCTCAAAGGGTTCGCTTGCGGTATGGATTATACTTACGATTTTGATTAATGCAATATTGAGCTTTGCAATAGCAAACAGATTTTACAAGCTTGCCAAAAAGGATACTCACGTAAGCGCCGAGCTGCGTGCTCTTCGCCGTGACCTTGAGGAAAAATTCGTAAGCAATGTCGGCGGCTTTACCGAAATGGAAACGGATGTTTCAAATACAAACGATAATTATTCCATGAACGGCTCCATAAAAATGCCCGAAAGAAAGAGCACTGATTTTGCGGCTGAATCCGAGGACGTGTTCAAGAGATGGGAAAGCCGTATGTCGCAGCGCAGCGGCGCAAGAGCTGTCGTTACCGAGGAAACGGATGCAGAGCCGGAGGAGGATTTTGAAGAAGAGGAAAGACGTCCTGTCAGAAAATTCCGTCCGACACGTGCAAGCGTGCCCGAAGCTGACGATGCGGAGGACGAGAGCTATGACGACGAGCAGCCGGAGGAAAGATCCGTTGCAAAGAGCGTTAAGAATAAAGCAAAGAATATCCTCGGCGATATATTCCCGTTTAAAGAGGATTAATCGTCCTAATATTTTCGGCAAATAGACGAATGAAACCGACTTTTGGGTGCGTTCGGGTATATAGAATGACAATTATGTTGAAAGCCTGTTGACAAGTGGGCATTCAAATGATACAATATTCTATTATGATAATATTCTCACATATATACAACTGTGTGAGTTGACGGCGCAAAGATATACTTTTTGCGTGATATACAATCATCCTTTATGTAAAGATGATGATGCGGCAGAATACCTAAAATGCCGTGGGACAATTTATACTGTAATAAAGGAGGAATTTATTTGAAACTGACCGGAGCTGAAATGGTTGTAAAAACGCTGGAGAAAAACGGCGTAAAAATAGTATTCGGTTATCCCGGAGCGGCAAACTGTCCGATAATAGACAGATTATCGTTTTCACCGATAAAGCACATTCTCACGAGAAATGAGCAGGGAGCGGCGCATATGGCGTCGGGTTATGCAAGGGTAACAAAGGAGGTCGGAGTTTGTACTGCAACCTCCGGACCGGGAGCGACAAACCTTATCACGGGTATCGCAACGGCTTATATGGATTCCATTCCGATGGTGGCTCTTACCGGCCAGGTAGGAACAAAGCTGATAGGAAAGGATGCGTTCCAGGAGGTTGATATTACCGGTGCAACGCTCCCGTTCACAAAGCACAGCTATCTTATAAAAGACGGACTTGAAATTCCGAATGTTGTGAACGAGGCTTTCCACATTGCCGGAACGGGCAGACCGGGACCGGTGCTTATCGATTTTCCGATGGATATATTGAAGCAGGAATTTGAATATCCCGATGAGGAAACGCCGATAACGATAAGAGGATATAAGCTTGTAGGCAAGGCGAACGAGTCGCAGGTAAGAAAGGTTGCGGACGCAATCAAGAATGCGCAGCAGCCGGTGATACTTGCCGGCGGCGGAATTGTAATTTCCGATGCGGTAGACGAGTTCAGAAGATTAATACAGGAAACGGATATTCCCGTAGTTTCGACAATGATGGGTATAGGCGTTATGCCGTCATCAAGTCCGAGATATTACGGAATGATAGGATCGCACGGAGCAAGACGTGCAAATCTCATACTTAACCGTGCCGATCTTGTAATCGTAATGGGTTCAAGACTCGGCGACAGAAGCGTAGCTCATGCGGGTGGCTTTACGAGCAACAAAAAGATTGTTCACATAGACTTAGATCCTGCCGAGATAGGAAAGAATGTTATTCCGGATATTCCGATAGTGGGAGATATAAAGGACGTAATAAATCAGCTTATGCCGCTTGTAAAAGGATATAAAGCGGACAGAGAGTGGATTATGTCTGCCGATGATCTGAGAGTAAAGACCACACGTGAGCTTGAAACAAAGGATACCGGCTATGTAAATCCGAAGTATTTCCTGCAAAGACTTTCGGAAAAAACAAATTCGGACGTATATCTCTCGACAGAGGTGGGACAAAATCAGATTTGGACAGCGAACTATTTTAACTTTACCACACCGAGAAGCTTTCTGACGTCGGGCGGCTTTGGAACGATGGGATACGGACTTCCCGCAGCGATCGGAGCGTCAACGGCTGTTGATAAGCCGGTTATTGCGGTAATGGGTGACGGTTCGTTCCAGATGGATTTGCCGGAGCTGGGTACGATGTGCCAGTGGGATATTCCGGTAAAGATGGTTCTTTTCAGAAATAACCGTCTGGGAATGGTTCACGAGCATCAGTATCTGCTTTATAAGTCAAATTACCAAGCGGTAACTATAGAGGGCAGTCCCGATTTTAATAAGCTTGCGGACGCTTACGGAATAGCAAATTCGGAAATACACGAAAACAGCGATATAGACGCCGGAATAGATGCGCTTATGGGTGCGGAAGGCTCATATTTGCTTGTTGTAAACGTAAATCCGTTTGAGCCTACGGGCGACTCGCTCAACGAGGACAGACTTCCCAAGAAAGGCGGTAATTGATATGGAAAGATATACGCTTTCGGTGCTTGTTGAAAATCATCCCGGTGTTCTTTCGAGAGTAGTCGGACTGTTCAGCCGCAGAGGCTTTAATATATATTCGCTGTCTGTGGGTACAACGGTAGACGATACGGTATCACGTATCACGATAGAGGTTGAGGGTGATTCGCTTATTGTCGAACAGGTTTCCAAGCAGCTTTCAAAGCTTATGGAGGTTATAAAAATAAAGACGCTTCCGAGCAATGAAATGGTAAAAAGAGGACTTATCCTGTGTAAGGTGCGTGTATCGCCCAAAACAAGGGGAGAGGTCATAGAGATAACAAATATCTTCCGTGCCAAGATAATCGATATATCACCGTCCACGATGACGATTGAGCTTACGGGAAATGACAAAAAGCTTGACGCATTTTTGGATATGATTTCGATTTACGGTATTGAAGAAATTGCAAGAACGGGTATGACGGCTCTTGAAAGAGGCGCAAATGTTTTGAAGCTTGATAAAAACAGTTAATAACGAGGTGCAAAAGCCTCCTATTATATAATTCAATAGGTAATTGTAAAATGTCGGTTGGGGATTTGAGAGTGTTTTTGAATTTATTCGTACTCAAACATCCCTTGCGGTAACTCGTCCGAACAAACTCAAAAACACTCTCAAATCCTATAATTTTGAAAGAATTTGTGATGTTTATGATTGAGTTTCGGCGAGTTACCGAACAAAGTGAGGGATGTCTGAGCCGAGGCTCAAGCAGAAATATCTCAAATTCCTAAGAAATCTCGAATTTTACAATCGCCTATATAATTCAACTAAAAGAAAGAGGTAATTGAAATGGCAAAATCATTAGACCATGAGGCAAGAGTTTTCTATGAGGGCGACTGCGATCTTAAGCTTTTACAGGGCAAGACGGTTGCAATCATAGGCTTCGGTTCACAGGGCCACGCACACGCAATGAACCTGAAGGACAGCGGTGTTAACGTAATCGTAGGTTTAAGACCGGGCAGCGCAAGACGCTCGCACGCAGAGGCTTACGGTATTCCCGTATATGATACGGCAGAGGCGGCTAAGAAGGCTGACATCATAATGATACTTACACCTGATGAAAAGCAGGCAGCTATATACAAGAATGATATTGAGCCGAATCTTGAAGAAGGCAATATGCTTATGTTTGCTCACGGCTTCAACATTCACTTTAAGCAGATCATTCCTCCGGCAGGTGTAGACGTAACAATGATCGCCCCCAAGGGACCCGGTCATACGGTACGTTCGGAGTATGTTGAGGGCAAGGGTGTTCCCTGTCTTGTTGCTGTTGAGCAGGACGCTACAGGCAAGGCTCAGGATTTGGCACTTGCATACGGCGCAGGTATCGGCGGCGCAAGAGCAGCTATTCTTGAAACAACATTCCAGTGCGAAACAGAAACAGACCTGTTCGGTGAGCAGGTAGTTCTTTGCGGCGGCGTAACAGCTTTGATGCAGGCAGGCTTTGAAACACTTGTTGAGGCAGGCTATGACCCCAGAAATGCTTACTTTGAGTGTATCCACGAAATGAAGCTTATCGTTGACCTTATCTACGCAGGCGGCTTCAGCAAGATGAGATATTCAATCTCGGATACAGCAGAGTTTGGTGATTACGAAACAGGTAAGCGTCTTGTAACAGACGAAACAAAGAAGGAAATGAAGAAGGTTCTTGAGGAAATCCAGGACGGTACATTCGCATCGAAGTGGATTGCAGAGAACAACAACGGCAGAGCTCACTTCATCGCTACAAGAAACCTTAAGGCTGAGCATCAGCTTGAAAAGGTCGGCGCAGACATCAGAAAGTTCTACGCATGGAGCAAGGAAGACAAGTACGTTGATTAATTTAAAAACATACGCACCGCATCGGGAGCAAATACCTCGATGCGGTGTTTTTTTTGTTACGAAGTACACATTTTAATATGAAAGGGGAGAAGGCAAACAAAAAGACGGCTTGGAAATCCAAACCGTCAAATTGGTGCCGATGACCGGGGTCGAACCGGTACGGTATCGCTACCACCGGATTTTGAGTCCGGCGCGTCTGCCAATTCCACCACATCGGCATATGCGGCACTTATGCGCCGCTTATTTTTTAAATTATTCAGCTACGAACGGGAGAAGAGCTATCTGTCTTGCTCTCTTTATAGCTGTAGTAAGCTGTCTTTGATGCTTTGCACAGTTACCGCTGATACGTCTGGGAACAATCTTTCCTCTTTCGGAAACGTATCTTCTCAGCTTTGCTGTGTCCTTGTAATCAATATGCTCAACCTTATCTACACAGAACAGGCAAACCTTTTTCTTAGGTCTTCTTGCTCTCTGGGGTCTTTCATTTCTTTCAGCCATGATTATATCCTCCTTATCATTGTTTTAGAACGGTAGGTCGTCTTCGCTGCCGTCAATATTGGCAAAGTCCATTTCATCAAAATCTCCGCTGCCGAAATTCGGCTCAGCTCCGCCCTGGGGCGCTCCGAAGGACTGTGCCTGCGGTGGCTGATTATTGTATCCGCCGCCGTAATTCTGGTTATAGCCGCCGTTTGAGCCTGTGCCTGTTTCCGCTTTTGAGCCGGTAAAGTATGCCTCGTCAATAACAACCTCAGTTGAATACTGACGCTTGCCCTCTTTATCGTCCCATGAACGAGTCTGTATGTTTCCCACAACGGCAATCATGCTGCCTTTTTGGAAATATCTGCATATGAACTCCGCAGTCTGACGCCATGCCGTGCAGCTGATAAAATCAGCCGTCTGCTGACCGTCTTTGCCGGCAAATCGTCTGTTCACCGCAATGGTGAGCCTTGCAACGCTCACTCCGGCGGGAGTTTGTCTTAATTCGGGGTCACGTGCCAAACGCCCCATTAAAATAACCTTGTTCATCTTCCTACCTCAAAAGACTATTCTTCGTCTTTTCTGATTATGATAGTTCTCAAGATACCGTCGGTAATCTTGTACTGTCTGTCAAGCTCCTTCGGGAACTCGGCATCAGCCTTGAAGTCTACTAAATAATAGTAACCCTCTGTTCTATCATTAATCTCGTAAGCAAGTCTTCTCTTGCCCCACTCGTCAACGGATTCCAGTGTGCCGTTCTTTTCGATAAGTCCGGTGAACTTATCCTTAAGAGCTGCTACCTGTTCCTCGGTAAGTGTTGCGTCAATGATAAAAATTGTTTCATAGCTGTTCATAATTTTCTCAGCCATTTTCGCACCTCCTTATGGACATTAGTCCCGAAAGCCTGTCTTTCGGGCAAGGATGTCCGCCTTTCAGCAGACTTTAATATTATACACCAAAATAACGCTTTTGTCAATATGTTTTTTTGAAATTTTTTAGCTTTTTATGGCAGGGTAATTCAGAATTTACAATGGAACAAGTGAATATATATTCATATGTTGTGCAAAAACGACAAAGAATTCATGGTAAATTATACATATCTCACCATTTAAAATTATCACGATACGTGATATAATTAATCTGTACGGATATTTGTAATCAATTTATCTAACAATATAAAATGAGGAGGCATAATTGAATGGAGAAAAAACCGGCGATCCCTTTTAAGGGGACGAAGGCACAGGAGCTTGAGCTCAAGGAATTTATCGAGCTTGAAAAATCTCAGCCGGGAGCACTGATGCCAGTGCTACAGAAGGCGCAGGAAATTTACGGCTATCTGCCTGTTGAGGTGCAGAGCATGGTTGCGGAGGGATTGGGGATCTCTCTCAGTGAGGTATACGGCGTTGCGACATTTTATTCGCAGTTTTCGCTCAATCCCAAGGGCGAGCATCGCATAAGCGTATGTCTCGGAACGGCTTGCTACGTTAAGGGTGCGGATAAGATCCTTGAGGGACTTGAGCAGCGTTTGGGGATTAAATGCGGAGAATGTACTCCGGACGGAGTATTTTCGATTGATTCATGCCGCTGCGTAGGAGCTTGCGGACTTGCTCCCGTTATGATGATTGATGATGACGTTTACGGAAGAATGACCGTTGATCAGATTGACGATATACTCAAGAAATACACAGTAAAGCGCAGAAAGTAAGGAGGGACATGAATGCTTACCGTTGAAGAATTAAATAAAATCCGGGAAAAAATGAAGGACATCGTTTCGATGAGAGATGAGGGTGCCGAAAACAAATCCGGCTACAAGTACCAGGTGCTTGTCTGCGGAGGTACGGGCTGTCACTCATCGGGCAGCCAGAAGGTGCTTGACGCACTGAATGAGCAGATTGCGGCTCATCAGCTTGAAAAGGATGTAAAAATAGTAAGAACGGGCTGTTTCGGACTTTGTTCGTTAGGCCCTATAATGATAGTTTATCCTGAGGGTGCATTTTATGCAAGAGTTCAGCCGGAAACAATTTCGGAAATAGTTGAGGAACATCTTATAAAGGGTAATGTTGTAAAGCATCTGCTTTATGAAAGCACAGTCTGCGAGGACGGAACGATAAAATCCCTCCAGGAAACAGACTTCTATAAAAAGCAGCTCAGAGTTGCGCTCAAAAACTGCGGCGTAATCGACCCTGAGGATATTGAGGAATACATAGCTACAGACGGTTATCAGGCACTTGCAAAGGTGCTTACAACCATGACACCGGATGATGTTATACAGGTGCTGCTTGATTCGGGCTTAAGAGGCAGAGGCGGCGGCGGCTTCCCGACAGGACGCAAGTGGGCGTTTGCGAAGGCGTCGGACAGCGATCAGAAATACGTATGCTGTAATGCGGACGAGGGTGACCCCGGAGCGTTCATGGATCGTTCCATACTTGAGGGCGACCCGCACACGGTGCTTGAGGCTATGGCAATTGCCGGCTACACAATCGGCGCAAACAAGGGCTTTATATATGTACGTGCGGAGTACCCCGTTGCCGTAAACAGACTTAACGTTGCGATTGCGCAGGCTAAGGAATACGGACTTTTGGGCGAGGGTATTTTCGGAACGGATTTCTCGTTTGATATTGAGTTAAGACTCGGTGCGGGCGCGTTTGTCTGCGGTGAAGAAACAGCACTTATGACGTCAATCGAGGGTAACAGAGGTGAGCCCAGACCCAGACCGCCGTTCCCGGCAGTAAAGGGTCTGTTCGGAAAGCCGACAATACTTAATAACGTTGAAACATATGCAAATATTTGTAAGATTATATTAAACGGTCCTGAGTGGTTTGCGTCCATGGGTACAAAAACCTCAAAGGGAACAAAGGTATTCGCGCTCGGCGGAAAGATCACGAACGTAGGTCTTGTTGAGGTTCCGATGGGAACAACGCTGCGTGAAATCGTTGAGGAAATAGGCGGCGGAGTGCCGAACGGTAAGAAGTTCAAGGCTGCTCAGACGGGCGGACCGTCGGGCGGATGTATTCCCGCTTGTCATATTGACGTGCCTATCGATTACGAAAACCTGATAAATCTCGGCTCGATGATGGGATCGGGCGGTCTTATCGTAATGGACGAGGATACTTGTATGGTTGACATTGCAAAGTTCTTCCTTGAATTTACAGTGGACGAGTCATGCGGAAAATGTACGCCGTGCCGTATAGGAACAAGACGACTGTATCAGTTTATAGATAAGATAACAAAGGGCGAGGGAGAGCTTGATGATCTGGACAAGATAAAAGAGCTTTGTTCGCATATGCACTCGACATCACTGTGTGCGCTCGGTCAGACTACTCCGAACCCGGTAATTTCGACAATGCGCTACTTTGAGGACGAATACATTGCTCATGTTAAGGATAAGACCTGTCCGGCAGGAGTGTGCAAGAGCCTGATGTCTTACGAGATTATTCCGAAGCTTTGTAAGGGTTGTACGCTTTGTGCAAAGAACTGTCCCGTCGATGCTATTTCCGGCGAGGTTAAAAAGCCGCATAAGATTGACAGACATAAGTGTATCAAGTGTGGTTTGTGCATGAAGAATTGTAAGTTCGGCGCTATTATTAAGAAATAGTCAGGAGGAGTATATAGATGGTAACATTAAAAATAAACGGCATCAGCGTTACTGTGCCGGAGGATTATACTATTCTTCAGGCGGCAAAGGAGATTAATGTTGAAATACCCTCCCTGTGCTATCTGAAGGACGTAAACTGCATCGGCGCCTGCCGTGTGTGTGTAGTTGAGCTTGTTGAAAGAGGAAGAAGCCGTCTTGTGGCATCGTGCGTTTATCCGGTTGCTGAGGGCATGGAGGTATACACAAACACTCCTGCTGTAAGAACCTCAAGACGTACAACAATTGAGCTTATTCTTTCAACACATCATAAGAAATGTCTTTCCTGCGTGAGAGGAAACAACTGCGAGCTGCAGAAGCTTTCGTTTGACTACGGAGTTGATGAGGATCGCTTTGCTCAGGAGGAAATCGTATACGATATAGATAATTTGTCACCGTATATTATAAGAGATAACAATAAATGTATTATGTGCCGCCGCTGTACGGCTGCCTGCAACAAGGTTCAGACTGTCGGCGCAATAGGCGAGATTGCAAGAGGCTATAAGGTACACGTAGGCTGTGCATTTGAAAAGAGCATGAATGACGTTTCGTGCGTGGGCTGCGGTCAGTGTATAGTTGCCTGCCCTGTAGGCGCACTTAACGAAAAGAGCCAGATTGACGAGGTTTGGGACGCAATCGCAGATCCGTCAAAGAAGGTTGTTGTATTTACCGCCCCGTCGATAAGAGCAACACTCGGCGAATGCTTTGATATGCCTGTCGGCACAAACGTTGAGGGTAAGATGGTATCGGCTATAAGACGTCTTGGTGTTGACGGCGTATTCAACATGGACGTTACGGCGGATCTCACGATAATGGAGGAGGCAACCGAGCTGCTTGAGCGTATTGACCACGGTGACGGTCTGCCGATGTTCACAAGCTGCTGCCCGGGTTGGGTTAAGTTTGTTGAGCATCAGTATCCGGATTTCATTCCGAATCTGTCAACGTGTAAATCACCGCAGCAGATGTTCGGCGCGGTATTAAAGACGTACTATGCGCAGAAGATGGGAATAGATCCGAAGGATCTGTTTGTTGTCAGCGTAATTCCGTGTACGGCAAAGAAGTTTGAGTGTACAAGACCTGAGGAAAACGCTTTTGATTTTGCGGATGTGGACGTTTCGCTTACGACACGTGAGCTGTCGAAGATGATTAAGGGTGCTGGACTGAAGTTTACAGAGCTTAAGGACGAAGCTTTTGACAATCCGTTTGAAACAGCTACAGGTGCCGGCGCAATATTCGGCGCAACGGGCGGCGTTATGGAGGCTGCATTAAGAACAGCGGCGGACGTGCTTGACGGCAGTTCGAGAAAGATCGAATTCAGAGAGGTAAGAGGCACCGAGGGAATCAAAGAGGCTACATATACCTTGGGCGGACAGAAGCTCAGAGTTGCCGTTGCATCGGGACTCGGAAACGCAAGAAAAATCCTTGACAGCATAAAGAACGGCGAAAAGCAGTATGATTTTGTTGAGGTTATGGCGTGTCCCGGAGGCTGCGTAAACGGCGGCGGTCAGCCTGTTCAGGGTGACAGCGTGAGAAATTACGTTGACCTCAAGACTTTGAGAGCAAAGGCACTGTACGATACGGATAAAAAGCTTAAGTACAGAAAGGCGCATCTCAATCCCGTTATACAAATGCTGTATGATGAGTATTTTGACGCACCGGGCAAGCACCGTGCTCACAGACTGCTCCATACTCAGTATGTAAAGAGAGACAGATACTAATTAATAAAGGCGGCTCAATGAGCCGCCTTTTATATGCTTAATTTTACAGTCCGAACTGCTCCTTGCAGGATTCCAGAACCTTGTCTATTGTTGCTTCCGCAGATTCAAAGCTATCGGCAAAGGTGCCGAGATACAGCTTAATTTTCGGCTCTGTGCCGGAGGGTCTTACGATGAAGTAGGTCTTGTCGTCCGACAGATTATACTTGAGAACATCAGATTTAGGCAGATCCTTGATCGGTGAAACACCGCCCTTTGTATCCTTTATTGTCTGAGTCTTGTAGTCGGTGTAAAGAATAACGTTCATACCGGCAACCTTTGTGGGGGGAGTCTGTCTTAAGCCGGCAAGCAGAGCTGCCATTTTCTCCATGCCGTCCTTACCGGGCATTGTGAAGGAAACGGTTCTTTCTGCGTAGTAGCCGTAACGCTTGTATATATCCTGAAGCGCTTCGTAAAGCGACATTCCCTTTGTTTTGTAATAAGCTGCCATTTCGGCAATGAGCATAGTCGCAACAACACCGTCCTTGTCACGTGCGTGCGTGCCGACAAGATAGCCGTAGCTTTCCTCGAAGCCTATCAGATAGGTGTGATTTCCCTTTTCGGCAAATTCGGTCATTTTCTCACCTATGTACTTGAAGCCGGTCAGTACATTCATTACCTCCATGCCGTAGCTGTTGGCGATCGCCGCCGCAAGCTCGGTTGTAACGATAGTCTTTATAACAACTCCGTTTTCCGGAAGAACGCCCTTTTCCTTCTTTGAACGCAGGATGTATTCAACAAGCAAAGCACCCGTCTGATTTCCTGTGAGAGTTCTGTATATTCCGTCCGCATCACGTACAACGATACCTACTCTGTCGCAGTCAGGGTCTGTTCCGATTATAACATCAACATCATTTTCCTTAGCCATTTGGATAGCTATGGTGAAGCCCTCCTTGTTTTCGGGATTGGGGGATTCCACTGTCGGGAAGTCGCCGTCCTCTGTATCCTGCTCCTTTACAACAAGCACATTCTTAAAGCCTATGCGGTTTAAGATAGCCTTTATGGGTCTTGAACCGGTGCCGTGGAAAGGTGTGTAAATCAGCTTAAAGCTGTCTGCAACCTCTTTAACGGCTTCGGGGTTTTGCTGCTGCGACATTACCGCGTCAAGGAACTTTTCATCAAGCTCTGTACCGGGAACGGTAAGCAGGTCATTTTCGGCAGCTTCTTCAAGCGAAATATATTTAATATCGTCAAAAACATCATAGCTGTTTATTGCTTCGATAACAACATCGGCAGCATCGGGAGGGAGCTGACCTCCGTCGGGGCCGTAAACCTTATAGCCGTTGTACTCCTTGGGATTGTGCGAGGCGGTAATCATAACTCCGGCCGCACAGCCAAGCTCTCTTATTCCGAACGATACCTCCGGAACGGAATGTACGATCGGGAACAGATAAACGTGTATTCCGGCACAGGCAAGAACCTTCGCCGTTTCCTCGGCAAATATACGTGAAAAATTACGTGTATCGTAGCCTATAAGCACGCCTGCCTTTGCAGCGTCCGCACCCTTTGAATTTACGTATTTTGCAACTCCCTGGCTTGCACGGCGCACATTGTAAATGTTCATGCGGTTGGTACCCATGCCGAGTATGCCTCTCATTCCGGCAGTACCAAATTCAAGCTCACGGTAAAATCTTTCCTCAATTTCCTTTTCGTTGCCCGCAAGAGCCGCAAGCTCTGCTCTGTCGCCCTCTGACAGAACGGGAGAATTAAGCCATCTTTCATATGTTTCCTTGTAACTCATTTTAAACATCTCCTCACTCTTAATTATTTATCATGCCGATGATTACTGTATACTATTATACAATAAATCTCGGAATAATTCAATCCTTATTATGTTGAAATTTTTCGCATATTCTTATTCAAATTGCTAAAAATTGAGCTTGTACCGCAATTTTTGCTATGTGTCGCCAAAAGCCGCATCAGTCACTGCATCGACTTTTCAATGAACTCACGTCCGGCGGCTATTGCCTTTTCAACGGTTGTTTTTGCGGGACCTCCGGTCAGGTTTCGGCCGTTTACGCACGTTTCCATGCTTATTGCGTCGTAAATATCCTCATCGATTATGTCCGAAAAGCTCTTAAATTCATCGATTGTGAAATCATCAAGATTTTTTTCGTTTGTAACGGCATAATATACCATCTGCCCGACTACGCTGTGCGCTTCACGAAACGGCAGTCCCTTTTTGACAAGATAATCGGCAACGTCCGTAGCGTTTGTGAATCCGCCCTTTGAGCCTTTGAGCATATTATCCTTTTTAACCGTCATAGTTGCAATCATATCGCAGAACACCGGCAGACAAAGCTTAACGGTGTCTATACTGTCAAATATAGGCTCCTTATCCTCCTGCATATCCTTGTTGTAGGCGAGAGGGATACCCTTCATGGTAGTAAGAAGCCCCATAAGATGACCGTAAACACGTCCCGTTTTGCCTCGTATCAACTCCGCAACATCGGGATTTTTCTTTTGAGGCATGATAGACGAGCCTGTTGAAAAGGCATCGTCCATTTCCACAAACGAAAATTCGTGACTCGACCATAATATAAGTTCCTCGCAAAATCTTGAAAGGTGCATCATGATCATCGACAGGCATGACGCAAGCTCGATAACGAAATCCCTGTCCGAAACTCCGTCGAGAGAGTTCATCGTAACAGCGTCAAAACCCAGCTCCTCTGCGACCGATTCTCTGTCTAAAGGATACGTTGTGCCGGCAAGTGCGCCCGAACCGAGAGGCATGATATTTGTGCGTTTGCGGCAGTCGTCAAGGCGCATAACGTCACGCTTGAACATTTCAAAATATGCCATCAGATGATGAGCAAAGGTAACCGGCTGCGCCTTTTGCAGATGAGTATATCCGGGCATTATCGTTTCCGTATGCTCCGCAGCAAGATCCGTAAGCACCGTAAGGGTGTGAAGAAGCATTTGCCTAAGCTCCTCCGTTTCGTCCATAAGATACATACGTATGTCGAGAGCAACCTGATCGTTTCGGCTGCGGCCTGTGTGCAGACGCTTGCCGGCGTCGCCTATGCGGTCGGTGAGGATCTTTTCTATATTCATATGTATGTCCTCTGCATCAATTAAAAACTCAACGTTTCCGTTTTCTATGTCGGAAAGAATGTTGTTAAGCTCCGAAACGATAGCCTCGCTGTCCTCCTTTGAAATGATACCCTGTCTGCCGAGCATTTTTGCATGAGCAACAGAGCCTTTTATGTCTTGCTTGTACATACGCTTATCAAAGCGTATGGAGGAGTTGAAATCATCAACCTTTTTGTCGGTGCTTTTCTGAAAGCGACCGCCCCATAATTTTGCCATATTTTAATCGTTCCTTTCGTGTGTGTTATAAACATATTATATCACACACACCGTCGGCGGTCAAGGTTTTGTTTGATTTATGAATACAATATATTTATTTAGATGTGCCTGCATTTTTGCGTTTAAAGCAGAAAGCTGACACCGCCCGAAGTGATGTCAGCACATTGCCTGAAGCATGATGAATGACACGGTTTTTAATCCTCGTCCGCAATGGGAAGAGAATTACCGCACAAAACATATATCATATGCTTAATAAGCTCCTTTGACGGCATATCAAGCGATTTGTAAATACGCATGACGTCATCATCGGACAAAAGATTGTATTCCTCGTATTCGTTTTCCGAAATATCCCTTAAGGTATCGGCAAACGGAATATCGTACAGCCGGCAGAGCCGCTCGAAGGAATCTATGTCGATTTTGCTCTTGCCCCGCTCCCAGCTGCTGATGTTCTGAGAGGTTTTGTTTATATATTCCGAAACCTGAGCCTGACTCAGATTCGCCGCAATTCTTGCGTTTTTGAGAGTTACACCTAATTTTTTATAATTCATATTCTTCTCCATTTCGCTGCTTTTTTCTGTATTAATCCTATATGCCAACGAAACTCCGCACATATTACGGTGGTTAAACGAGTGTGCCGTTATGACTTATATATTATATAATGATTTTGGGAAAAAGTCAAATTTTATTTTACGAAGCTGCCCAAAATAATGCAGGTTAATACAATATATAAAATTATATTTTAGTTATCATTAGGTGAAAAACAAAAATATTGAGCAAAATATCTAAAAAATTACACTCAATTTATGCATATGTAATAAATAAGTGCAAAAAATGAAGAAAATATGAATGAAATGTTGACAAATTTAATTTGATATGGTATTATAATTACATCAAAATAAAAAAAGAAAGGTGGGTTTCTAAATGAAACTTAACAAAAAGGTTGCTTGCCTTGCGTTGACTGCGGCTCTTTCGGCTGCATCAGTGTCGGCGTTTGCTGCAACACCGGATTATGATTATCTTATGGTAAAGGCTGAGGAAGCTTATCAGCAGGGCATGTATTATGAGTCGAGTGCGCTCCTGGAAAAAGCCAACAGCGTAATATACAACACTCCCCAGTATAAAGCTCTTAAGGCTGCTGTTGATTTCCGTATAATGGTTCTCAACTCGCTTCCGGCTGTAAAGGCTCTTCCGCAGGCATTCTCGCTTATCGACAGCTTGATGGCTGAAGGACTTTACTATGAGTCGGCAGATCTTCTCGGTAATGTAAAGAGCGTTTTTGCAAACGAGATTGCAGCAAGCGCAGAATTTACAAGCAAGATAGGTATGTATGAGATAAGAATCAACGAAAAGATAGCTGAATGGGAATTCCGTGATGCTATGAACAAGGCATATTCATACTACTATGACAAGCTGTACTATCAGGCACAAGATGCTCTTGCAAATGTACCCGTATCAACACAGGCTCAGAGAAATGAGTTTACAAAGCTTGCTGACAAGGTAGCTTATAAGATTGCTCATATTGCCGCTGATCCTAACGAAGCTATCGCTATCTTAAAGCGTGATATGAACATTGCAAAGGATCCTGATTTTGGCTTTGAGGCATCGGCAGTTTATGTAGGCGGCGAGCTGACAGGTTACACAATCACGGTTTACAGCAAGAAGGCTTATAACCTCGGTTACGCTTCGACACTGTCGACATATTTTGTAGATGTTGCCGGCGGCTGCACACGTTTATCATAAGGAATATTGAAACCGGGCGCAGAGCGCAGGTTGTCTGAAAGGGGCTTTGAGCCCCTTTCTTTTTTTCAAATCCTATAAATAATTATAATTTTGAAAGAATTTGTGATGTTTATGATTAAGTTTCGGCGAGTTCTCGAACGAAGTGAGAGATGTCTGAGCAGAAGCTTAATCAGAAATATCTCAAATTCCGGTGGAATTTCGAATTTGGCAATTAGACGGTGTGTTATTATATGAAAGGAATGTATCTGCAATGAAAATTCATAAAAGACTGTATACATATATTAAAAGTAAAAATATATCCATGAGTGAAATATCAAGCGTCAGCGGAATATCCGAAAAAAGGCTCAGACGTATTTTTGCGGAAGAGGAATGTGAAATGGCTCTTGAAGAGTACGTTGCCCTATGCAAGGCGGTGGGGGTTCCGATAGATTATTTCACGGTGAAGGTATGAGGTCTGAATGAAACGGACGTGCGTGGCGGCGTACACGGCTTTGTGCGCCGTGATGCGGCGTTCTTTTTGGGGGTATAGAAAAGCCTCGCGGCACTGCATATCGCAATGCTGTGAGGCTTTTATGGACTGATATAAGGCGATGCCTTAATTAATCAACGATTGTTTTTACATACTCGGCAATCTTGTCGCACTTGCAGTTGGGGAAGAATAAATCCTTGAACTGCTTTCCGGCAACGGCTCCCTTAACAAGCTCAGGATCGAGGTTGGGGAGAATGTCGAGAAGATCTCTGTGGGTAACCTTTTTAACCTCGTTGAGGATTTTAGCGTTTCTCTGTTCGGGAACGGCTCTTTCCTTGGGATAACCGCCGCCCCATTCTTCAACAAACAGCTTCTCGAATACATACTGAAGATTGAGCTCTGCGCCCCAGCCCCAGCCCTTGGCAAAAGGCATGGCGATACAGTTGCCGTTGTTTACCTGTGTGAACTGATAAGCGTCTGTCGGGTCAACAACGTGTCCGCAAAGTACGCCGGGGAATGCGTTGCAGGCAAGGCAAGCACCCTCGCCGGTGCCGCAGCCCGTGATAACAAGATCAGCTGCGCCCGAATTTAAAAGTATAGCGGCAAGAATACCGATCTGAACATATGTAAGCTGTTCAGCATCATCTGCCGAATACATACCATAGTTGTCAACTGTGTGACCTAAAGGCTCAACGACCTTTTTAAGTGTTTCAACGATTACGCCATTCTTTGCAGCCTGGCTGTTTTCGTTAATTAATGCGATTCTCATTGGAATTACCTCTTTCTCTTTTATTGTATCTATATTATAGCATAGTTTTTGCA
This sequence comes from Clostridia bacterium, assembly GCA_034090805.1. Taxonomy (GTDB): domain Bacteria; phylum Bacillota; class Clostridia; order UBA1381; family UBA1381; genus Ornithomonoglobus_A. The sequence goes on from JAXDRV010000138.1 coordinate 90,247, forward strand.
TTATGGCAAGTGTTTTAGTGATTTTCTTTAAAATGAAACAGCATCGGCTATATAAACCGATGCTGTTGGCTGCGGAATCAGGATTCGAACCCGAACAAAATGAGTCAGAGTCATTCGTGCTACCTTTACACAATTCCGCATCGTTCTTGACGACAGATAATATATTATCAGAAATTTAACGGTTTGTCAATACTTTTTTTCAAAAAACTTGATTTTTTTTTGCTTTTGTGGTAAAATGATAACATCAACGCAAAAATTGACAGAATATCGTATAATTTTACTGTTTTCGTATTTTTGGACAAAGAAAATGCGGCATGATAAATCATACCGCATATCGTTGGTGCGAGGGACCGGACTTGAACCGGCACGGGGTTAACCACACGCCCCTCAAACGTGCGCGTCTGCCTATTCCGCCACCCTCGCATCTCAAGGACGTGTTCTATTATACCAGTATTTTTTCGATTTGTCAAGAATTAATTTCAAAAAAAATTATATATAATATTATAGGATTTTAAATAAATTTTTGGGGAGTATGTCAAATATGAAAAAACAGCTATTGATTTTAACAATAACGGGAGTTCTTGCAGCGTTTCCGATAACCTCGCACGCCATGGCGGACAGCGCTTCGGCAGCCTGCGTGATAAACGGAGTGACGGGAGAGATTGTATTTGAAAAAAATGCCCATGAGCGGCGGTCTATGGCAAGTACGACAAAAATGATGACGGCGATTGTTGCGCTTGAAAATTCAAATCCCGACGATGTGATAACGGTTTCCGAGGATGCGGCGATACAGGAAGGCTCGTCCGCATACATAGAGCCGGGGCAGCAGATATTCATGAGGGATATGATTTTTGGACTTATGCTTAATTCCGGCAATGATGCCGCATATGCCATAGCCGAGCATATGGCGGGCAGCCGTGAGGCATTTGCCGATATAATGAACAAATACGCATGGGAAAAGATAGGCGCAGTCGATACGCAGTTCATCAATCCGAGCGGACTTGACGGTGAGGGACATTATTCAAGTGCCTATGATTTAACACTTATCGCGAAATACGGTCTTAACAATCCGGAGTTTCGGCGGGTGGTGGCAACACGGACAATGACGGCGCAGCCGATTAACAGTGAGGAGCCGCTGTATTTTTCAAATCATAACAAACTGCTTGATATGTACGAGGGGTGTATAGGCGTGAAAACGGGATACACCTCCAGCACGGGCAGATGCCTTGTGTCTGCTGCGGAGCGTGACGGAATGTTGTTTATCGCCGCCACTCTCGATGACAATGACGATTGGAACAGCCATATGGAAATGCTTGATTATGCCTTTGCGGGACATTATAAAAAAGCTGCCGTATTAAAAAATCAGATTGTAAAAAAGGCTGTTATAGACGGCGAGGTATGCAGGTTTGTGTATGCAAATGACTTTAACGTTCCGTTACATAATAACAATCGTGTTGAGCTTAAGGTAGTAAACCACATGGAAAACAACCTCGGCCGCCCGATAAATGAAGGAGAAAAAGTCGGCTGGGCGGAGATATTTTACGGGAACACCGTTGTGGGAACGGTCGATATTCTGTCCGATACGGAAATCCGCGGAATAAGCAATATACGCTTAAAGAACAGCTTTTTCGGCTCGTTTATAAGAGCGTTTAATATATGGCTTCTGTGATGAAGCGAAGGGGTGGAAGGCTGTCATAAACAATATCCTTTACGTGCTCAGGTGCGGCACTGCCGGAACAGCATTTTCGGATAATTTCCTCAACAAATTTGAAGCACAAAAAATAATTAATATCCATTGACTAAAAGTAATAGGTGTGGTATAATAATACAAAACAGGGAGGCTTGATATGAAAAAGAAAATTGCTGTTATTTTGAGCTCGGCCTTGTGTTTTGCAGCCGTATCAGCAAACGGCATGGAGATATTTGAGGGAACCTGTTCAAACGGCAGGCTTAACAGATTCTAAGCGGATACGGCGGAAAGGATATATTAATGGGAGAAACAGTACGTCTGCAAAAGTATATTGCAATGAGCGGCGCAGCATCAAGACGGGCGGCGGAGGCGCTTATAGACGAAGGCAGAGTAAAGGTAAACGGCAGCACCGTAACGGAGCAGGGTGTAAAGGTTGAAATCGGAGCAGATAAGGTAAGCCTTGACGGCGAGGAGCTTAAGGTCAAAAATAAGCACTATTATATCATGCTCAACAAGCCTGTGGGATATGTCACGACGGTGAACGATCAGTTTGACCGCCCTACGGTGATAGACCTTGTCAGGACGGATTTGAAGGACGTAAGGCTTTTCCCTGTCGGCAGGCTCGACTACGATACGGAGGGTCTGCTGCTGCTCACAAATGACGGTGATTTTGCGTATCATGTCACGCACCCGAAATTCAATACCGACAAGACATATATCGCAAAGCTCAAGGGCGGCATAACGATAAAAGGCATAAACCGTCTTAAAAACGGAGTTAAGATAGACGATTATACAACAGCGCCGGCAGAGGTGTCGATAAAGGACGCAGTCGACGGATATGTGTTTGCGGAAATAACGATTCACGAGGGCAAAAACCGCCAGGTGCGGCGTATGTTTGAGGCTGTCGGTTCAAAGGTGACTGCACTTCAGCGGATAAAAATCGGCACGGTGGAGCTTGGTAATCTGCCGCTCGGTAGATGGCGTCATTTAACCTCTCACGAGGTCAATTATTTGATGAATAAATAAAAGGAAGGAATGAATATAAATGGACGCAGTACAGAAATGGAAAAACGAATTAAAAATTAAGGAGCTTATCGAGGTTCTGAAAAAGCGTGATTTTAACGCAGTTATGGCAGAGGACAAGGAGGACGCAAAGAGAATTGTGATGGATATGATTCCCGAAGGCTCGGTTATTGCGGTAGGCGGCAGCGTTACCCTTAACGAAACGGGAATACTCGATGAAATAAGAAGTGACAAATATAAGTTTATTGACCGCTATAACGTTGCGTCATACGAGGAAATGCTCGACAAATACAGAGAGGGATATTATGCGGACGTGTTTGTGTCCAGCACGAATGCGGTAACGATGGGAGGTCAGCTTGTTAATATCGACTGTACAGGCAACAGAACGAGCCAGATTGTGTTCGGACCGAAAAAGGTAATTATCGTTGCGGGCGTGAACAAGATTGTTGAAACAGTCGAGGAGGGCATGAAGCGTGCAAAGTCGATTGCTCCGATGAACGCAAGACGCATATCTCACAAGACTCCATGCGCAACGGATACAAGCTGCAAATGTACGGAATGCTCCGTTCAGGCGAGAATGTGCAACGTAACAAGCATAGTTGACGGCTGTCACTATTTCCCGCAGAGAATAAATATAGTTCTCGTTCCGGAAAATCTCGGATATTAATTTAGAATACATAACACAGGAAAGGATCAGCCTTATCAATGAAAAGCTTTGACATAAAAACAAAAATATATTTCGGACAAAATTCTCTTGACAGACTTGCGGATTTGCCGTATAAAAAAGCACTTATAATAACAGACCCGTTCGTTGCAAAGAGCGGAATGCTGCAAATGATTACATACAGACTCCAGGACGGATATACGGAATTTGAAATTTTTTCGGACGTTGTTCCCGATCCTCCGATTGAGAAAATCTCGGTAGGAGTCAAAAAGCTGCTTGAATATGCTCCCGACTGCGTAATCGCAATCGGCGGCGGAAGCGCAATCGACAGCGCAAAGGCAATACGTGAGTTTGCGGCAAGAGGCGGCGGAGGTGAAACTGCTCTTATCGCAATCCCGACAACATCAGGTACGGGAAGTGAGGTAACGAGCTTTGCGGTCGTTTCCGATCCGGCAAATGACACAAAGTATCCGCTTGTATCTGATTCAATGCTCCCGACAGAGGCGATTCTTGATGCCGATTTGGTAAAAAGCGTTCCGGCGGCGGTAACGGCAGATACCGGAATGGACGTGCTTACTCATGCGATTGAGGCATATGTCAGCATAAACAACAACGAATTCAGTGCCGCTCTTGCGGAAAAGTCGATTGAAATCTGCGGAACGTTTTTGCTGAGGTCGTATCTTGACAATAACGATACTCACGCACGGCAGAAGATGCACGTTGCGTCGTGCCTTGCCGGGCTTGCATTCAACAGCGCATCACTCGGACTTAACCACGGTGCGGCTCATGCTCTCGGAGCGAAATTCCATATTCCGCACGGACGTGCAAACGCAATGCTGCTGCCGCATATAATCGAGTACAATTCGGGTATAAACCGCCATTCAAAGAGCAAAAAGGAATACCCGCCCTGCGTGCGTAAATATGTGAACATAGCAAAGCTTCTCGGTGTTAATAACTTTAACGAAATAACAACTGTTCGTGCGCTGGTGAGCTGGATACAGTTCATGCTTAAGGAGATGAACGTGCCGCTGTCCGTTTCACAGTGCGGAGTGGACAGAACGGAGTATTTTAACGCCATAGATTCAATGGCGGAAAAGGCTCTTGCCGACGCTTGCACGGCAACAAATCCGAGAGTTCCGACCAAGGACGAGATCGTTCAGATTTTTGAGCATCTGTATGAGTAACCGCTTTTGAAATGTTGTATAGCTTTTGATGTGGTAATTTGTGAAAAGTACATAAACAATAAATAATTTTCAAAAATACTATTGACATTTCTTACATGAAAGGTGTATAATACAAACGGAATGTGAAAATATGTTCCGTAATCAATCATCAGGGGCGGTACTCCTTGGGAAGAGAAGGAGTGCCGGCCCGTTTCCTTTTTTATGGGGAGATAAAAAAATACTTGCAATAATTGAGAATTAGTAGTATAATAATTTAGTAATAAATATAATTAGGCAATTGTAAAATTTCGGTTTGGGATTTGAGAGTATTTTTGATTTTATTCGTACTCAAACATCCCTTGCGGTAACTCGTCCGAACAAACTCAAAAACACTCTCAAATTCCGAGGGAAACTCGAGTTTTGCAATCGTCTGAATAAATATAATATGAGGTGAAAAAGCATGGCTATGACAATGACACAGAAGATTCTTGCCCGCGCGGCGGGACTTCCGTCCGTTAAGGCGGGGGATCTGATAATGGCGGATCTGAATCTTGTGCTGGGAAATGATATTACAACGCCTGTTGCAATCAATGAATTTGATAAGATAGGTACGGAGTCTGTATTCGACAAGACTAAGATTGCGCTTGTGCCTGACCATTTTACTCCGAATAAGGATATTAAATCGGCACAGCAGGCGCTTAAGGTTCGTAATTTTGCAAAGGATATGGACATACTTAACTATTTTGAGGTAGGCGAAGTGGGTATTGAGCACGCACTGCTGCCCGAAAAAGGACTTGTGGTTGCGGGTGACGTTGTTATAGGCGCCGATTCGCATACGTGTACCTACGGTGCTTTGGGAGCGTTCTCGACCGGCGTAGGCTCGACAGACATGGCGGCGGGCATGGCAACCGGTAAGGCGTGGTTCAAGGTTCCGGAGGCAATTAAGTTCAATCTTACGGGAAAGCTTAACGATTATGTAAGCGGAAAGGATCTTATTTTACATATAATCGGAATGATAGGCGTTGACGGTGCGTTGTATAAGTCAATGGAATTTACGGGCGAGGGAATGCACACACTCACGATGGATGACCGTTTCACAATCGCAAACATGGCGATAGAGGCAGGCGCAAAGAACGGTATATTTGAGGTTGACGAGCTGACCGAGGAATACATGAAGGGACATTCCGACAGAGAGTACACTGTATTTAAGGCAGACGATGATGCGGAGTATTCGCAGGTTATCGATATTGACCTTTCAAAGGTTCCGCATACCGTTGCGTTCCCGCATCTGCCGGAGAATGCAAGAACACCCGAAAACTGGGGCGAGGTTGAGATTGACCAGGTTGTTATCGGTTCGTGCACAAACGGACGTATTTCGGATTTGAGAAATGCCGCAAGGGTATTAAAGGGCAGACACGTAAAGAAGGGGATACGTGCTATTGTGTTCCCTGCAACGCAGAGAGTTTATCTTGAAGCGTTAAAGGACGGCACGCTTTCAACGCTTGTTGAGGCAGGCTGCGTAATATCTGCGCCGACGTGCGGACCGTGTTTGGGCGGTCACATGGGTATTCTTGCCGAGGGTGAGAGGTGCGTGTCGACAACGAACAGAAACTTCATCGGACGTATGGGACACGTGGACAGTGAGGTTTATCTCGCAAGCCCTGAGGTTGCGGCGGCGAGCGCAGTAATGGGCAGAATAGCAATTCCAGAGGAATTGGCGTAAATATCAGGAGGTACAGCGATGGAAGCAAAAGGAAAAGTAATCAAATACGGTGATAACATAGATACCGACGTTATAATTCCGGCAAGATACCTTAACACTGCCGACCATAACGAGCTTGCAAAGCACTGCATGGAGGATATTGACAAGGATTTTGTGAACAAGGTGCAAAAGGGCGATATAATGGTAGGCGGAGCGAATTTCGGCTGTGGTTCGTCAAGAGAACACGCTCCGATTGCGATTAAGGCAAGCGGTATTTCGTGCGTTATAGCAAAGGATTTTGCAAGGATATTTTACAGAAACTCAATCAATATCGGTCTGCCGATTCTTGAGTGTGCGGAGGCATCCGAGGATATAGACGGCGGTGATGAGGTTGAGGTAAACTTCGATACGGGAGTAATCACTAATCTTACAAAGAACAAGACGTACAAGGCGGTTGCTTTCCCTGAATTTATGCAGGGGATAATCAATGCCGGCGGTCTTGTTGAATATCTGAAGAAATAACGGAAAGGAACATAGGTCATGGAATTTAATATAGCTCTTATACCGGGTGACGGAATCGGTCCGGAGATTGTCGGCGGCGCAGTTACGGTGCTTAAGGCGGTTGAGGAAAAATTCGGTCATAAATTCAATTTTACGGAGGTTTACATGGGCGGCTGTGCAATTGATAAGTACGGCGAGCCGCTGCCTCAGGAAACGATAGATATATGCAAAAAATCCGACAGTGTGCTTTTGGGTGCAGTCGGAGGACCTAAGTGGGACGGAGCACCCAAGCGCCCTGAGGCGGGACTTTTGGGCATAAGAAAGGCACTGGGACTTTATTCAAATCTTCGTCCGTCAATCCTCAAGCCGCAGCTTAAGGAGGCATCGCCCTTAAAGGACGAAAAGCTTGCAAACGGGCTTGATGTTATGGTTGTGCGTGAGTTGACGGGAGGTATTTACTTCGGTAAGCGTGAAAAGGCAGAGGACGGCTCATGGGCGTCCGATGAGGAAAAATACAGCGTTGAAGAGGTAAAGCGCATAGGCAAAATTGCGTTTGAAACCGCAATGATAAGAAATAAAAAGCTTGTAAGCGTTGACAAGGCGAACGTGCTTGAATCGTCAAGGCTTTGGAGAAAGACGATTACGGAAATGTCGGCGGAGTACCCGGAGGTTGAGCTTTCGCATATGTACGTAGACAATGCGGCAATGCAGCTTGCGATAAATCCGTCACAGTTTGACGTTATCGTAACATCGAATATCTTCGGTGATATTCTGTCGGATTTGTCATCGGCGATAGCGGGTTCGATAGGAATGCTGCCGTCGGCATCTCTCGGAGCGACAAAGTGCGGTATGTATGAGCCGATTCACGGCAGTGCGCCTGATATTGCCGGAATGGATATAGCAAACCCGATTGCAACGATCGTGAGTGCGGCTATGATGCTTGAGATGTCGTTCGGACTTGCGGACGAGGCAAAGGCAATAAACAAGGCTGTGGACAAGGTGCTTGACATGAACTACAGAACAACCGATATTATGTCTGAAGGCATGACAAAGGTAGGCTGCAAGGAAATGGCTGAGCTTATAGCTGATAATTTATAAAAGCTTATAAGAAAAACTCTTGAAATCCGATCTTTTACCGATCGGCTTCAAGAGTTTTTTTATCTAATAGGAAATTTCTCAATTTCCTATTAGCAAAAAAGCTTACCTTGCGCCAAAGGCGCAGCTTTGTCAAAAGCTTTTTTATTTTATTCTGTTGTGATTGATTTAATAATTACGTCCTCAAGCGGCTTGTCACCGCTGTCTGTGGCGGACGAGGCTATCTTATCGACAACGTCCATGCCATCTGTAACCTTGCCGAAAGCAGCGTAATCGCCGTCAAGTGACGGTATGGTTTGGTGCATGATAAAGAACTGTGACGAGGCGCTGTCTTTGCTCTGCATCGTTCTTGCCATCGAGATAACGCCTCTTTCGTGCGTTATCAAGTTTAAATATCCGTTTGAGATGAACTGACCGCTTATGGCAGATGAGTTTTTCATTGTGCCGTCTGCGTCATAGCCACCGCCTTGAATCATAAAATCCTTTATGACTCTGTGGAACGTAAGACCGTTGTAAAAGCCGCTGTCCGCAAGCTTGACGAAGTTTTCGACCGTTTCCGGGGCAATATCGGGGTAAAGCTCAAGCTTTATCGTATCTCCGTTTTCAAAATTGATTGCAGCCTTGACGGTACGTGCCTTTCCGTGAACGTATGCGTCATAAGCGTCATACATTGTGTTCATTTCCTGCTCATATGACAAAAGCTGTTTTGCAATGCCTGTGTTTTCCTCCGGTGTAAACTGCAAATCAACAGAAGCGGTCAGCGTTTCCTGATCCCAGCCGACCTCTGCTCCCAAAAGCTCTCCGACGGCACGCAGCGGAAGCATTGTTCTGTCGTTTATTACTACGGGCGGCATATCCATGTCGTAATAACCCTCAATCGAAACGGGCGAAAGCTTAAAGGCGGTGTTTTTTGTGAGCCACATCATATATAAATGATTGTCACGGTAAATGTTTACGCCTTTTGAGGCATCGTCCCATTCAACATCGCAGTTTAAAGCCTCGGTTATAGCACGCACGGGAACAACGGTTCTGTCGTTAATCACCATAGGCGGTACGTCTGTGTTCAGCTCTGTACCGTTTACCTTGATTTTTATGTCATCGGCAAGAGCGGCTGACGAGAAAAGCATTGCCGCAGCACTTAAAACGGCGGCAAATATCATTTTATTTTTCATTGTTACCTCCGTATTTATGCGAGTCTTATCGTCTTTATTATCTGATCCTCAAGCGGCTTATCCTGTACGTCTGTGGGTACGGCGGCGATTTCGTCCACTACTTCTATTCCGTCCGTAACCTTGCCGAATGCGGCATACTGACCGTCAAGATGCGGCGCATTTTGGTGCATGATGAAAAACTGCGATGAAGCACTGTTCGGGAACATGGTTCTTGCCATTGACAGTACACCTCTTGTGTGCTTGAGAGTGTTTTTCACTCCGTTTGAGTCGAACTCACCCTTTATGGATGCTGCCTCCTTGTGTGTGCCGTCGGCCGCAAAGCCGCCGCCCTGAATCATGAAGCCCTCGATTACACGGTGAAAGATAAGTCCGTCAAAAAAGCTGTCGTTTATAAGCTTAACAAAATTTTCGACCGTTATCGGAGCAACTTCGGGATATAACTCCGCCTTCATAACCTTTCCGTTTTCCATCTCGATTTCGATATTTATTGTTTCCATATTATAATAGTCCTTTCTGCATTTTATTTACCGTGCATTTGCGAAATGACGGTTGAGATTTGAGCGTGTTTTGAGTTTGTTCGGACGAGTTACGCTTGCGTATGTTTGAGTCCGAATAAATTCAAAAACACTCTCAAATTTAAATTTTACATTTATTGTATTTATCAGCCTTCTAACGAGATTTTAATGCTCTTTATAACTATCGGATTTTCGGGAACGTCCGACATACCGTTTTCAAGTGATTTTGTCGGCTGAGATGCAATCTCGTCTATAACCTCAAGCCCCTCCGTAACCTTTCCGAATGCCGCATATTCACCGTCAAGCGAGGGGTAGTCCTCGTGCATGATAAAGAACTGCGATGATGCGCTGTCGGGAACGGAAGTACGTGCCATTGACAGCACACCTCTTTCGTGCTTTAACGGGTTTTCAAAGCCGTTTGACTTAAATTCACCCTTTATCGAGGCTGTTTCCTTTTCGGTCATATCCTCGCTGTAGCCGCCGCCTTGAATCATAAAGCCGGATATTACACGATGGAATATCAGTCCGTCATAAAAATTTTCCGATGCAAGCTTTTCGAAATTTGCGACCGTTTCGGGCGCAAGATCGGGGTAAAGCTCCGCTTTCATAACCTTGTCCTCGCCGTTTACGTTTACCGTGATTTCAACGTAGTCCTTGCGTGAGGTCAGCTCCTCAAGGGATTTTGACGGAGCGGCCGTTGAAGTCGGTGCCGGTGTGGCTGTCGGAGCAGGTGCTTTTGCTCCGCATGATGTGAGTGTAAGAGCGGCGGTCATAACAAGAGCTGCCGCAATAATGCTTTTTATTTTCATAATTATAACATTCCTTTCGGGTTTAAATTAATCGTCCAAATCGGGTTTTTCTTCTGCCGGATCCTCAAGGATCTCGCCGTCCTCGTCCGGGACTTCGTTTTCCGGCTCGGCTGCATCATCGCCTCTTTCGGTAAGTGCGATTGAAACAACGCTGACACCTTCGTCAAGGCGCATGAGTCTTACGCCCTGCGTCTGTCTGCCGTAGGTGCTTATCTCGGCTGCGTGCATTCTGATAACAACACCCTCCGATGTGATCATCATTACGTCGTCATTGTCCGTAACAGCCTCAACTCCGGCAACCTTGCCTGTTTTTTCTGTTATGCGGTAGGTATACAAGCCCTTTCCGCTTCTTGTCTGCAAGCGGTATTCGGAAAATTCCGTCTTTTTGCCGTAGCCGTTTTCCGTAACAACAAGCAGTGACGCACCCTCGGTAACAGGACCTGCGCAAGCTCCGACAACGTAATCACCATCGTTTAAGGTGATGCCCTTAACGCCTCGTGTCGTTCTGCCCATGGCTCTTACGTCCTTTTCGGCAAAGCGTATTGCAAGACCGTCATGAGTGATAAGCATAATTTCACTGTTGCCGTCTGTGAGGCGAACCTCGATAAGCTCGTCACCGTCAACAATTTCGATAGCTCTCAAGCCGCCGCTGCGTATTTTGGAATAATCCATAATATCCGTCTTTTTAACAAGTCCGTTGCGTGTCATGAATGTGAGATAATCACCCTTTTCAAACTCCGCAACCGGTATCATTGCATTTATCTTTTCGCCCGGCTCAAGCGGCAGAAGATTTACTATCGCCGTACCCTTTGCCTGACGTGCAGCCTCGGGAATCTGATAACCCTTGAGCTTGTACACATATCCTCGTGTTGTAAAGAAGAGAATGTTGTGGTGCGTTGAGGTGGTGAACAGATGCTCGACAAAATCCTCCTCACGTGTCGTTATGCCGGTAATTCCTCGTCCGCCTCTGCGCTGTGAACGGTAGGTGTCGACAGGCATACGCTTTACATAGCCGTTGTGCGTTACCGTAACAATGCACTCTTCCTCGTCAATCAGATCCTCCATGTCGATTTCGTCAAATACCATCTCGATTGAGGTGCGGCGGCTGTCACCGTATTTGTTCTTGATTTCGATAAGGTCGTCCTTAACGATAGCAAGAACTCTGCCCTCGTGTGCGAGTATATCCTCGAACTCGGCAATCTTCGCAACAAGCTCCTCGTATTCGCTTTCTATCTTATCACGCTCCATGCCGGTAAGACGTCCCAGGGGCATCTGAACGATTGCCGTGGTCTGAATATCCGACAAATCAAAGCGCATTGCAAGCTGTTCCTTTGCGTCGGGTATGCTCTTTGATGAACGGATTATGCGCACTACCTCGTCTATGTTGTCGATAACGATTCTGTAGCCCTCAAGCAGGTGTGCTCTTTCCTGAGCCTTTTTCAAATCGTATGCGGTGCGACGTCTTATTACGTCCTCCTGGTGTGCGATATAATAGTCTATCATCTCACGCAGGTTGAGAATTTTCGGCTGTTTGTCAACAAGCGCAAGCAAAATTACACCGAAGGTGTCCTGAAGCTGCGTGTATTTGTACAGATTATTCAGTACAACATTCGGATTTGCGTCACGCTTTAATTCGATTATAAGGTGAATTTCCTCGGCTGATTCATCTCTGGTTGAGGCGATGCCGTCTATTTTGCCGTCACGGACAAGCTCGTTTATGTGCTTTTCAAGACGTGCCTTGTTCACCTGGTACGGCAGCTCGGAAACGACAATTCTCGTTCTGCCATTGCTGTCCTCCTCGATTTCGGCTCTTGCACGCAGAATAACTCTGCCTCGTCCCGTTGTATAGGCACTTCTTATTCCGCTTTTGCCCATGATAACGCCGCCGGTCGGAAAGTCCGGGCCGGGAATATAATTCATCAGCTCATCAATCGTTATCATCGGATCGTCTATGACCGCGATAATACCGTCAATAACCTCTGTGAGGTTGTGGGGCGGGATATTTGTCGCCATACCTACGGCGATACCTGCCGAGCCGTTGACGAGAAGATTCGGGAAGCGTGACGGCAAAACGTCCGGCTCCTTTAATTTATCGTCGAAATTCGGCACAAAGTCAACCGTTTCTTTTTCAATGTCCGAAAGCATAAGAGCGGCAATCTTTGCCATCTTTGCCTCTGTGTATCTGTATGCGGCGGGAGGGTCACCGTCTATCGAACCGAAGTTTCCCTTACCCTGAACAAGCGGATAACGCAGAGAAAAGTCCTGCGCCAAACGCACAAGCGCATCATAAACCGAAGCGTCGCCGTGGGGGTGATACTTACCAAGCACGTCACCGACGGTTGTCGCCGATTTTCTGAAATCATTTTCGTAAACGAGGTTAGACTCGTACATATCATATAAAATACGTCTGTGAACCGGCTTCATGCCGTCTCGTACATCGGGAAGCGCACGGCTCACAATTACACTCATCGCATAATTGATATACGACTCCCTCATCTCGCTGTTGAGGTCAACATCAACAATCTTTTGATTTTGAATTGCCTCCATATTCAGCTCAAGTTCCTTGGATTTTTTAGCCATATTGTTTCCGTAGCCTTTCTGCCCACAAGCAGTAATAAATTATATCTCCCCGGGTGGGCGGACAGGGAGAAACCGCACCGCATGGGCGGCGCTGTGAGGGCGGATAATTCTTCATTCGGAACAATCCGCATATACATTAATTATATCACAAAAATGACATAATTGCAAGCTTTTACGGCGTTTTTTATCTATTTTTTACCGCAATGTAGGCTTTTTGGGGGATAAAATAAAAGTAATACTTGACTAAAGGTTATAAAGAAGGTATAATATATATAGTTGGCAATTGTAAAACGGCGGTTTGGAATTTGAGAGTATTTTTGAATTTATTCGTACTCAAACATCCCTTGCGGTAACTCGTCCGAACAAACTCAAAAACACTCTCAAATTCCGAGGAAATAACGAGTTTTACAATCGCCTGAAATATATAAATATGTGAGGGATTACGGGAGGAGTATGACATGAATAAGAAAATGCTGTTTGTGTTTAATCCGCACTCCGGCAAGGGTCAGCTGAAAAACAGCCTGTTTGACATTATCGATATTTTCACAAAGGGCGGATATGAGGTTACGGTTCATCCCACACAAGAGAAAAATGACGCTTTCAGAGTCATAAGAGCGGAGGCGAGCGGGTTTGACGTTGTTGTTGTGTCCGGCGGTGACGGAACGCTCAACGAGGCGGTCAGAGGTGTTATGAGCTTTCCGCAGGAGGAAAGACCGCCGATAGGATATATTCCGTCCGGTACGACAAACGATTTTGCTTCAAGCAGAGGTATACCCAAGGAGCCTGTCAAGGCGGCGGAAAAGATAGTGAACGGAACGGCTGTTCCGGGTGACATCGGAATGCTTAACGGAAACCCGTTTTGTTATGTTGCCGCATTCGGTGCGTTTACGGACGTTCCGTATGATACTCCGCAGGGAGCGAAAAACGTCCTCGGTCAGGCGGCGTATCTTATGGAGGGGATAAAGCGTCTGCCGAATATAGAATCGATTCATATCAGGCTTGAAAGCGAGGAGGCGGACATAGACGATTATTTCTGCGTCGGCTGTGTGCTTAATTCAACAAGTATGGCGGGGATAAGCTTTGACGGAAAATATGGTGTAGAGCTTGATGACGGATTGTTTGAAGCGGCACTCGTTAAAATGCCCGTTTCGCTTATACAGGCGCAGGAGCTTGTTTGGACAGTGATTAAGGGCGAGGAGGATACGGAAAAGTTTCGGCTTATACGCTCCTCCGAATTTGTGCTTGATTTTGACGAGGAGGTCAAATGGACGCTCGACGGCGAATACGGCGGCGCATACCGTCATGCGGAAATAAAGGTGGAAAATAAAGCTGTGAGCTTTATATTATAAAATAAATTTAAGAAGGGTAATATTAACGTGAAAAATCACGTTAATTGGATTTAATTGCCCGTGCGATTTTCGCCTGCGGCGAACGCACATGGGCATGATTTTCACTTAACGCCTTGTCAGCCCACAGACAAGAACAGTTAAGATTTTTAATGACTATTTGAGGGCAGAAAGGCTATGGAAATTAATATGCAGGGAATTGTACAGTCGATTGTAACGGGATTATCGGGAAAAATATCAAAGGAGTTTATTGTTTTTCTGGTGTCCATGATACCGCTTTTGGAGCTGAGAGGCTCGATACTTGCCGCAGGATTTATGAATATGGATTTTTTGCGGACGTTTATCGCCGCCGTGATAGGCAATATGCTGCCGATTCCGTTTATTTTAATATTTATTGAAGCGATTTTCAATTGGATGAAAAAAACAAAGCATTTCAGAAAGCTCGCCTGCGGAATTGAGAAAAAGGCGCTTTCAAAGTCGGAGCAAATAGAAAAATACGGTTATTTGGGACTGTATCTTTTTGTGGCGATACCTCTGCCGGGAACGGGAGCGTGGACGGGGAGCTTAATCTCTGTTCTTTTCGGAATGAAACGTTGGAAATCGCTGTTTTTCATCTTTTTGGGAGTGCTTACGGCGGGGCTGATTATGTCGCTTTTGGCTTTCGGCATAATACAGAACATATTTTATCATTAAAATTTAATCAAAATGTATAAAAATATAAAATTAGTCTTGACAAACATTTTTATACATGGTATTATAATAAGCAAGCAAGGACGCTGCCTACAGGATAGGAGCGTCCTTTTTCGTTTATGACATATAATTTACGCCTTTGGAACGGAGGGCGAAGCTACGGTATTTAAGATTTAATCTCGGAAAGGAGAGTTTGCGTTGACAAAGCAGGATATTATAAAATTGGCTGAGGAAGAAGACGTAAGATTTGTAAGACTTCAGTTTACGGATATGCTTGGGCATATCAGAAATATGGCGGTTACTGTGTCAAAGCTCGGAGATGCGCTGGATAATCGTTGTATGTTTGACGGTTCGGCAATAGAGGGTTTTGCCGATATAGAGGAAAGTGATTTATATCTGCATCCCGACCTTGATACGTTCACCATATTCCCGTGGAGACCGCATCAGGGCAAGGTTGCAAGGCTGATATGTGACATATACACGCCCGATGGCGAGCCTCTCGCCTTTGATTCAAGGCTTGTTCTTAAAAAGGCGGTTGCCGAGGCGAAGGCTCTCGGCTATGATTTCGGAGTAGGTGCGGAATGTGAATTTTTCCTGTTCAAAACGGACGACAGCGGGAACCCGCTGCCGGAGCCGCACGATGAGGCGACATATTTTGACATTGCTCCGCTTGACGGGGGCGAAAACTGCCGCCGCGATATATGCCTTACATTGGAGGAAATGGGATACGGCGTTGAAGCGTCGCACCATGAGATTGCAAACGGACAGCATGAGATAGTTTTGCAGTATGCCGATGCGCTCACGATGGCGGACAGGCTTGTGACGTTCAGAATGGTTGCGAAAACTCTCGCAAGACGAAACGGTATGCACGCAACGTTCATGCCGAAGCCTTTTGAGGGACAGCCCGGAAACGGTATGCACCTTACGCTGTCACTGTCAAAGGACGGAAAAAATGTTTTCTATGATGAAAACGATCCGAAAAAATTCTCGGATACGGCATATAAATTTATAGCGGGACTTTTAAAGTATACGCCAGACATAACGTGTATCACAAATCCTACGGTCAATTCCTATAAGAGGTTTGTGCCGGGGTATGAGGCACCGTGCTATATTTCATGGTCTGAAAAGAACCGCAGTCTGCTTGTGAGAATCCCAAGCTGCTGCAGCGGGGGCAACGCAAGAATAGAATACCGCTCGCCGGATCCGACCGCAAATCCGTATCTTGCGCTTGCGGCGTGCTTAAAGGCGGGATTGCAGGGAATTAAGGATAATTTGCCTTTGCCGCCGTCGGTTGACGTGAATATTTACAAGCTGACCGAGGAGGAACGTGAGGCGATCGGAGTGAAAAATCTTCCGATAAGCCTTAACGAGGCAATATCTATCGCAAAGAAATCCGACTTCATAACGGAGCTTTTGGGAAGAGATATGAAGAAAAAGTACCTGGACGCAAAAGCGTCTGAGTACGGCGAATACAGAAAAATTATAAGCGAGTGGGAGTTAAACACCTATATGCTCAGATACTGATAAAATCAACGGCAGGGGGGATAGGCAGTGGAACGTGTTGTGCTGGCGTTTTCGAGAGAGGAAACGGCGAATAAGATAAAGCATATGCTTGACGGCTCGGGCTACGAGGTATGTGCCGTATGCCGCACTGCCTCGGAACTGCTGCGGTACACTGCCGATTACGATGTGTCGCTTGTGATAATGGGGTATAAGCTGGGCGGCGAGCTGGCGGATACGATCGCTGACGATCTTCCGCACGGGACGAAGCTTATGGCGATCGTAAGAGCCGAAAACAGCGACCTTATCTCAAACGAGGAAATTTTCGTGCTGACGCTGCCGGTTGACAGGAGGACGCTTTTGTCCTCGGCGGAGATTTTCCTCGGAGCGATAAACAAGAATAAAAAAACAAGGCGCGACCCCGAAGAACAAAAGGTAATAGACGAGGCGAAGCTCTGGCTTATGGAAAAATACCGTATGACTGAGGAGCAGGCGCATCGTTTTATTCAAAAAAGAAGTATGGACACCGGCGCAAAGTTCATTGATACTGCAAGGCTCATACTGCACGTATAATCATTTTTGATGACGGCATAAGCCGCCGAATGCTATAAAGTAGGTAATTGTAAAATGTAGGTTTGGGATTTGAGAGTATTTTGAGTTTATTCGCACTCAAACATCCCTTGAGGTAACTCGTCCGAGCAAACTCAAAAACACTCTCAAATTTTGAGGAAATCTCGAGTTTTACAATTGCCTGTTATAAAGATAAAGGAGTAAACTCATGCAGACAATTAATTTCACAAAAATGCACGGAGCCGGAAACGACTACATTTACGTAAACTGCTTTAAGGAAAAGGTGGAAAACATAAATGAAACCGCAAAAAAATTAAGCGACAGGCACTTTGGCATAGGCTCGGACGGACTTGTGCTTATCTGCCCGTCCGATAAGGCGGATTTCAGAATGGATATGTACAACAGCGACGGCTCACAGGCGGAGATGTGCGGCAACGCAACACGCTGTGTCGGCAAATACGTCTATGATAAGGGACTGACCGACAAAACGGAAATAACACTCGAAACGCTTGCGGGGATAAAAATCCTTAAGCTAAATGTCGTTGACGGCAGCGTAAAAAGCGTATGCGTGAATATGGGTTCGCCGGAGCTTACACCTAAGAACATTCCGATAGACAGCAGCCTTGACAGGTTTATACAGCAGCCTGTGGAGGTGGAAGGAAGGGAGTATCTTGTTACGGGAGTATCAATGGGAAATCCTCATGCGGTGACGTTTATCGATGATACCGACAGCCTTGAGATAGAAAAGATAGGACCGAAATTTGAAAATCATGAATTATTCCCAAGGCGCATAAATACCGAATTTGCTCAGATTGTCGACAGAGGTACGATAAAAATGAGAGTATGGGAAAGAGGAGCCGGCGAAACGCTTGCCTGCGGAACGGGAGCGTGCGCAACGCTCGTTGCGGCGGCGCTGTCCGATTTTGTTGATGATGAGGCGGATTTGAAGCTTATCGGCGGCACGCTCCATATTAAATGGGATAAAGAAGAAAATAATATTTACATGACCGGCCCGGCGGAATTTGTATTCGACGGAACGGTAACAATAGATTAAATATATCTGAAAGGACTGTTTGAAAATGGCAAAAATCAATGATAATTATCTCAAGCTGCCCGGCAGCTATCTGTTTTCGACGATAGCCAAAAAGGTTGCCGCATACACAGCGGCTCACCCGGAGAAAGAGGTAATCAAAATGGGTATAGGCGACGTAACAAAGCCGCTTGCCCCGGCGGTGGTTGAGGCTCTGCACAAGGCTGCCGACGAAATGGGAACGGCGGAGGGCTTCAGAGGCTACGGCCCGGAGCAGGGATATGATTTTCTCCGTGAGGCAATAGTGGAAAACGACTATAAGGCAAGAGGCATAGATATTGAAGCGGACGAGATTTTTGTTTCCGACGGCGCAAAGTCCGACTGCGGAAACATCGGCGATATTTTCTCTGCCGACAATAAGGTTGCCGTGTGCGATCCCGTTTATCCGGTATATGTGGATACAAACGCAATGGCGGGGCGTGCGGGAGATTTTATCGGAAGTCACTGGAGCAAGCTTTATTATATGCCGTGCGTTGAAGAAAACGGATTTTTGCCGGAGCTGCCCAAGGAAAAGGTGGATATGATTTACCTTTGCTTCCCGAATAATCCAACGGGCGAGGCCGCAACTCGTGAGCAGCTTAAGGAATGGGTTGACTACGCAAAGGAAAACGGCTCTGTTATCCTGTACGACAGCGCATACGAGGCATTTATAACGGACGAAAACGTACCTCATTCGATTTATGAAATAGAGGGAGCAAAAGACGTTGCGATAGAGTTCAGAAGCTTCTCAAAAACAGCGGGCTTCACCGGTACACGATGCGCATATACGGTTGTTCCCAAAGCACTTGTTGTTGAGGGGACGCCGCTTAATTCACTGTGGAACAGACGTCAATGCACAAAATTTAACGGTGTGCCGTATGTGATACAGAGAGCCGCCGAGGCGGTTTATTCCGAAGAGGGCAAAAAGCAGGTGAGGGAAACGATAGAATATTATCTTGAAAATGCGAAGATAATAAAGAATGCCCTGTCCGAAGCGGGATTGTCCGTTTACGGAGGTGTAAATTCGCCGTATGTATGGGCGAAAACACCGAACGGAATGAAGTCGTGGGAATTTTTTGACAAGCTGCTTGAGGAGGCGAACGTTGTAACGACTCCCGGCGAGGGCTTTGGCCCAAGCGGCGAGGGATATATAAGACTTACCGCCTTTAACACAAAGGAAAATACGGAAAAAGCCATGGAAAGAATAAAGGCTGTTCTTTAATATATAGGGACAAGGGCGTCTCGGATACGGTGCGGTTTATGCCGTACCTGTATGTCCGTGCGCCCTTATTTTATCTATTTGTAACTGCCCAATACACATTTTCTCTGGAATTTGAGATATTTCTGATTAAGCTTCCGCTCAGACACCCCTCACTTCGTTTGGGAACTCGCCGAAACTCAATCAGAAACATCACAAATTCCCCCAAAGCTGTAACAACTTGTAGGATTTGAGAGTATTTTTGAGTCTGTATAAACTCAAAAATACTCTCAAATCGAAAACCGAAATACTTATTATTTTGTCTATCAGGAAAGGAATGAAAGAAATGGAATATAACGGATTACCCCAAAAACAGGGTCTTTACGATCCGCAGTTTGAGCATGATGCGTGCGGTATAGGCTTTATCGCAAACATAAAGGGAAAGACCTCGCACGGAATTATAAACCAGGCAATTCAGATTTTGAAAAATCTTGCACACAGAGGCGGAGTCGGCTCCGATCCCGATACGGGTGACGGTGCGGGCATACTTATTCAGATGCCGCATACATTTATGAAGAAGGTGTGCAAAAACGAGGGCATAAAGCTGCCGAATAAGGGCGAATACGGCGTGGGTATGCTGTTTTTGTCGCCGGATAAGGAAACGAGAGAGGAAAGCTTAAACAGGCTTACCAAAATCATTTCAGATGAAGGACAGACGCTTTTGGGCATAAGACGTGTGCCGGTGTACGAGGTTTGCATAGGCAGAGGCGCTCTTGATGCAATGCCGTATATCGTGCAGGTATTCATCGGAAAATCCTCGCCGGAGCTGAGCGCAGATGATTTTGAAAGACGTTTGTACGTTATCGGCAAAATCGCCGAGCGTGAAATCAGAAAAAGCGGTGTTGACAATTACTTCTATTTTGCATCGCTGTCGGCGCGGACTCTTGTATACAAGGGTATGCTTACGCCCGATCAGGTAAATAATTTTTATCTTGATTTAAAGGACGTGGATATGGAAACGGCGATAGCTTTGGTACACTCACGTTTTTCGACCAACACGTTCCCAAGCTGGGAAAGAGCGCATCCGAACCGATATATAATTCATAACGGAGAGATCAACACTATCCGCGGCAATGTCAACTGGGTAAAGGCAAGAGAGCATATGTTCATGACCCCGGAATTTGAAAATGACATGGATAAGATTCTGCCTGTAATCAACGAGGACGGCTCGGACTCGGCAATGCTCGACAATTATCTGCAATTCCTGCATCTTTCGGGCTTCAGTCTGCCGAGAGCCGTTATGATGACTATCCCTGAGCCGTGGGAAAACAATACGGAAATGAAGCCGGAGATGAGGAAGTTTTACGAGTATCATTCGTGCATAACGGAGCCGTGGGACGGCCCGGCGGCAGTTGCGTTTACAGACGGAAGATTTGTCGGCGCAACGCTTGACAGAAACGGCTTAAGACCGGCGAGATATTACGTGACCTCAGACGATATGATAATCCTTTCCTCGGAGGTCGGAGTAACGGACGTTGACGAGGATAAGATTATCAAAAAGGAAAGACTGCATCCGGGAAAAATGTTCCTTATCGACACAGAAAAGGGCAAGATAATAAGCGATGAGGAAATCAAGGAATACGAAGCAACGCATAAGCCGTATTCGGAATGGGTTGACAAGACGCTTGTTGATATAGATAATCTCCCCAAATCGAAAACAAAGGGCGACACATGGCATGACCTTATTGAAAAAATCAAGGCATCGGCAGTCGGCAACAGGCATTTTGACTTGATTTTAAGAAGCACGATAGAGCTTGAGAATATGTTTGTGAACCGTGAAAACGGCGAGGATACTCTGCCGCTTTTGACACGTCAAAAAGCATTCGGCTACACGTGGGAGGACGTAAACAACACAATCAAGCAGATAGTGTTAAAGGCAGACGATCCGATAGGCGCAATGGGAGCGGATATACCGCTTGCCGTTCTGTCCGAAAAGCCGCAGCTTTTGTATAACTATTTCAAGCAGCTTTTCGCCCAGGTAACAAACCCGCCGATAGATGCAATAAGAGAGCAGATAGTAACCTCAACATATACACTTTTCGGTTGCGAGCAGAATCTGCTTACCTCGTCGGAGCTTAACTGCCGCAAGGTGCGCGCGAACAGTCCGATACTCACAAACGAGGAGCTTGAAAAGCTGCGCAATATCGAGCTTGAGGGCTTTAAGAGCATAACTATCCCAATGCTGTTTAACACAAAGCAGGAAAACGATATGGAAACTGCAATAGACACAATATGCACAGCAGCGGATATAGCTATAGAAAACGGATACAATATCATCATCCTTTCGGATAAGGGAGTATCAAAGGATAAAGCACCCATTCCGGCACTTCTTGCCGCATCGGGACTGCATCATCACCTTATCAGACAGGGTACGAGAATGAAGGCATCGATCGTTCTTGAAACGGGCGAGCCGAGAGAGGTGCATCATTTTGCCTGCCTCATAGGCTACGGTGTAAACGGAGTGAATCCGTATCTTGCACTTGAGAGCGTTCGTGAGCTTGTTGATGAAAAGATAATCGACATGGACTACGAAACGGCAGAGGTAAATTACAGAACCGCCTGCACAAAGGGAATTGTCAAGGTAATGTCAAAAATGGGTATCTCGACTATTCAGTCATACCAGGGCGCACAGATTTTTGAGGCTCTCGGTATAAGGGAAAGTGTTGTTGAAAAGTATTTCACCGGCACGGCAACGAGAATCGGCGGTATCGGAACAGAGCATATCCAAAAAGAGGTAATGCTTCGCCATGACGAGGCATTCAGCAAGGTAAACGGCAAAAAAGCATTAAAAACGGGCGGAGAATACAAATGGAGAGCCAACGGCGAATACCATATGTTCAACCCGATTTCCATATACAAGCTCCAGACTGCGTGCAGAACGGGCGATTATAAGCTGTATAAGGAATATGCCGACGAAATGAACGCACACAATGACAAGTTGTGTACGATAAGAAGTATGCTTGACATAAAAACCATAGATAAGCCTATTGCAATAGACAGCGTGGAAAGCGTGGACAGCATTGTAAAACGCTTTAAGACGGGCGCAATGTCCTACGGTTCGATAAGCCTTGAGGCGCATGAGTGCCTTGCGATAGCAATGAACCGTTTGGGCGGAAAGTCGAACAGCGGCGAGGGCGGCGAGAATCCCGACCGATATATTTCGGACGAAAACGGCGATTCACGCTCAAGCGCAATCAAGCAGGTTGCGTCGGGACGTTTCGGTGTTCATATACACTACCTCAATCAGGCAAAGGAAATTCAGATTAAAATGGCGCAGGGAGCAAAGCCGGGCGAGGGCGGTCATCTTCCGGGCGGAAAGGTTTATCCGTGGATTGCAAAGGCAAGACATTCAACGCCGGGCGTGGGACTTATCTCACCGCCTCCACACCATGATATATATTCAATCGAGGATTTGGCGCAGCTTATCCATGACCTCAAAAATGCGAACCGTGACGCACGTGTAACGGTTAAGCTTGTTTCCGAGGCGGGAGTAGGCACGATAGCAGTCGGCGTTGCAAAGGGACGCGCGGACGTAATCCTCATTTCCGGCTATGACGGCGGAACGGGCGCAGCACCGAGAACATCGGTAAGACACGCCGGACTTCCGTGGGAGCTGGGCGTTGCGGAAACGCATCAGGCGCTTTTGATGAACAACCTAAGAAACAGAGTTGTAATCGAAACGGACGGTAAGCTGCTGACGGGACGTGACGTTGCCGTTGCGGCGCTGCTGGGAGCCGAGGAATACGGCTTTGCGACAGGTCCGCTTATCGCAATCGGCTGTGTTATGATGAGAGTCTGCAATCTCGATACCTGCCCCGTAGGTGTTGCAACGCAGAGCCCGAAGCTCAGAAAGCGTTTTGCCGGAAAGCCGGAATACGTTGAGAATTTCATGCGGTTTATAGCGCAGGATTTAAGAGAATGGATGGCGAAAATAGGCGTAAGAACAGTTGACGAAATGATCGGTCATGTTGAAATGCTCAGCCAGAAAAAGGTTGAGGGCAACTGGAAGGCGAAGGAGGTCGACTTCTCGTCACTGCTGTATCAGCCGAAAATATGCACAAACGACTACGAGCGTTATCACAATACAGACCAGGATCACGAGCTTGGCAAGACGCTTGATATGAACACGCTCATGCACCTGTGCGCACCGGCTGTGGAAAGCGGCAAAAAGATAAACGCAAAGCTTGAAATAGCGAACACAAACAGAGTAACAGGCACGATTCTTTCGTCCGAAATCGCAAGAAAATACGGCGAGGAGGGACTGCCGGAGGATACGATATGTCTGACCTTTGAGGGAAGTGCAGGTCAAAGCTTCGGAGCGTTCCTTGCACCGGGAGTTACCATGCGCCTTGAGGGTGACAGCAACGACTATATCGGCAAGGGTCTTTCGGGCGGTAAGCTTATAGTTGTACCGAAAAAGGATTCACGCATTAAGCCGTCGGAAAACGTCATCATCGGAAATGTTGCATTTTACGGTGCAATAAAGGGCGAGGCATATATCCGAGGTGTTGCGGGAGAGCGTTTCTGTGTCAGAAACTCCGGCATGACCGCCGTTGTTGAGGGCATAGGCGACCACGGCTGCGAGTATATGACGGGCGGCTGTGTTGCCGTTATCGGAGAAACTGGCAGAAACTTTGCCGCAGGTATGTCGGGCGGCGTGGCATATGTCTATAATAAAGACGGAGAATTTGAGGCAAAGTGCAACAAGGGCATGGTATCGCTTGAAACACTCGGCGATAAGGACGCTCAAACGCTTAAGTCCATGCTTGAAAAGCACGTAAGATATACCGGCTCGGACGCTGCAAAGGCAATAGTCGATAGCTTTGACGAGGAACTGAGCAAATTTGTCAAGGTAATACCCAACGATTACAAAAAGGTTATAACCGTCCTTGACGAGGAGCTTGAAAAGGGAGCCGACCGTGACAGCGCAATGCTTACGGCATTTGAAAGCGTAACGGGCAAGAAAGTCGAAATCGCATGAGGAGGAACTGAACCATGGGAAAACCAACAGGATTTTTAGAATATGAAAGAAATCTTCCGAAGGACAGACCTCCTTCGGAGAGAATAAAGGATTATGACGAATTTCACACGCATTTTGAGCTTGCAAAGCTTCAGCTTCAGGGTGCAAGGTGCATGGACTGCGGAGTGCCGTTTTGTCATACAGGTCAGGTGATAGGCAGAACGTCAATCGGCTGTCCGCTGAATAACCTCATACCTGAATGGAACGACCTTGTGTATAAGGGAGATATTGATGAGGCATACAGGAGATTATCTCTTACGAATAATTTTCCGGAATTTACGGGACGTGTCTGCCCGGCACTGTGCGAGGGATCATGCACGCTCGGTATGCACGACCCGGCAGTGACGATAAAGAATATCGAATGTCATATAATAGACACGATGTTTGACGAGGGCAAGGTAAAGCCGAGACTGCCGGAAAAATCAACGGAAAAGCGTGTGGCGGTAGTAGGCTCCGGACCTGCCGGACTTGCGTGCGCCGACCAGCTAAACCAAATGGGACATCGTGTGACCGTGTTTGAGCGTGCCGACAGAGCGGGAGGTCTGCTTATGTACGGCATACCCAATATGAAGCTTGACAAAAAGGTTGTCGAAAGACGTGTGAAGCTTATGGAAAAAGAGGGAGTTGTGTTCAAGCTGAATACGGAAATCGGCAAAAATTACCCCTCGGTTAAGCTTGTAAATGAATTTGACGCTGTTGTACTTTGTACCGGCGCAACAAATCCCAGACCGTTAAAAACGGAGGGTGCAGATTTAAAGGGTGTTCACTATGCGGTGGATTTTCTTTCAAAAAATACAAAAAGCCTGCTTGATTCGCAGCTTGAGGACAGAATGTATATAAGCGCCGAGGGCAAGAACGTGATTGTAATAGGCGGCGGAGATACCGGTACGGACTGCGTGGGAACGGCGATACGTCACGGCTGCAAGAGTGTAACTCAGCTTGAGATTATGCCGGAGCTGCCGGAGGACAGACTGCCGTCAAATCCGTGGCCGGAGTGGCCGAGAGTGAAAAAGACCGACTACGGTCAGGAGGAGGCAATAGAGCTTTACGGAAAAGATCCGAGAGAATACCTCACAACGGTTACAAAAATCGAGGGTGACGACATGGGTCAGGTAAAGGCTGTGCATACCGTCCAGGTGGATTGGTCAACCGGTGCGCCCGTACCCGTAAAGGGAACGGAGCAGGTACGTGACTGCGAGCTTGTGCTTATCGCAATGGGATTTTTGGGACCGGAGCAGGAGCTTGTAAGGCAGCTTACCCTTGCGTCGGATAACAGAAGCAACATCAAAGCCTCCGAGGAGGATTACAAAACGACACTCAAGGGAGTGTTTGCCGCAGGCGACTGCCGCAGAGGTCAGAGTCTTGTTGTATGGGCAATCCGAGAGGGCAGAAGAGCCGCAGACGCAGTAAACGAATATTTAATGAAATAAACAAAATATGTCTGTCTTAATTGTGCAGTATTACTCTTGAAGCTAAGCAAAAAGCGTGGTAGTATATATATGGTATTTTACGGTAAGTAAAAATAATTATAGACGGAGGAATATCATGTATATAAGATTTAAAGACGGAAAGCGCAAGGCGCTCACATTAAGCTATGATGACGGAGTTGTTCAGGATATACGGCTTTCGGATATTATGAAAAAGAACGGCATAAAGGGTACGTTCAACATTAACAGCGGGACATATCTTGATGAGGAGGCTGTTCGTGAGAAGTATTACGGCAGAATGAAGCTTTCGGAGGCAAAGGCACTCTACACAAATTCGGGCAATGAGGTGGCTGTTCATGCGTATACGCATCCTCGGCTTGAATTGCTTGATACGACAGAGATATTAAGCGAAGTTATTGAGGACAGAAAATCAATAGAAAAGGAATACGGAACTATAGCAAGAGGCATGGCGTATCCTTTCGGAACCTACAGCGATAAGGTTGTCGAGGCACTTAAAATGTGCGGCATATGCTATTCAAGAACAACGAAGGCAACGGAGAGCTTCGGACTCCCGGAAAATTGGCTGACGCTTGACCCGACGTGCCACCACAACAACCCAAGGCTTATGGAGCTTGCAAAGCAATTTGTTGAAGAAGAACCGAGATGGGGCGGAGTGTGGATGTTCTATCTTTGGGGACACAGCTATGAGTTTGACAATAATGATAACTGGAACGTCATAGAGGAATTTTGTGAATACATGGGCGGCAGAGATGATATTTGGTATGCAACCAATATAGAAATATACGACTATGTAAAAGCATATGAGAATCTGCAAACGAGTGTAGATAAAAAAATCATACACAATCCGTCAAATACGGACGTATGGGCAGAGCATAACGGCAAAGTAATAAAAATCAAGGCAGGCGAAACGGTAACGCTTGACGATTAATTTAAAACGGCTCGGAAAAGTTATCCGAGCCGTTTTGTACGTTATTTACCATGTACGTGATTTCATTTCCTTAAATTGTCCGACGGTTGAAACGTGAGCGTTTAAGCCGCCGTCAACGGTAACAACCTGACCTGTGAAGTATTCGCTTTCATCAGATGCCAGATAAACGCACATATTAGCAATATCCTTCGGATTCCCGTAACGGTTGACCATGATGTTGTTTAGAAAAATATCCTTAAGCGCCTGAGGTACGTGTGCTTCGTTTTCGGGTGTGACAATCAGACCGGGACGCACGCAGTTGCAGCGGATATTGTCCTTGCCGTACTGCAATGCCGTTGATTTTGTCAGCATATCAACTCCGGCTTTAGCACAAGCATATGCAGTCGAACCCAAATCTCCGCCGCATGATGCCATAGAGCCGATGTTAATAATCGAACCGCCGTTATTTTCCTTCATATACGGCAAAATGCACTTTATTGCATAGAATGTGCCGCGGAGATCGCTTTGGAAAATTCCGTCCCACATTTCAAGCGTCAATTCGTCCACACGTCCGTCCTTGAGGGCAACGTTGGCGGCATTGTTTACCAAAATATCGATTTTTCCGTATTTATCGGCAGTATCCTGGAATAAAGCCTCAATACTGTCCGTTGCGGTAATATCCATAAAATGATAATATGCCTCTCCGCCCTCGTTTACTATGCTGTCAACCACAGCCTGTCCCTTTGCCTCACGGCGTCCGCAGACAACAACCTTTGCACCCTCCGCGGCAAAAAGCTTTGCAATTCCTACGCCTATTCCGCTTGTTGAGCCTGTTACAACAGCAACCTTTCCTTTTAATCTGTCCATTTCAACCTTCCTCCTTTTTGGTTCAATATGCTAAGTAATTGTAAAATATCGGTTTTGATTTGAGAGTATTTTTGATTTTATTCAGACTCAAACATCCCTTGCGGTAACTCGTCTGAACAAACTCAAAAACACCCTCAAATCTCCCAATTCGTTACAGTTTCGGGGGGATTTGTGATGTTTCCGGTTAAGCTTCGGCGAGTTCCGAACGCAGTGCGGGTGTTTGTGCCAAAGCTTAATCGGAAATACCCCCAATTCGGTGACGGTAATCCGCATTTTACAATTACCTGAATTTAATCTGTAATTATATTATAAACCATTATGAGGAAAAAATCAATAGCATTTTTATTTTAATAGGATAAATTATTATTAATTTTATAATTTGTTCATTATTCCGCTCCGTAGCCGCTGACGCAAGCAAGCTCCTCCTCAATGCGCAAAAGTTCGTTGTATTTTGCCGTTCTGTCTGTTCTTGAGGGAGCACCGGTTTTAATCTGTCCTGAATTTACGGCGGCGGCAATTTGTGCTATTGTCGTGTCCTCACTTTCGCCGCTGCGGTGGGATATTACGGTGGTGTATCCGTTTTGCTTGGCAAGCTCTATTGCGTCAAGAGTTTCTGTCAGCGTTCCTATCTGATTCGGCTTTATCAGTATCGAATTTGCGGCGCCGGTTATGATTCCCTTTTCAAGTCTTTCACGGTTTGTGACGAACAAATCATCGCCCACAAGCTGAACTCTGCTCCCCAAACGCTCCGTAAGCCTTTTCCAATTTTCCCAGTCCTCCTCGCCGAGAGGGTCCTCTATTGAAAAGATGGGATATTTTTCGCAAAGAGTTGTCCAGTATTCGATAAGCTCCTCGGCGGTTTTTCTTTCCTTTGATTTAATAAGCGTGTAACCGCTGCCGTCAACCCATTCCGTAGCCGCTGCGTCGATTGCGATTTTAAAATCCGTTCCCGGCTTATAGCCCGCACGCTCCACAGCCTCAACGATAAGCTTAAGTGCGTCCTCGTCACTTGCGAGATCGGGCGCAAAACCGCCCTCGTCACCGACTGCCGTTGTAAGTTTTTTTTCGGAAAGAATTTTTTTCAGTGTGTGGAATACCTCGCAGCATTGGCGAAGTCCTTCCTTAAAGCACGGTGCGCCGAAGGGCATTATCATAAATTCCTGTATATTAACATTGTTTCCGGCATGAGCGCCGCCGTTTAAGATGTTCATCATCGGCACCGGCAGAACGTGGCCGTTTACACCTCCGATATATCGGTAAAGAGGAATACCCAAGGAAGCCGCCGCAGCCTTTGCAACGGCAAGGGAAACACCCAGCACTGCATTTGCACCGAGGTTTGATTTGTTCGGAGTGCCGTCAAGCTCAATTAGCTTCATATCTATAAACCGCTGACTTAATACATTCATTCCGATAAGCTCGTCCGCTATGATGTTGTTTACGTTGTCAACTGCTCTTGAGGTGCCCTTTCCGCCGAATCTTGAGCTGTCGCCGTCACGAAGCTCAACCGCCTCAAATGCTCCCGTTGACGCACCGGACGGAACGATTGCCGAGCCGCAGCCGCATGAGGTGTAAACCTCTGCCTCGACTGTAGGATTTCCTCTTGAATCGATTACCTCACGTGCCAATACGTCTGTTATTTCAATATACTTGTTCATATTCTGCTCCTTTCGGTTTATCTGCCGGAAATTATTGCTTTTAGCTTTCCGACAGCAAAAAAAGTTTGTCTTTTTTATAGAGTATTTACAAAACAGCCATAAATATACATTGACTATAGCAAAAAAATAGTTTATAATGTAATTATATAATAATATTATCAAAAATCGGAAAGGAATGATTTGATGTTAAAAAGAGGGATTTCGGCAGTGCTTGCGGCGGGGGCGGTGATGCTTGCATCGTTTAATGCGTTTGCTTCCGGAGTAATACCCGATCATCGGGGGACAAGCATGGAGGGAATACCCATAGGTACGGAGAGCGTCAATTCAAATGTAAAATCGTATTTTGAGCTTTTCAAAAAATACGGCGATCAATACGGAGTTGACCCGAATCTGCTTGCATCGATATGTCAGCAGGAATCATCGGGGATAAATTGGGAAAATTACAGCAACGGGACAACTCGTCCCGCATGGGGAATAATGCAGATTGAATATACTCTTGAAAAAAGCTTTGCGCAGTTCGGCAAGGATACAACGGGCGTTGAGTGGACACTTGCGGACAGGCTCGACCCGGAAAAAAGCATAAGCTTTGCGGCGCATTTGATTTCGCAGTCCTTAATCAGATATGACTGCGATTACATGAAAATGATACAGGCTTATAATTTCGGTTCGACCGTGCTTGACAGAATCATTGCGGCAAAGGGCGATGACTGGCTTTCGGAGCGTGTAAATGCAAAGAATTATGCCGACAACTGGAAATATAATACATACGGCGATGCGCAGTACATAGAACACGTGCTGAGATATTACAAAAAATATATGGATTATGCGGGAGCAAAGATTCGTGTGAACGACAAGCTTGTCGAATTTCAAAATCAGTATCCCATAATCGAAAATGACAGAACTCTTATTCCGATAAGAGGATTGCTTGAAACTCTCGGTGCAAAGGTTGAATGGGATCATGATAATTACAATGCAATAGCCGATAAAGACGGGGTAAGAGTTGTTTTGCCGATAGGCTCGTCAACGGCATATGTAAACGGCGAGGCGAGAATGCTCGATGTTCCGGCGGAGCTGAGAAACGGCAGAACGATGGTTCCGCTCAGGTTTATACTTCAAAGCTTCGGCATTGAAATCGAGTGGGAGCAGGAAACAAGAACGGTATACATAAATACAACGGAGCAGTAAAATATAAATGAGAGTGTTATCATGTGTTTGCGCTGTGCTTATAACCGGCGTGTGTGCAGGCTGCGGAGCGGCAGAGAGCGGCAGTGTTGCCGTTATAAGGTCAGACGGGGAAATAATTGATGAAATAGATCTTGAAAAATACGGCGGGGACGGGCAGTTTACCGTTTCCGCCTCAAACGGCGGCGAAAACGTGATTGAAATTGCGGACGGCTGTATAAGCGTTGTTTCGGCATCGTGTCCGGATAAGATATGCATTCATCAGGGGAAGCGGGGCAAAAACTGCAAAAATTCCGCTCCCATAGTCTGTCTGCCGAACAGGCTGAGCATAGAGATAAAGAAAGGTGCGGAAGAAGCCGATGCCGTATCGGAGTAACGCATATAAACATGAAAGGAGTGAGCTTATGCCCGAAAATATACACAGCGGACACAGAAAGAGAATGCGCAGCCGATTTGACAAAGTGAGCTTTGAGGGCTGGTCTGAGCATGAGGTGCTTGAATATCTTTTGTTCTTTGTGTACAGGCGTTCCGATACAAACGCACTGGCGCACAGGCTGATAGACAGATTCGGCAGCCTGGAGGGCATATTTGAGGCAACGCAGCAGGAGCTTTGCAAAGTAAAGGGCGTGGGAGAGCAGGCGGCGTATTTTATGCGTGCCGTAGGCTCGGCGATTAAGTATATCGAAACCAACAGAACGCCGGAGGTGAGGATAAACAAAGCCAATATCGGAAAGTATCTTTCGGGTATTTTTGCGAGCAAAAAGCGTGAATGTTTTTATCTTATTCTGCTTGATAAGAATATGCACGTGATAACGAATGTTGAAATGTCACATGGGGATTTTGAGCATACCGATATTGATATAAGTGAAATTATCAATATTGCAGTGAAGCATGAGGCAGCGGTTGCAATAGCCGCACATAATCACCCCAGCGGAGTGCTTGCGCCGTCGGAGGCGGATATAACGACAACAAGAATAATCAGCGAGGCACTTGCGCTTGTAAATTCCCGTCTTTATGAGCATTACATCTTCAGCGGCGGGGAATATACGGGGATAATTGAATTTATGAACAAAAAGAAAAAGCATTAAAATAATGCTCACTGAACAAATGCGATTTTCAATCGCATTTGGAAAAATTATGACTATTGTCAAAATTTTTCGTGTAAAATCAGGGATTTTACACAGTTCGCATTGATAAAGTCTGCTAAAATAAATATTTTGATAACAAAATATTTATTTGTGGTGCAAGGATTTTTTCATATTTATGAAAAAATCCTTGCACCCAAACAATTATGAAACGCTTTTAAGCCGCCATGCGGCTGCGTTTCATAATTGTTCAGCAGTCATTAAAATAGATTTGAGATGATTTTTATCTGTTCTAATGGGATAACTTGAAAAATAAGAAACGCATCTTACCGCACTCAGCAGCTTGAAGTATGCACATACATCGGCATTGCTTTGTGCGGCAATTTGCGTTCACCGAAAATAAACTCGAATGTAAGGAGTACGTGTTTTGCGGCAGCCGTATTTAATCGTCCTCCGACGGCTTTTCCGGGAATGCGTTTACGATTGCTTCGTATACCTCGCCGTAATGCTCCTTGAAATATACGGCTATACGCTCTGCCTCGGCACGTGATCCCGCATACAGAGTAAGCCCCATAAGCTCGGTTTTGTCATCATCATAGAGATGACATTCCGCTGCGTATTCGTTGCGGCGGACGGGAATAATATCACCCTTGACAGCATTTTTTCTGCGTTTTTCTATGTACATTTCCTTTATCGAATCGAGAATGGGTTCACGTATGTATATCGGAATATGACTTGTGAAAAATTCCACTGCGGCTGCGCCCTTTTCGGTGGGGGCGAATTTTTGGATATTTCCGGCAAGGATATATTGGCTTATGTGCTTTGTTACGAGCAAATTATCGAGAGCAAGCTGGAAATCCGTAAAATTTATGTTGCAGTTTTCAAGAACGAGATTGACAAGGTCGCTGTACGCCAAATCCTCGTCCGCTTTTGTGAGTGTGAAAAGTATTATAAACTGAATAAGCACCGAATCGTCTATTTCACGTTGATAAAGCATATTTGATCATTTCCCTTCATTATAGGTATGCGGACGGTGTCCGTAATTATTATACCACATCGAACATATTATGTAAAGATATTTTTAAATTGTATGAAATTTATGTTGAATTAACAAATCCGATGTGATACAATATAAGAAAACACGGAAAAGGAGAGGTTATAAATGGCAAGAAAGCTTTCGCCGGAGGAGGAGCTGTCAAGGCTTGAGGAAATGTATTCCATAGAGCGAGCCAAGGCAGCGGAGGGGTACAAAATAATATGCGGCGTTGATGAGGCGGGGCGCGGACCACTTGCGGGACCTGTATATGCGGCTGCCGTTATACTGCCCGACGGACTTGTTATACCGGGACTTAACGACTCAAAAAAGCTCTCCGAAAAACGGCGTGAGGAGCTGTTTGATATAATCATTGAAAAGGCTGCCGCCTATGCGATAGCGTCCGTTGACGAGCGGCGCATAGATGAAATAAATATTTTAAACGCAGACTTTGAAGCGATGAATACGGCGGTTTCCGCGCTTAAGCTTAAGCCGGATTTTGTGCTTGTGGACGGAAACATAATGCGGGGAATGACTTTGCCTCACGAAACAGTCGTAAAGGGTGATTCAAAATCCGCATCGATAGCGGCGGCATCTATTTTGGCAAAGGTGAGCCGTGACAGGTATATGACAGCGGCAGCGGAAAGGTATCCCGAATACGGCTTTGAAAAGCATAAGGGCTACGGCACGAAGGCGCATAACGAAGCCATACTTAAATACGGTCCGTGCGAGCTTCACAGGCGCACGTTTTTGAAAAAGCTTCTCGGTGACAGGCAATGAATACAAAGCAGATAGGTGATTACGGAGAAAATGCGGCGGCAGCGTATCTTGAATACAAGGGATATGAAATAGTAAAAAGAAATTACCGCATACGAAACGGAGAAATCGATATTATTGCACGTGACACGAACGGTACGCTTGTTTTTGCCGAGGTGAAAACACGCAGCAGAACCGATTACGGCTTGGCGGCGGAATACGTAGACGCAAAAAAGAGGGAGCGGCTTATAAGAACGGCGCTGATATTCACGGGACGTGATGATATAGACATGAGGTTTGACGTGGTTGAGGTTTATTATTCGGTTGAAAACGGAGGGATAAAGCTTACAAGGATTAATCACATTAAAAATGCATTTGGAGGCTGATGCGGAGCAGCATATTTTTCTGAGCGGATATACGTCTGAACCGAAAAGTAATTTGTTTGTTTTTTGTATCGGCGGAACGGAGATTGATATGGAATATAAAATATTTGACGCACACTGCGACACGCTCTGTAAACTGAACGATTTGGGCGGCTCTGCGGAGGAAAACGATTTTCACATTGACATAAAAAGAATGAGTAAATACAAAAAGTATACGCAGGTGTTTGCGTGCTTTATCGCACCGGAATACAGAAGCTGCGCTTTTGAGAGGTTTGCGGAGCTTTCGGATACATTTTACGAAAGCATACCCAACGGAATACTCAGCATAGAGGGCGGCAACATGATAAGCAGCTTGAAAATGCTCAGAACTCTTTCAAGACTCGGAGTGCGCATTGCTGCGCTTACATGGAATTATTCAAACCACATAGCGTCGGGCGTGAACGAGCCGGATAAAACGAGGGGGCTTACACAATTCGGGAAAAAGGTTATTCTTGAGATGAACAGGCTTAATATGCTGATAGATTATTCGCACCTGAATGACAGATCCTTTTACGACATTGCCGAAATATCGAAGCTGCCGATAGTCGCAACTCACTCAAGCTCAAGAGCCGTATGCGCGCATCCGAGAAATCTTACCGATGAGCAGTTTGGAATGATAATAAAAACGGGCGGCTGTGCGGGTATAAATATTTATCCGCCGTTTCTTAAGGAAAGCGGTGATGCGGATATTGACGATATAGTAAAGCACATTGAGCATTTCATGAGCATGGGCGGCGGTAAAAATATCGGCTTGGGAGCTGATTTTGACGGTGTTGACTGTCTGCCGAGGGGAATAAGAGGGTGTGAGGATTTGTATAAAATTCCCGAACGGCTGCTGCAAATGAATTACCCGGAATGCGTTGTTGAGGATATTACATACAATAATTTTGACAGAATATTTAACGGAGGAAAGAACAATGCCTAAATTTTTCACGGCGAGAGAAAATATTTTTGAAAACGAGATTATAATAAATAACGAGGACGCAGCGCATATTACACGAGTTCTGCGACACAGCATCGGTGATGTGATAACGGTATGCGACGGCATGGGATATGATTATTCGGCAAGAATAGAGAGCATAGAGCCGAAGGAGATACGATGCTCGGTGCTGTCAAAGGAAAAATGTCCGTCCGAGCCTAATATTTCGGTCACGCTGTTTCAGGGGATACCCAAGGCGGCGAAGATGGATTATATTATTCAAAAAACAACGGAGCTGGGAATTTCAAGAATCGTCCCGGTGATGCTTTCGAGGTGTGTTGTAAAGCTTGAAAACAAAAAAGCCGAGGAGAAAAAGCACGAAAGATGGCAGAAAATAGCGAATGAGGCAGCAAAGCAATGCGGCAGAGGCGTTGTTCCGGAAGTGACTATGCCCGTAACGCTTGATGAGGCACTGAAAATGGCGGGTGAATCGGAGCTTGTTTTTGCGCCGTATGAATGCGAGGAGAAAAACAGGTTAAGAACAGTGCTGACGGAAAACAATACGGCAAAAAGCATAGGCTTTATAATAGGTCCCGAGGGCGGGTTTGATCTGTCTGAAACGGAACAAATAAAAGCGGCGGGATTTGAAACGATAACTCTCGGCAGACGTATTTTAAGAACTGAAACGGCGGGAGAGGCTGTTCTTGCGATGGTGATGTACGAGCTGGGTGATATAAATGGCTGACGTTTTTTTGGAATATGCCGATACGGCGGCTGTGAATAAGGATTTTTCGCAAAAGCGGCTTAAAAAGCTTGCAAGGCTGAAAAATCCGAAGGCGGCGGCTCTTTCGGCGGCGGCAGAGAGAGCACTCATTCGTGCGGTGCGTGCGTATTTTCCGGATGTGCCGCTGCCTGTCGAATACGATTATACAGACAGCGGAAAGCCGTATCTTATCGGCAATAAAGCATATATCAGCCTGTCCCATTCGGGCGATATTGCGGTATGCGCAATATCTGAAAATGAGGTGGGAGTGGATATTCAGAAAATATCGGATTACGATAAGCGTCTTGCAGACCGTTTTTTTTGCCGTGAGGAAAGGGATTACATCAGCGCAGCCGATAACGAAAAATATGCCTTTTATGAAATTTGGACAAGAAAGGAAGCAAGGGTAAAGCTGACGGGCGAGGGCATAGGCACCGATTTTGCCGAAATCAACTGCCTTGATGAAAGCGAGTACATATACACTGTGTCATCATGTGAAAACGGGAAATATGTAATGTGTATATGTGAACACAGGTGAAAAACTAAAAACTCTTGAATTTGACCGGTAAAAGGTCTGATTTCAAGAGTTTTTGTATATTGTGCTGTTTGAAAATAATTTTGTAACAGCCAATAAAGCTGTTTACGGAAGATTTATTTCTTCCAAATCCTTTGCCGGCAGTTTTACTGTCGAATCCTTTACGAATTTCTTTACGGCCTGCGTAGCCTGAGGGATCGTTATGTTTGTTCCGGCACCGGCAACACAGCCTCCGGGACAAGCCATTCCCTCTATCAGGCAGCCATCCTTTTTACCGGCTTTTGCAAGCAGCAGCATTGTCTGACAGTTTGAAAGTCCTTCGGCGTGCTCGATGAATACGTCAACGTCGGGATAGTATTCGTTTACACACTGCTCTATAGCCGAGGCAACTCCCGTTGCAACCGCATATCCGCGACCTGCGCCTGTTGCGTCATGTACGGGGACTTCCTTGTCGTATGTGTTAAAGTCGATGCCTTTTGCCTCAAACATAGCGGCAAGCTCCTCAAAGGTTATTACAAAATCAACATCGCTTCGTACCGTACGGCGTGACGCTTCAAGCTTTTTCGATGCGCATGGACCTACAAATACCACTCTTGCATTCGGACGCTTTTGCTTTATGCTTCTTGCCGTGGCAACCATGGGAGTGAGTGCGTTTGAAACGGTTTCAACCATGTCGGGCAACGTGCGCTTTGCAAGCATTGACCATGAAGGACAGCATGACGTCAATAAAAACGGCAACTCGCCTGTTTTAACCTTTTCAACATAGTGGTGCGCCTCTGTAATCGCTCCTATGTCCGCTCCGAGTGCAACCTCGTAAACCTCTTTAAAGCCTAAATCCAAAAGTGCCGCCTTAATCTTCCATAATCTTACATCCTTTCCGAACTGACCCACAATTGCGGGTGCAACGGCGGCAACGACCTCGTCGCCCTTCTTTATTGCTTGGATAAGCTGGAATATCTGCGACTTGTCCGCAATTGCGCCGAAAGGACAGTTAACCATGCACTGACCGCAGGAAACGCATTTCTCGTTGTTTATTTTTGCTCTGCCCTGTTCATCGCTCTCAATAGCATTCACGCCGCAGGCTGACGCACACGGACGCTCCTTTTTTGTGATGGCGTCGTAGGGGCATATTGCCTTGCATTTGCCGCATTTTATACATTTGTCACGATCTATGTAGGATTTTCCGTTGACCATGGAAATCGCATCTTTGGGACACACCTCGATACACGGGTGGGCAACGCAGCCGTGACACTGGTTTGTTACTTCATATACGTTATGCTCACACATATCGCACGCCGACGGGATAACCTGAAGCAGGGGCGGCTCGTAATACTTGTCCGAAATATTGCTTGCGCTCAGTCCGCTTGTGACGTGAACAGGCTGATTTTCGGGACGAAGTGAAAGCCCCATTGCAAGACGTACTCTCTCCGCCGCTATGGCTCTCTCTCTGTAAATACTCTCTCTGAAAAGAGGGACGTCCCCCGGTGTGATTTTGTAGGGGATGGCTTCGATGTCGTCATTGATGTTATCCGACTCGAAAGCAACGCGGGCAACCTCCGTAAAAACCTTTCTTCTGATTTTAGTTATTGGTGTTTCTATACCTCTCATTTATTACCACGCTCCGTTTCTCATATTCGCCTTTGTAAGGTGTTAATAATATTATAATAGAATTGCTCCTGTTTGTCAAGAAAAACCCATGGTTTTTGCATTATTACATTATAAGAAATTTTTTTGAAAATATCTTGACAAAGCATAAAAACGGATATATAATAAAACTATGTTATGCAACATTGTTGTATAATGTATTTTTCGTGGCGAAGGAGTGAACGATATGCCTCCCAAAGCAAAATTTACAAAAGAGGAAATTGCAGAGCAGGCACTGAATATTATAAAAGAAGAGGGTGCGGCCGCATTGACAGCGAGAAGCTTGGGCGAGAGGCTGGGAACATCGTCAAGACCGATATTTACGGCGTTTGAAAATATGAATGAAGTAAAAGCGGCGGCGAGGGCGATAGCGATGCGTGAGTTTGAGGAATATATCAGCGATTTTGAGGAATACAAGCCGGCGTTCAAGCGGATAGGAATGCAGATGATAAATTACGGAATACATCAGCCTGAGCTTTTTAAGCTGCTGTTTATGCATGAGCATTCGGAGGCAAGGAGCTTTGAGGATATAATGACGGAGCTTGGCGGTATGGCGGAGATTTGCGTTGGTCTTATACAGCGTGATTATAAAATGACACGCAGTGAAGCGAAAATTTTGTTTGAGGATATGTGGGTATACACCTTCGGAATAGGCGCATTGTGCGCAATGAGGGTATGTGATTTTACGGAGGAGGAAACAGCCGAAAGACTCGGACGTATATTTGTCGGTCAGGCTGCGGCGATGGGCTTCAATGCAGAATGCTGCAATGAGTCAAGCTTCTTTTCCACGTTATGATTTATGCCGCATGGCGGCGGAATGGAGGATTATTATGAAAAAGTTATATAAATCAAAATATGACAGAAAGCTGTGCGGAGTGTGCGGTGGAATTGCGGAATATTTCGAGCTTGATCCGACATTGGTAAGATTGGGATTGGTGCTGTTCTGCGCACTCGGCGGCAGCGGTATAATCGCATATATTATTGCTGCGATAATAATTCCGGAAAAGCCGGATAATATTTTGTAGAAAAGGACTTATGAAAAATAGGACTTGCGGGCAGTCTGAAGCCTGCCTCGACTGTATGCTGTTATATCGGATCGGTTGAATTATTTCGCAGATAAGATAGGACGGAGATCTGAGTGTGCCTGTTTTGAATACAGCCAATATTCATATAAATGAAATTTACCGTAATGCAGTTGGGAAGAAAGGTGGTTAATGTGAAGTTTAAAAATCCATTATTGGTTGTAGCCGACATGGAAAGATCGGTTGAGTTTTACAGATCGGTGCTTGGGCTGCGGAAAACTGCGGATTTTGGTGCAAATGTGACCTTGACGGGCGGTGTTTGCCTGCAAACGCAGGAGTCGTGGATCGGATTTATCGAAAATGAAGATATATGTTTCGGAGGCAGAGCTTTTGAGATATATTTTGAAGAAGATGATTTTGACGGCTTTTGCGAGCGGTTGAAAACACTTGACATAAATTACGTGCACCACGTTAAGGAGCACGCATGGGGACAGCGTGCGGTGCGTTTTTATGACCCGGATATGCACATCATCGTGGTAGGAGAGGATATACGTTCGGTGTGCAGACGGTTTCTGAACAGCGGCATGACGATTGAGCAGACGGCGGAGCGTATGGACGTACCGCTGAATTTTGTGAGGAACAGTGTAAAGTGAAAAATAAGAATTTGCCGAATTTAATTACAATCAGCAGAATTGCGGCTGCGCTTTTTCTGATACCGCTGCGTGCTTTTTCGGCGGTGTTCTTTGTGGTTTATACATATTGCGGAATTTCCGATGTGCTTGACGGTGCATTGGCAAGAGGATTGGATTCCGCGAGCGAAAACGGGGCAAGACTGGACAGTGCGGCGGATATTGCTTTTTATGCGATTATGGTGTTTAAAATTTTCCCGATCGTGCGCAGTGAGCTGACGCCTTTGATTTGGTGCATAATCGGAGCGGCGGTATTGCTGCGAGTTATCTGCTATATAACAGCCGCAGTGAAATACCGCCGTTTTGCGGCACTGCATACATATATGAATAAACTGACGGGATTTCTTGTTTTCAGCGTTCCGTACATATTTTTACTGCCGTTTTTCAAATGGGTATGCTTGCCGATAAGCATTGTCGCAGTGATCGCCGCCGCAGAGGAGCTTATAATTCACATATGCTCAAATGACTGCAGTTCGGACGTAAAGAGTATATACGATTGGTTATGTTAAAGCTGCCGCATCATTTCAGGAAAGCAAAAATAGTACACGAACCCAATCATCCCACGCACAAACCCGAATTTTCACATACGCCTGTGTCATCTCATTTAACTCATCGGATCTACAGATGATTATTTTGTTTGTTGAACAATTCCGGAACCTGAAGCTTTTTTAATTCAGCAATCAACTCTTTTTTGCTTGAAAATTCTGTCTTTTTCAAGATGCGCTGCACATGAGTTTTTATGGTAGCTTCTGAAACAAATCGCATGGAGGCGATTTCTTTATCTATTAGGAAATTTCTTAATTTCCTAATAGCAAAAAAGTCTACCTATCGGAGTGTAGCGCAGCGAAACGACAGTCACGATAGTGACTTTTTTATATTTTAGTCCCTTATACATTTCTAACAGGACTTCAAATTCTGCATTTGAAAGCTTGGTCAGCATCGTAACCATATAAAGCATACTTTCCTGGCGTTTGGAAACTGTTTGAGTTTGAGCTACCAGCTTTTTTGATTCGTTGCGAAAGGCTCTTGCGCTGGGCTTGCTGTAAGATTTAAACGGCTTAGTTACAAGAATAAAAATTGATGTAACCAACATCAGGCTTAGCATTATAAGCTCCATAACGGACATAGATTGAGTAC
Source organism: Clostridia bacterium (assembly GCA_034090805.1). GTDB lineage: Bacteria > Bacillota > Clostridia > UBA1381 > UBA1381 > Ornithomonoglobus_A. The sequence goes on from JAXDRV010000138.1 coordinate 130,678, forward strand.
TTTCGGATACGGGTATCTTGGTAAAAGGAATAACGCTGAATAATATATTTCTGAACGGCCCGAAAACGAAAACTATCAAAAAATATACGTCAAGCATAATCACCGTCATTATCGTTAGTCTTTATTATACTATAAGGACATAGTTTTGCCGGTGCATTGTTGGAAGAGGGTGTGTCTATGAAAGCTGTGCAGGAATTACTGGGACATTCTGATTTTTCCGCTACAGCAAATATCTACAGTCATGTAACTGATGAAGCAAAAACAAAGGCATTAAATCAAATATCCGATGCATTGAGGCTCTGATGTGGGGTGTCAGTTTGGTGGCAATCAGCGTGTTTTGAGGGTGATTTGAATATAGAGCATATAAAGAAATGGCTTGAAGCTCAAGGCTTCAAGCCATTTTATGGTGCCGATGACCGGGGTCGAACCGGTACGGGATTTTCATCCCACGGGATTTTAAGTCCCGGGCGTCTGCCAATTCCGCCACATCGGCGTTTACAACAGAGATATTATACCACGAATTTACTGCGGTGTCAATAGTTTTTTTTGAGTTTTTTCATGGTTTTTGAATGAGTAAATTTTTTGTGAATTTTTGCCTCCCTTGTCAAAGGGAGGGGGACCGCCGCAGGCGGTGGAGGGATTCATGCGATAGTTTTCGTTCTTTCGCATAACTTGCGTCATCGCAATGTTCCGCATTGAATCCCCTCGCCACTTCGTGACCCTCTCCCCTCAAACACCTTTGCCTTGGCAAAGGCGGCAAAGCCGGTTTCGCAAAGCGAAACTGTTGAACGAGGGGCGCATTGACAGACTCTTATTTTTTAATTAATTTTTCATTCACCAACCTAAGTATTATAAATGTTAAAATATTATGCTCTGTTATGCCGAAATATCTTGTTTTTATCTTACACATTGCCCCGGCGATACTCTGTCGGTGAGCAACTGTTGAACTTCTTGAAAATTCTGCTGAAATAGAGAGGGTCGTTAAAGCCTGTTATATCGCATATTTCGGATACGTTAAGCTGTGTATTTTTCAAGAGATAGCATGCTTTGCTGATGCGCGCTTTGAGCATATAGCGGTAAGGAGGCATCCCTGTAACTTCTTTGAATATATGCTCAAATCTGCTGCGGCTTAAACCGCATAACATCGCCATTTCCTCGGAATCGAATTTTTTGTGCGGCTCTTTCTGTATTTGTTCGATAATGCCGTAAATAAGGTTACGGTTGTCGGAAAAGTTGTCGCTGATTACGGTTGCCGAAATGCGGGAAATGAGTCCGAGCAGCTCCAGCAGCTTGCCTTCGCATATAATCTGATATTGATGTTCCTTCATTGTGTTTTCGTATATGATAGCATCAAAAATCTGCATAAGGCATTCGTTAAGCCCGGGACGGTAGATTGATTTTGTCCATAGATTTAAGCTTTTTAATAACTGTTCCGCACCGATACCTGTAAAATGAATCCAATAGCTTACGGAATGCGGCGGGATAAACCTGTAGTACTGTTTTTCGTGAGGCTTGAAGAGTATCATTTGCCCTGCTTCAAGGGTGATTTCTTCATCGTCTTTAATAGTCACACATTCGCCTTCAATTATGTACAATATGTGATAATCCACTCTGCCGTGAGAGCGCAGAACAGGATAAGTGTTGTAGGAAAACTCTTGCTTGCCGCAGCTGTTTATATTGAGATATTTATATGATTTAAAATTTGTTGTGTCTTTACATTCGGTAATTTTTTCGGTATCCATATCGCTTAAAGCTCCTCTCCCAAGGTATAGTATAGCATAAATATTTTAATTATGCAATAGCAAAATTGTCCATGTTATATTGTGTTTAATCCATGGTTTTTTATGATGATATAATCTATAATGATTTTATTATAACAAATGCGGTATGCTCCTTGGAGAAAATCAGAAAAAAGAACGCAGACTGTTTTGGCGATTAAAAATAATAGGTGGTACATGATGGAAAAGTTACGGTGTTTATCGGCGGCTCGTCAACAGCCGATTTAAAGGCGGAGATTGAAACTCGGAGTCGTACTTGAATGTTAAATTTTAGGAGGGTTTTGAATATGCGTGAGAAAATATTATTTGATGACGGTTGGAAATTTCATCGCGGTGATTTGCCTAAGCGTGCCACCGTTATGAAGGGACCGGATTACATAGGAGCGAAAACCGAAAGAATGATAGTAGGCCCGGCGTCATGGCATTACAAGGATGAGTCCGACGCTTTTGAAGCGGATGAAGTCAGCGCAGAGCTTTGGGAAGATGTCGATCTGCCGCATGACTATGTTATTGAAGGAGTTCCTGATAAAATGTATCCGCAGGCTCTGGGATATCTCAAATACGAAAATGCGTGGTACAGAAAGCATTTCAGCCTTGGGGAAGAGGATAAGAACAGACGTATAACGCTCTATTTTGAGGGCGTGGCAACCCATGCGACGGTTTATCTGAACGGTTGTCTTATGAAGCACAATTTCTGCGGCTATACTCCGTTTGAGGTTGATATTACCGACATGGTGTATTTTGATAAGGAAAATATTCTTGCCGTTTACACCGATTCTGCAGAGCATGAGGGATGGTGGTATCAGGGAGGCGGAATTTACCGCCATGTGTGGCTTGTTAAAACCGAGCGTGTGGCGGTGGATTTGTGGGGTGTTTTCGTTAATCCGAAAAAGACTGATGACGGCTGGATTACAGAGGTTGAAACAACGCTGATTAATTCATCGGTATATGATGAAACGGTAACGGTTGTATCGTCTGTTGTTGACAGTGACGGAAACGAAATCGCAAGCGCCAATGATATGCTTTACATAGGCTTGAAGGATAAGGCTGTTTTAGAACAGCGGATAAATGTGAAAGCTCCGGCACTTTGGGATATTGACAAGCCTAATATGTATACTTTGATTACGCGTGTGTATAGAAACAGCACGGAGATTGACAAGACCGAAACACGTTTCGGCTACCGCACCTTTGAGTTTAACTGTGACAAGGGCTTTTTCCTGAACGGACGTCAGGTAAAGCTTAAGGGTGTTTGTGCACATCAGGATTACGGCATTACGGGCAAGGCGGTTGCCGATAATGTTTACCGATACAGGATAGAGCTTATTAAGGAAATGGGCGCAAATGCCTACAGAACATCTCATTATCCCCATGCCGAGGCAACTATGGATGCGCTTGACGAAAACGGAATACTTGTTATGGACGAAACCCGTTGGTATGAATCCACAGATGAAGGTACTGCACAGCTTGAAGCACTGATTAGGCGTGACAGAAATCATCCGTCGGTAATTTTGTGGTCGATCGGTAATGAAGAACCTATGCACCTGACTGAGCAGGGAAGAAGGATTGCCGAATCGCTTACGGCGGCAGTCCGCAGACTGGATAAATCCAGACCTGTAACCACTGCCGTATCAAACGATCCGATTAATTCTACCGTTATGGATACTGTGGATGTTATCGGAGTTAATTATAACCTTCAGCAATATGACGATATACATAAAATGTATCCGAATAAGCCGTTTGTGTCGAGTGAATGCTGCGCAACCGGCACAACAAGAGGATGGTACTTTGATGACAGTCCCAAAAGAAGCTTTATGAGCGCATATGACAAGGACACAACACGTTGGTTTCTTGCAAGAGAAAATACATGGAAATTTGTTTCGGAGCGTGAATGGGTTGCCGGAAGCTTCCAGTGGATAGCCATTGAACATCGAGGTGAATGTGTATGGCCTCGCCTTTGCTCTCAATCGGGTGCGATTGATATGTTCCTGCAAAAAAAGGATGCCTTTTACCAAAACCAATCACATTGGACGGATAATCCTATGGTGCATATTCTGCCGCATTGGAATCACGAGGGAAGAGAGGGCGAGCTTATAGATGTGTGGGTGTACACAAACTGCGAGGAAGCGGAGCTTTTTTTGAACGGAAGCAGTCTTGGCACAAGAAAAATAGAACGGTATGGTCACGGAGCGTGGCGAGTGCCGTATGAGAAGGGCGTGCTGAAGGCTATCGGACGAAATGGTGGACAGGAGGCAGCATCAGAGGAAAAAAGAACGAGCGGAAAAGCTGCACAATTAAGGCTTCGAGCGGATAACAGAGTTGAGTATGCAAACGGGCGGGATTTGGCGATTGTTACCTGCTATTGCGTGGACGAAAACGGGATTGAGGTTCCTGATGCAGAGCCGTTCGTAAAATTTGATACAAACTCTCTCGGTACGGTTGTCGGAACGGGATCGGATATCAGCGACCATATTCCTCCGTCCTGCCCGGATAGGAAAATGCGCGCCGGATTATGTGCGGCGGCGGTAAGGGTTGGCAAGGAAAGAGGAACGCTGAAGATTTACGCAACAGCGGAAAATCTTAAAAGTTGTGTTCTTTCAATAGAGCTTAAGCAGGAATGTAAATAATGCTCACTGAACAAATACGATTTTCAATCGCATTTGGAAAAATTATGACTATTGTCAAAATTTTTCGTGTAAAATCAGAGATTTTACACAGTTCGCATTGATAAAGTCTGCCCAAATAAATATTTTGAGAGCAAAATATTTATTTGTGGTGCAAGGATTTTTTCATATTTATGAAAAAACCTTGCACCTGAACAATTATGAAACGCTTTTAAGCCGCTATGCGGCTGCGTTTCATAATTGTTCAGCAGTCATTATATAAATAAAGTATTTACAAGATAAATTTCGGTAAAAGTGTTGACTTTTTGATATTTTTTGTGTATACTAATATGAACTGCTTAACATTGGACGCTTGTTCTGTTTTTGGAAAGGAGATGCAATAGTACATATGGAGGACACAAAAATTGCAAACAGAGTTTCTGTTATCAGCATAATTATAAATCTGCTGCTCAGCGTATTCAAGCTGATTGCCGGGATAATAGCTCATTCAGCAGCGATGATTTCAGACGCGGTTCACTCTGCCTCGGACGTTTTCAGCACATTTGCGGTTATTGCCGGAGTTAACATATCGGCACGCGAGGAGGATAAGGGTCACCAATATGGTCACGAACGGATAGAAGCGATATTTTCAATCGTGCTTGCCGTTATTTTGTGTGCAACAGGCTTAGGCATAGGTGCAAGCGGCTTGTCGAAAATCTTTTCCGGCACATACGGAGAACTCACCGCTCCCGGAGTGCTTGCGCTTGCGGCGGCGATTATTTCAATCGTGGTTAAAGAGGGAATGTATCATTATACCGTCATAAACGCAAAAAAGATAAATTCCACTGCACTCATGGCAGATGCATGGCACCACAGAAGCGACGCTCTTTCGTCTGTAGGCTCGTTCATCGGTATACTCGGCGCAAGGCTCGGTTTTCCCATATGCGACCCCATAGCGTCGGTTGTGATATGTATATTCATAATTAAAGCATCAGTCGATATTTTCAAGCTTGCCACAGACCAGCTTATTGACAAAGCTTGTGATGACGAAACAGAGCGTAAGCTTGAAAAAGCTGTTTGCTCGGTAGACGGAGTAATGTCGCTTGACGTATTGAAAACACGTCTTTTCGGCTCAAAAATGTACGTTGATGTCGAGATAGGTGCAGACGGCTCTCAGACGCTTTACGAGGCGCACGAAATAGCACGGCACGTGCATGACAGCATAGAACAGAATTTCCCAAACGTAAAACACTGCATGGTTCATGTCAATCCGAGATAAATCCGCAGCATAAACCAAAAGGACGGCTCTCTGTAAGCCGTCCTTTTAATTTATGCGTTTGCTATTATATCCATTGCATCTTTTCTCGAAAGCGAAATTTTGCCTGTCTTGGGATCTATGTCCGTTACCATAACGATCATCTCGTCACCCTCGTTGCATACGTCCTCTACTCTTTCAACTCTCTTTCTGTCGAGCTTTGAAATGTGGCAAAGTCCGTCCTTGCCGGGAAGAATTTCAATGAATGCGCCAAATTCCTTTATCGTTTTTACAACACCCTTGTAGATGCGTCCTACCTCAGGCTCCTCAACTATCTTCTCGATCGCCTTTTTGGCAGCGTCGCCGCTTTCCTGTGTCGTTGCAAAAATGTGGATTGTTCCGTCATCCTCAATATCGATCTTAGCACCTGTGTCGGCAACTATACCCTGTATAACCTTGCCGCCCTGACCGATAACCTCTCTTATCTTATCGGGGTGAATCCGCATTGTAGCCACCTTGGGCGCATACGGCGAAAGCTCCTTTCTCGGTTCGGGAATTGCCTTTAAGAGAATATCATCGATAATGTGGTATCTTGCATCTCTTGTCTTTGTAAATGCCTCCCAGATAACCTCATACGGAAGTCCGTCGTTCTTTATATCAACCTGGATTGAGGTAATACCCTTCTTTGTACCGGCTACCTTAAAGTCCATCTCGCCGTAGAAGTCCTCAAGCCCCTGAATGTCCACCATTGTCGTAAAGCCCTCGTCCGTTGTGATAAGACCGCAGGAAATACCTGCAACGGGAGCCTTAATCGGAACACCTGCCGCCATAAGCGCAAGCGTAGAACCGCAAACCGAGCCCTGTGATGTCGAGCCGTTTGAGGAAAGCACCTCCGATACGACTCTTATCGCATACGGGAACTCGTCCTCTGACGGAAGAACGGGAACGAGTGAACGCTCAGCAAGCGCACCGTGACCTATCTCACGTCTGCCCGGACCTCTTGAAGGCTTTGTTTCACCTACCGAGTATGACGGGAAATTGTAGTGGTGCATATATCTCTTTGTTTCCTCTGTGTCTATACCGTCAAGCTTCTGTATCTCCGAAAGCGGAGCAAGCGTTGCAACGGAAAGCACCTGCGTCTGTCCTCTTGTGAACATACCCGATCCGTGCGTTCTCGGAAGAAGGTCAACCTCTGCCGCAAGCGGTCTGATTTCGTTAAGACCTCTGCCGTCCACACGTCTGCCCTCGTAAAGCCATGCTCTTACGATTTCCTTCTGCATCTTATACAGAATCTCGCCGAGCTGCTCCTTCATCTCCGGGAAACGCTCCTCAAGCTGTTCAACAAGCTCGTCCTCAACAACACCCATTCTCTCGTCTCTTACGTTTTTATCGTCAGTGTCGAGTGCGTGCTGAATTTTTTCGTATGCCAATTCCTTGATTGCGTCGTACAAATCGTGATCTATATCATGCGCCTCATAGGTAAACTTCTCCTTCCCTATTTCAGCCTTAATGCCCTCGATAAATTCACAGAGCTTTATGATCTCCTTATGAGCGTACTTGATACCCTCAAGCATTACGCTCTCCTCAACCTCGTTTGCGCCCGCCTCGATCATAACAACCTTTGCCTTTGTTCCGGCAACGGTAACGTGCATTTCGCTCTTTTCTCTCTGCTCAACGGTCGGATTTATAACATACTCGCCGTCAATCAGACCAAGCCATACGCCGCCTATAGGTCCGTTCCACGGAATATCCGAAATTGACAGAGCTATGGATGTTCCTATCATAGCCGCAACCTCAGGAGGATTGTCCTGCTCAACGGAAAGAACCGTTGCAACAACCGACACGTCGTTTCTTAAATCCGCCGGGAACAGCGGTCTTATGGGTCTGTCGATAACACGGCTTGTTAATATTGCCTTTTCGGAGGGCTTACCCTCTCTTTTGATGTAGCCGCCCGGAATTTTACCTACCGAATAAAGCTTCTCCTCGTAGTCAACGCTTAATGGGAAGAAATCTATTCCCTCCCTGGGTGCTCTTGATGCGGTTACGTTTACCATTACCACCGTATCGCCGTAGCGAACAATGCAGTGACCGTTTGCGAGCTGCGCCATTTTGCCCGTTTCAATGACAATCGGGCGTCCGGCAAGCTCGGTTTCAAATGTTCTGTACATATTTTTTCTCCTCATTTATTTTATTTAGGTGATTGTAAAACTCAAGCTTTTCCCGGAATTTGATATGCTTCCGCTTAAATTTCGGCTCAGACATCCCTCATTTCATTCGGAAACTCGCCGAAGCTTAATCATAAACATCACAAATCCTTCAAAAATTATAAGCTTTGAGATTGTTTTTGAGTTTGTTCGGACGAATTCCCGCAAGGGATTCTTGAGTACGAATAAATTTAAAAATACTCTCAAATCCCAAACCGACATTTTACAATTACCTATATTTTATTTCTTCGGAGATATGTTTTAGCAGATAAATACAGAAATAAAACAGTGCTTTATCCCTCTATTTATTTGCTAAACATATATCTCCGCAAACATGGTGCATAAACATATAGGCAAACAAAAGCAAGAGTTTTGTTTGCCTATTTATATCTTAATTAACTTACTTTCTCAATCCAAGCTTTGCAACAAGGGCACGGTATCTTTCGATGTCCTGGCTTGCAAGATACTTTAAAAGACCACGTCTTTTACCAACCATCATAAGAAGGCCTCTTCTTGAGTGGTGGTCCTTCTTGTGAAGGTTAAGATGCTCGTTGTTGAGGTGGTTGATTCTCTCTGTTAAAAGAGCGATCTGTACCTCGGGTGAGCCTGTATCTCCCTCGTGAGTAGCAAAATCAGCAATAATCTGCTGCTTTCTCTCCTTTGTCATGTTGTCACCTCCTATGATAAATTATCCCCTAACGCCGAGAAGCCGTTGGTGATTCGGTCTTCTAAGACATAGGTTTAACCTAATAATCTTAAAATCTGAAAATAAAGCAATCAATTCTGCTTTGTTGTTCTGTTGAAACGTCTGTTGAACTTTTCAACTCTTCCGCCCGTATCTACAAGCTTCTGCTTACCCGTAAAGAACGGATGGCATTTTGAACAAATTTCGACCTGGATATTTTCCTTTGTCGAGCCTGTTGCTATAACCTCGCCGCAAGCGCAGGTAATAGTCGTCTGCTTATAATCGGGATGAATTCCTTCCTTCAATGCCGGTTCCTCCTTCTTTTAAGATTAGCGCCGTTTCATAAAGCACCATTGAACATTATACTATATTTATCCTGTCATGTCAAGAGTTTTTTATTCGATTTTTGAAGAATTTTACCCCACAAACAGACATGACCTTTATCATCGCCGAAATTACGGTTATTTACAGAAAACGTGCTTGCCTATCTGCTTTATAACAGGTCTTGACCATATCCAGCTTGATGTAGCGGTTACGGGATTATAATAGTAAATTGCTCCGCCGGACGGATCCCAGCCGTTTAGGGCGTCCGTTGCCGCCTTAAAGCACGATTCCTGAATCGGAACATTTATCTGTCCATCGTCAACCGCCGTAAATGCGCCCTTTTGGTATATTACCCCGGCAATCGTATTTGGAAACGAGGCGTGCCTGACACGGTTAAGCACCACCGCACCGACGGCAACCTGACCTTCATACGGCTCTCCCCTCGCCTCTCCGTTGATTACCATGGCAAGAAGAGTTCTGTCGTTTGAGGACGTGCCGCCCGATCCTGATGAGGTGCTCAGTCCGATTTTTGCGAGCGTTGCATTTCCGCATATTCCGTCGGGAGTAAGTCCGTGCTTGCGCTGAAAGCTTTTCACCGCCTCTGCCGTACGTGTACCGTAAATACCGTCAACGGTATATTTGTAATAATCCCACTGCTTAAGGCGGGTCTGGATATTGATAACCTCCTGCCCCCTTGAGCCTATCTGCGACAGAGCGCACACGCTCTCCGACGGAAGCATTACCGTAATCAAAAATGACAAAATAAAAATAGGTATACGTTTCATAGTTTCATTCCTTTCCTATGCCTATTTTTGCCGTTAATAATAAATTTAATACATTATTTTAAATTATTATTCATTTTTTGTCACATTGCCGTATCCCTCACAAAAGCATCCCAACGGACATAATATGATATTACAGGGATAAATATTCCTGAAAAATATATTGGGAGTGAAATTTATGGAAGAAACAACAAAACCATGCTGCTCGGAAGCTTCCTGCGGCTGCGTGGGATATGGATATGTTCCGATACAGGAGCTGTGCGACACTTACGACCCGTGCAAAGCTCTGGCTGCGGGTACGCTTTTCCCTGAGCTTGAGCTTACCATCCGAGAATACGGAGAGGTATGCAAGGCGGAAGGAGGTATCGGGTGATGGAAAGCGCAAAAAATGATTTGCTTAAGCAAATTCAATGCTATAACTTTGCGGCTTATGATATGCTGCTTTATCTTGACACGCACCCCAAGGACAAAAAGGCTTTCACAATGTTTAAGGAGCTTGTCGAAAAGACAAAATCACTCAAGAGCGAGTTTGAAAAAGCATACGGTCCGCTTACGCCGTTCAATACCGCATCGCAAAGCAGCTTCAACTGGCTCGACTCGCCGTGGCCGTGGGAAAAGGAGGTAAATAAATAATGTTCAGCTATAACAAATTTCTGCAGTTTCCGATAAAAATCAAAAACCCCAATCCCCGCCTGGCAAACATCGTCGCAACCCAGTACGGAGGCCCGAACGGCGAGCTCGGAGCCTCGCTAAGGTATCTTTCCCAGCGCTACACCATGCCGGACGATACTACAAAAGGGTTGCTTACCGATATAGGTATGTCGTGCCTGAAATGCTCCCACACAAGTCAGACTGTTCCAGTGCGGAATTCAGTACCACACTCCACTTGTGTGGGAGCAAATTTAAATAAACATCAATTCTCTCCCTGCTATGTACTACTATTTTTTCGACCAGATTTTTATAGAATACTTCGTCCCTTTCCGTTGCGTATAAAATTTTCTTTATATACTCGCATACATCTTTAACAGCTGCATCTGCATCATATTCATAAGTGTTGTTTTTTGCACCGTTAAGCAGTTTTTCCAGTCTTGCAATTTCTTTTTCATATTCAGCCTTTTTCTCACGGTATGCTTCCTTTGTTAAATCCTCGCTTAAATAAAGATCCAGCAATCTTTGGATTTTGCATTTGAGGTTATTAATTTTTTTGTTTGTTTCATCACAGTCTATATATGTTTCATTTTCACTTGCAAAAACAATTTTCAGCACATCGGCAATACCTTTAATAATAGCGTCTTTGTTAATTTCAAGTGCTTCTACAACTTTTTGAATGACAAGCATAAAATCTTCATCACGAATTTGTGCGGCAACATTACATCCGATTTTATTTCCGGCGCTGTCTATTTTTTCTTTCCCGTGTTGTGCGGCTGCAAAACATCTCCAAGCCTTGTAACGACTCCCGTCTTTTCGCTTCTTGGTTCGTGAAACAAAATGACCTCCGCAGGTCGCACAAAATATTTTACCCGATAACGGATAACGATTACTGTGTTTCAGCTTTATTTCATCGGACGGCGATTTCTTTTTTAATTCTTCCTGTGCCATATTCCAAACTTCTCTGTCAATAATCGGCTCGTGATGATTTTTCAAGGTAACAAAATCCTCCTCACCATGATTATACTTTTTTGAGTGAGTGAGATAATCCGGAGTATAGGTCTTTTTTTGTGTTAAATCTCCGCAGTATTTTTCGTTTCGGAGTGCTTTCAATATGACGGTATTTGACCACATAGTATTTCCTGTTATTGTTTTATATCCTGCTTCACGGAGTTCACGAGCAATCGTACAGCAGCCTTTCTTTTCAAAAACAAACTTATGAAAAATCAGTTTAACAATTTCTGCGCCTTCTTCATTTATATGCATAACACCGTTTATGACATCATATCCAAGCATATCACGACCGAAAACAACGCCTTTTTCCATTTGGCGTTTTTGTCCCCATTTTACACGCTCACTTGTTTTACGGCTTTCCTCTTGTGCGAGTGATGCCATAATGGTTAAACGAAGCTCTGCATCGGCATCAAGCGTGTATATGTTATCCAGCAAAAAACGAACACCGATATTTAATGCCTTTAATTCTCTGGTATATTGCAGAGTGTCAACTGTGTTTCTTGCAAATCTTGAAACTTCTTTTGTTAATATTAAATTAAATTTGCCTAAATGTGCATCAGCAATCATTTTATTAAAGGCTTTTCTCTTTTTTGTACTTGTTCCGGTCAGTCCTTCATCAGCATAAATCTCTGTCAATTCCCAGTCAGGATTTAAATTTATCTGCCTTTCAAAATATCCCTTTTGACTCTCAAAGGAATTGATTTGATCATCTTTGTCTGTGGACACACGGCAATATGCCGCTACTTTTATCATAGCTTTCACGCTCCTTTCCATAATATTTTATACCATCAGTAAGCAGGTTGCAAAAAATTAACGCTGTCTGAATTTCTTTTCAAGTAATTTGACAGCGTATTGGTATTGATTAAAACTCAATCTTTTGCTTTCATATAATGTAAGGAGCAGAGTCTTTTGTAGGTGGAATATACATTCTTTATCATTAAAATCAAATGATGGTGCCGTTACCCTGATTTTTGTATTTTCATCTATCAAACAACATCTCTCCCTTCATAAAAATATATGTATGCCTGCTTGTATCATATTCGGAATTTAATATCACAAATTAAAGCACTCTGAAAATGCGTTAATTTCTGATATTAAATCTAAGCCGTACCCGCCCCGAAAGACGGGTACACTTAAACTGTTCAATCCTTTAAAGCAATTACAGACGGTGCTTTGCAAAAGCACTCCATAGGAATTTCACCTCTCCGTCATCCGACCGAGCTGCCCCCATTGCCTGCGACGGCGTTCGCAATTCGCCTTTGGGCTCGTTTTGCCTTTCGGCAAAAGCATCGCTTATCAGGCGATTGCTCTCTTTTCCCACAAAAGCTATGCTTTTGCGGGAGCCCTGAATTGTTATCCGCTCGGACTGTGGCTGGGCAGAAGTATCATT
>JAXDRV010000139.1:0-33808 GCA_034090805.1 Clostridia bacterium
AGACTGATAAAATTTACGCTGTTTTTCACCTTCAAGATATTTTTGCAGCTTTGCCTTTGCGCCTCCGAGGTAGTCGAGGGCGTATTTTTGCTGACCGCTGTTTAATGCTCCCCAGTTGGCATCGCAGAACCACTGAAATTCATCGATAGCCTCATAATACAATCCTCTGTTGTAATAATTAATTCCCTTGCTCATGCCGGCATCAAAGTCGCTTGTTGACATTGCAAATGCCGAAGAGGTTGATAAGCAGGCGCATATTAATGCGATACATAATGGTTTTTTCATAGAATATACATCCTTTCGTTTTATTTTATAGGAAATCAAAACCGACACAATTCCCTATTTAATCATACAATTCAAATTCGGCACGTATGTCGGCGGGGTAGTCGGCGTAGAGGTCTTTTACGTTTTCGCCGTAGCCGAATTCAAATTCCTTTGCAATGCCGTCGGTGTATGCCGCATATCGGTATATATACGTATCCTCAAGCTTTATGAGTGCGTAGAAATACTCCGAGCCGGCACGGTTTTCTATTATCGCCGCACGGGGGTATTCGCTGACGAATGCACGCATATCCATTGACGGCGAGCTTGACGGATTTTCATCCACAAAGATTTTTTGGTATGCGCTCCCGTCCGGCGAGCGAAGTGAAAGCAGAACTCCGGTCTCCTGCGTTGCCGAAACCGAAAAGCTTTCGGGATAAGGACAGTCGAAGCCGTATATATCGTCCTCGTAGGTTTCAAATTCGGGCGAGGTATTGCCGTCTTGCGATGATGGCTTTCGTGTGCGCTCCGGCTGCGGAGTGCCGCTTGCCCTCGGTGAGGGTGACGGTGCGGCAGTGCGTGACGGTGCGGCGGCTGCCGGTGCGGTCGTTCCCTGTACGGTTGTGGGAGCAGGTGTTGATTTGCCCATGTAGGGACTGGAATTTTCTATCCATTTATATGAAAATACAATGCAGGCGGCAAGCAGCCCCACAAGCAGCAGTGCAATCAAAACATTTCTCGCTCCGTGACGCTTTTGGTGTCTGCGTTTTTTGCTTGATGATTTTTTTCTGTTATCGGCAGCCATATTGATCCTCCGTTCAAATAATTATTTTTTTCTGAATGCAAACAGCTTCATCAGCACAAACGTTACCGGCACACCGATTACAGCCGCAAGAATATATGCCGTCAGAGCCGGTGCGTGAAGCGTGTTGTAAACTATAAAAACAACGATATTCTGTATTATAAAATTCGGTATATACGATATGAAAAATTTTATATACCGAATAATTCCCAGCCGCTCCTTAAAGGTAAGGGCGCTGTTGAGCAGATACGATATTACCGTTGACGTAACGTATCCCGCCGCAAATGCGAGGTTTGCGTTTGGTATTATATTGTTGTACAGCATTGAAAACAGCACTCCGTTCAGCGTGTTTATGCCGCCTATGAACAAAAACGTGATAAATTCACGTGACAGAAACATTCGGCGCAGCTTGACACGGCGGTCGTTTTCAACGTCCTCCCACTTGAGCAGCTCATCTCCCTTGACGATATACGCCTTTTTTGCGATATGCGCAAGAGGAGAATCCGAAAGAGAATCCGAATAAAACGTATCGCATTCCGCATTCGGCATCAGCTCATACAGTCGTCTGACCTTTTCCTCGCCCCAACAGTTTTCGCCGGTGTACCGCCCTGTTTTCGGATTGACCTGCGATGCTATCAGCGTTCCGAAGCCGAGACGCTTTGCAATCGGCTTTAACAAAAATTCGGGCGAGGCGGAGATTACAATATCGCCGCTGCGCTTGGTTTTGTAATAATACGGCTTGATGTTTCTGTGATTTAATTTCCAAAAATCCTCGGCGGCACTTTCCGCATCGTCAACATACCTTAAAAAACCGTACATCTTTTCCTTGAATTTCGTCTTGCTCCAAATTCCGATAACGTAAAGCAAAAACGCCCATGCCGTCATCGGCACGGTAAGGAGCATTTTCGGATACCGCTTAAGACAATAGAAATAGAAATCCTTTGTCGAGTCGCTTTTATATATGGTTTTATCAAAATCATATATGTTCATGATTATGCGTGTCCTTTCGTGTTGTCGAGAAGTACAACCGCCATGGCGCTTATTCCCTCGCCTCTGCCCTCAAAGCCAAGCTTTTCGGTGGTGGTTGCCTTGATGCTTACGCAGTCGATGTCAATGCCCAAGTCAGCCGCTACGTTGCTGCGCATTTGCTCGATATACGGCAGCATTTTGGGACGCTGCGCAATTATCGTTATATCCGTATTCACAACGCCAAGTCCTTTTTGTGCCGCAAGCTCAACAACTCTGCGCAGAAGAACACGGCTGTCCGCACCGCTGTATTTCGGGTCGGTGTCGGGGAAGTGGCGTCCTATGTCGCCGAGGGCGGCTGCGCCGAGTATGGCGTCCGAAAGCGCATGGAGCGCTGCGTCAGCGTCTGAATGTCCGAGAAGTCCTTTTTCGTGCGGTATGTCAACACCGCAGATTATACATTTTCTGCCCTCAACGAGCTTGTGTACGTCATAGCCTTGTCCTATTCTCACTTTGCTTCTCTCCTTTTAAGAATTTCTTCTCCGATAATTAAATCCGCCGGCTCTGTCAGCTTGATGTTTTCGCTGCTGCCGGGAGTGATTTTGATTTTGATTCCCGCACGCTCCGCAAGCATACAGTCGTCCGTTGCCAAGGCTGCGTCGGGTGTGTTGTGTGCGTCAAGTATCTGCGATCGGATAAATGCCTGCGGTGTGCGGATAAGATACGTATGCTCACGGTCGAGAGTTGCGGATATAAAGCCGCTGCCGTCCGTGCTTTTGAGCGTTTCGGCGCATTTTACGCCGAGAGCCGCCGCTCCGTATTTTACGCAGTCGTCAAGCACCGCCGCAATCTCCTCCGAGGTTATAAGGGCACGTGCGCCATCGTGTATAAGCACAATATCGCCCTTTGCCGCCGTAAGACCGTTCCTGACGGATTCGGCACGTGTTTCGCCGCCGCATACGACTGCGGAAATTTTGCCGAAGCTGTATTTTGTGGCAATTTCGTTAAAAAGCGGAATATCCCCCGCACCCGTCACAACGACTATCTCGTCTATGAGCGGCGAAGAATCGAATACCGAAACCGTCCTTGCGATTATTTCCATGCCGCACAGCGGAAGAAATACCTTATTTATGCCCGCACCCATGCGGGTGCCTTTGCCGCCTGCCGCAATGATTGCCGTTACCATATAATTCTCCTTTCGGTTTGAGGTGTTTTTCAAGAAAAATTTAGCACACCAAAAAAGTGTGCTAAATCAATGCCTCTATAGTATCGTTCATTATACTTTCTATGTCGCTCTGTGACGCAAAGCCGGACAGAACAAGCTCGCTCATGACTATCTGCTTTGCGCTGCCGAGGGTTTTGCGTTCATTGGTGGAAAGTCCTTTCGTTTTGTCACGGTACATCAAATCCTTTAAAACCTCAAGCACCTTGTAAATATCGCCTGACTTGATTTTAAGCAGATTATCCCTCTGACGTTTATTCCAATTAATGTCCTTGCTTATCGGCATCTGAATAAAACGCTCAACAACCTCGCGTGCCTCGTCCTTTCCGATAAGATTCCTTAAGCCTATTGAATCGCTGTTTTCGATCGGGATATTCGTTGTCATGCTCCCGACCGCAAATTTCACGGCGTAATAGCTTTTTTTATTCCCTGCAATTTCTATTCGGCGTATCCCCTCGATTATGCCGGCACCGTGCATGGGATGCACTACTTTATCGCCTACGCTGTACATATCAATCTCCATTCCGTCGCCTTAAAGCGGCACAAATCATGGTGTGGAAAAGACGCTCACCCAAAAGCCGCACTTCCATGCGGTGAGATGCGCCGCTTTTTTCACACTATATCCTCTCTTTCTCCAATATCCGCATTAATATAATATAATTATAGCATAATATGACGAAAATGTCAAATATAATATCATATCACATATTAACCAAAAATGCAATATGATTTTTATGGTAAAATTGCAAAACTAATATAGAAAAAATGTATCCACCTATTGAAATTTATTTTCGTTTGCGGTATAATTACAAACGGTCGATTACGAATAATTTGAAAATGTTTTCCGAATGATGCTTAAAAAAGCACTTGGGTCATTGCCGAAAACGGCGGCGCAGCTGTATCCGATAAACCGGGGAGCATCGCTCATACTGTCCTCGGTTATGTCGGCAACGATGTTCGGCGAAAAGCTGACGGCAAAGGCGATAATCGGATTGGCTACGGCATTTTTGGGATTGATTGTGATTAATGTTCTGTAACAAAATAACGGAGGTGCGGCGCACCTCCGTTATTTTATCGGATAATATTCGGTTTTATTGAAGAGTAAGAACTGCCTCGCCGCCTTTTTTATCGAGGGCGGCGGTAGTCGGGCGTCGGATTTTTGAATAAATATCCTCAAGCTCGTACTCAAGTATATAGCTGCCGTCCGGGAGCTTTTTGTCCGAAATACGTATGCCGGTGACAGGACGGAAGCTTTTGCCCGTCATAAGCATTTCATCGTCGCTCATTATGTTATGAACGGGAGTTATAACGTCCGATCTACCTATGTTGAGCATAGAGCCGTTCTGCCATATGCCGAGGGGCTTAAGACGGTTTGTTTCATATGCTCTGAAGGATATGAGCATTGCTGTTTCGTCATTAACGATAAGCGGAGTGGTGTACAGTCTGCCCATGTCCCTTACTTCGCCCGCAAAGTCCGCCTGTATCGGCTGTCCGTTAAGGAAGGGTGCGGTCATTGAGGTATTGTAGGCATATTTCTGTCCCGCCCAGTCGCAGTCAAGCTCCTTGTCCGTTCCGAGGCTGTGGTATGAGTTTGTATCGGCATTGAAGCAGTAACGTGTAAGGCGAACGTCCTTTACGATGCTCATATCGCCGTCTATTGTCATGGAATATCTCGAAAGCTCGTCCATATATGCGGTACAGCCGAAATCTCTGCCGACATAATCGCACCAGGCCCAGCTTTCGTTATAGTCGCTGCTGACGTATGCGTCAACCACGTTTACGTTGGGGGCGATGCTTTTTATAAAATGCTTGTAATTGTCCGAAACCATTGATTTCATGTATGTATTGAGCTTTTCCTCGTCTATGGTCTGCGGATAGTAAACGCTCAGTCCGTTCGATTCGGGACGGAGAGAGCCTTTTGTGTTGTAAATAACCGCCTGACCGATAGCGTCCGCCACTCCCTGAGCCGGTTCGCCGACATTCGGAGCGATTGCTGCGGCAAGAGAGGCAATATCCACCATATCACCGCTGCCGACGCAGGTCTGCGCCGTGAGTACGTTCCTTGCAAGAGCGCCGTAGCTGTCGAGGCTGTCAACCGAGTCCGCCATAACGTCCGCCATTCCGTCAAATGCCTGAGCAAGCACAGAAATCTGTGACAGATCCGTTACCGACATTGCCGCAAGCTCGCTAATGCCGTTGTCCTCGCATTTTGCCATGTAGTCATTGCATATAATCTGCCCAAGCTCGTTCGGCATGACGTATGGGTATTGTATCAGACAGTCCGCAAGCCGACCGTAATCCCAGCCGGCGCACTGTTCCTCGCTTGCGACCATGTATTTGGCATATGGCGAGAGTGACGAGGCGTTTTCAAAGCAAGCGCCGTAAGGAACGTCAAGTCCTATTATATCAAAGCTCTGCCCGGAAAGGCTCACCGCATAGGAAAGCTCCTCAACCGTAAGAACATCACCGTTAAAGGTTTTGTCGCCGAGCATTTCCGTACCGCTGCCGCCGCCGGAAAGAATCAGCATATAATGCTTTGCCGGGAAAGCGTCTATTCCCCATTTAAGAAAATCGGCAAGCGTTTCGTGGCTGCCCATGCTCGCAAGCTGAACCTGATCCTTTAAGAACAGCGATCCCTTCTGAGCAACAAACCTCTGCAAAAAATCGCCGTCTATGCCGTCGGTTTTCCAGTCGCTGCCGCCGCCTGTGCCTATGGCGAATGTGACGTTTGCAGGGTATTCACGCTCGCACAGAGAATTTATAGTATCGTATGACTTTTCGCCTCCGCCGCACATATAAATTAAAACCGACCAGCTTTCCGAGCCGTCGGCCGCTTCGGGACGCTCGTCCTCGTCAAGCGTGACCCTTACGCTCCCGCAGGAGCAAAGCGCAAGCATGAGGAAAACGGCGGCAAAAGCTCCGAGTAGTTTTTTCATATATTCCTCCCAAATAATTTTATACGTAAAAAGAGGCTGTCGCGCGCTGCAGCAGCCCCTCATGAACATTCCCGACCCTTTGACGGGAAAATTAAGTAAACCCCTTCCGCCGTTATTTATGCGAGGGACGTCTTAATTGGGTTATATCAGTCCTGTACAGGAGCTCCTACGGGACATACGCCTGCGCAGGCGCCGCACTCGATGCAAGTATCAGCATCGATAGCGTACTTTGTATCGCCCTCGCTGATAGCTGTTACGGGACATTCAGCAGCGCAAGCACCGCAGCTGATGCACTCATCTGTGATTTTATAAGCCATTGGTAAACACCTCCTTGAAATACTGAGGGAAAACCCTCTTACGTGTATTGTACCACACTTTTTTAAATTCTTCAATACCTTTTTACAAAATTTATTGAAATAAGAATACTGAAAATATAGACCATATTGTTAAAAAATAACCTATTGAGGCTTACGGGGGGACTGTGCTATAATTATGTTGAGAAAAATACAGTCGAATCGGAATGCGTCCGCAGCCGATTCGGGAAAATATGCGGACAGAAAGGCAATGAGATATGATGAAGAAAAGATTGGCAGCACTTTTGGCGGTTACGGCGATGCTTTTTGCATATATACCCGCTTATGCCGCACTGACAATGGATGATGTTGTCTTTGAGCTTCAGACGCTTGGCATTATGGAGGGAAATGCCGACGGCGATTTTGAGCTGGAAAAGCCTGTAACGAGAGCGGAGTTTGCTGCGATTGCGGCAAGAATGCTCGGTCTCGGAGAGGCTGCGGAATCGTACAGCGGAGCTTCGCTGTACAGCGATGTTCCGTCGGAGCACTGGGCAAACGGCAGTATCACATTACTTACAAATTACGGAATTATAAGCGGTACGGGTGACGGAAAATTCAGCCCGGACGCATATCTGAGCTATGAAAGCATCAGTAAAATGACGGTAAGCTGCCTGGGCTACAGCAGCGTTGCGGAAAAAAACGGCGGCTATCCGGGTGGATATACATCTCAGGCACTGACGCTGGGACTTTTGAAAAACGTAAATATAAGCTATCCGTTTACAAGAGAGGCTACGGCACGAATGGTGTACAATGCTCTTTACGTTAAGGTTATGACCGAGGTTTACGAAAACGGGCAGGTGAATTACGAGATTTCAAACACAAGACTCAGAGATAAGCTGACAAACGTTGCGGACGGCGCGATCGAAAAGCTTGAGGGTATTGTTACCGCAACTCCGGACGCATACATGAACAGTGCTGTTTCAGGAATGGAAAACGATCAGATAGAAATAGACGGCAGACTGTATTTCACGTCCGACACGGCGGCGGCTCGGTATATCGGGCAGAGAGTCGTGTATTACGTGAATACCGAGGAGGCAAACAGAATAATCAGCATTCGTCCGATGGAGGATGGAAATACCGTTGTAAAAATCAAGGCTAAGGATATACGTGATATTGATATGAGCAGCATGACGTATTACACCGGCAGCAGCTCCGTACATTCGGTAAAGCTGAGTACTGCGGTCAAGCTGCTTAAGAACAACCGTCCCGCAGCGTTTGACCCGTCGGAGCTTAGATCGCTTGAGCAGGGAGAAATAACCATTATCAACAATACCGCAAAAAACAACAGCGATATTGACGTTATTCTGTACAGAAGCTACACAAGCGCAGTTGTCGAGGAGGTAAACGCAGAGCGTGAGATGATTTATTTCACAGATGCGGCATTGCCTGACGGCAGCAAGTATATTGATGTAAGCGAGGAAAGAAACGACGACAGGCGTGTTGTGCTTTACAAGGCGGACGGAACTCCGGCAACCGCGGCGGACGTGTCAAAGGACAGCCTGATAAGCATAAGCCAAAGCAGTGACAGAACCTTTACCGAGGGTATCATAAGCGATGTATACGAGGAGGGTATGCTCACCTCGTGCAGCAGCGAAATGCTTATCATAAACGGAAACGAATATCCTCTTGAAAGAAAGAGCCTTGCCGATGATGCTGTGTTCAACAGAACGGTAAGAGTATACATAAACTATATGGGCGAGGCGGCATATATCAAAACCGTGACAACCTCGTCAAGCTACGGATATATTGCAAGGCTTTTCCATGACGATTCGGGAGTGGGCTACGGCGCAAAGGTTATCGTGCCGGGCAAGCTGACCGAAAAGAAAGAGGAGGAGGAAAACGAAAACGGCGGTGCGGCTACGATTATTTCAAAGATTGTCGCACGTAACGAGGCTGTTCAGAACCTGCTCTTTGCGCCTGAGGTATACTATTCCGAATCGGGCAAGCAGAAAAAGGTTGACTGCTCGCAGATAGGCGATCTTGCATGGCAGAAAACCGTAAGCTACAGACTTAATTCAAACGGCGAAATCGACAGCATAACCGTACTTGAGCCGGAAAGAGGCGGTACGCAGAAGGTTTATAATTCATATGAGCGTACCTTTGCAAAGGGCAACGGCACGAACTCGGATAAGGGCGGCTTCGGAGTGGATTTTGAAACAAGAACGATATGTATTCCCGAAAGCATAGATCCCTCGAACAGAGATTATCTCGCAAACGTTGAAATGAGCAATGGCAAAACGTATAATGTTGTCTGCTACGAGATGAACGAGGACAGACACATGATGGATTTGATTGTCGTTACCGCTCCGATGACGGGAGATTCTGTCGGAGAGCTTACCGCAACGAGTGACATAGGCTTTGTTACGAATGTTGTTACGACGTCGGACAGCAATACGGGCGAGGACACAATTCTTGTCACCATGCTTGCGCAGGGTACGGAAAAGGAATACAGCGTAACCGAGGCATACAGGGACAGCGACAATTATCAGATTCCCTCAAGAGGAAGCCTTGTGGCATATCTGCTTGACAGCAGCGGACAGATAGAGAATATGGAGGTTATTAAACGCTACGGAACTCTGCCGCCCTTCGGCACGGACACAAGCGACCCCGATTATACGGTATTTGTCGGATATGCGCTCGGAGCGGACTATAACTTCGTTTCAAATACGCTTAACAGATGGGTAACAAGGCTTAACGTCGGCACATCGCTCGATGAGGAGTCAAGCACATATTACGAAATATACAAAAACAACACTCCGCCGGTGTTCATTTATAATTCGGCAAATAAAACGGCGGAATACGGAGATATGAGAGCCATTGCGGCGGGTAGTGACATTGTCAGCATTGTTACGACAAACAACAAGGTGCGTGCCGTTGTGGCGATAAGATAGGAGGTATGCCGACATGAAAAATAAAGGAATATTGCGCAGAATGATGGCTGCAGCGGCTGCCGTATCGATGATGTGCGGAGCTTTTGCGGGCATAGCCGTAACTGCGGCGGGTGACAAGGATTACGAGCTGATTATTACGGAAGAAACCGGATTTGATGCCAATATGGCAAAGGCTATGGGATTTTCGTTCAGCACGAACAACATATGGGGACCTGCATTCATTACAGACGCAAATTCGGTAAAGGTTCCGTCCAGACGCTTTACCGAAAAGGTTTCAACGGAAGATGTTGATATTTTTGAACTTATTTTTGCGAACGATACGGTGAACAATCCCGACGGTAAGACATTTACAGACGGCAAATATGTGTTTGAAACGGAGTTTGCGGCGATGTATACGTCAACGGGGTATCTGAGCCTAAGCCTTAACGGCACAACGGATACGCTTGTAAACGCAAGAATAGGCTACAGCGGCTCAACGTCCACAAACAAGGGCACGCTTGCATTTTTCGATGCGGACGGCAATGCAATAGGCAGCTCGTCAGAATTTACGATGAGTAATTTGGCTGCAAAAAATAACCAGTCGGGCATAGCTGCGTCAATGCAGCATCTTATGGTTGAGGTTGACTTAAGAAACAACACCTTCAGTGCATGGCATTCGGTGGTAAAGACCATGGACGGCAGCACGGAGAGCGAATACAAGACATTTGCGGCAAGCGATGACAACAAAATCGTTGATAATCAGCCGCTCAATGCGTCAGGCGCAACAGAGCTTGTTTCGTTTTCAACGGCTTCCCATATAAATGCGGGAACAAACGGCTTTTGGATTCATTCGGTAAGCCTTGAGGCAGGGGCAAACACTCCCGAAACGCCTCCTGCGGAAACTTTTGAGCCTGTGCCTGAGGAAACCCCCGAGCCGGGACTTATAGACGAGGTTGATTTTTCGGATATAACCGTTGCAAACAACACCGTTGACGGCTGGGAATATTACGATAAAGACAGCAAAGCGGAGACGCTGCCGAATATATCGTTTGCAAAAAGCTCAAATTCTCTCGTTATGAAAAAGACGGGTACTGACGGCGAAACGGATTATTCGGAGAGATACAGAGCGATGTACCGCTTTAAGGAGGTTGTTGCCTCGGACGAAAATTCAAAGACATTTGTAAGCGATCTTCAGGGAAAATACAAAATCGTAACCGAGGTTACGCCTAAAATTCAAAGCGGCTCCCAGTTCCAGTCCGTTGTTCCGGCAATGGGTGATGCGGGCGGCAATCCGACAATTGCGTTTTCGATGTGTATAAACCCGTCAAATAACGTAACGGAGTATATCGCAAGCGACAACAAGCCCGTAATATACGGCAGCTCGATAAACAACACAACGGCAAAGCTTGAATATGAGGTTGATACGGAAACGGGTATTATTACGGTAAGCATAAACGGTGCAGCGCCGTATACAGTAAGCAAAACATATCCCGGCAAGGCACTGCACGGCATAATGTACGTATTAAAGAGCAAGGCTCTTGTAAACGATATGATGACGATAAAGAGCCTGAAATTATACAGAACCGAGGGCGAAACCACTCCCAATGCGGCTGCGGGCGCAGCGGCGGCTCTTACAACCGATATGCTGACGGATTCACCAAACGAAATAACGGAAAGTCTTAAGGCGCTGCCCACAGTAGCTGACGGTGCGGAGATAGAGTGGAGCTCATCAAATACCGCGATAATCGGCAATGACGGAAAGCTTGCCGCACAGCCGCTTGACGGTGACGTACCCGTTACAATGACGGCAAAGCTGACAAAGGACGGTTATACGGCATACAAGACCTTCGGTCTTACAGTGAAAAAGCTCGATACAAACTCATTCAAGACGCTTGATAATATGGACTTTACGGACGAAAACGACACAGTGTTTACCGACAACGGCGGTACGCACAGCGTGACCGGGGACGGAACGATTGTCCTGTCGAGAACGTCATCCTCGCAGTCGCCGAAGGTTCGGCTGTATCCCTCATGGGGAGATAAGCAGTTTGCGGCAACCGGCTTATGGGTATTTGAAACAGAGGTAAATATGATGGACAGCAAATACCAAAAGGCGGAAATTGTGCTTTACGATGAAAGCGGCGCAAGGATAACGTCATTTTACACAACGAACAAAAACAGCGGAAATGCCGTGCTTACCGGAGTTTCAAGACCCTCTGCATCCGCCGATGCGGTTCATACGGAGCTTGACAGCGGCTCAAAGTCGGGCATGAATATGCGCATAAGAGCAATGTTTGATACGGAAACACAGATGATGTCGATCTATGCCGCATTAAACGGCGCAGCGGAATATACTCCGATTGCGGAAAATGCACTCACAAGAGAAGATTCCGAAAAGCTTTCATATATAGATATTGCGGCAAACAGCGACAATAACCAAGGCGATCCGTCCCTGTGCGGTTCGATTGAAATAAAGAATGTGACGCTCAAGACCGTTGACTCAAATAAGCTTTCTCTTGCCGACAAAAACATGAACTACGGCGGAAAGGTAGAGGCTTTGGGCGGAATTATAAAGGAAAGCGTAAGCCTGAAATCAGACGTATATCCGGGAACAAGCGTTCAATGGACATCGTCTAATCCCGAAATACTCACAAGTGACGGTCAGCTTAATACGGGAGCATACAAGGAGGACACCCCGGTAACTCTCACATATAGGCTTTCTCTTGACGGTACTGATGAGTATATCGAAAAAACGTATGACCTTACTGCTATATACGTTGACGTAAACAACATTGCAATAAACAAGACCGCCGATACCGGCAAAATTCAGCCTTTGCCGGGACACAGTCCGAGCAAAGCGGTTGACGGAGCGACAAGCACATGGTGGCAGACAATGAGATTTTCGGATTTGCCGTCGTTTACGGTAGACCTGGGCAGACCGGAGGTACTGACCAAGTTAATTATATATGAGGCTCCGATGCTCGGAGGCTATCCGATAAGCGGATACATTATAGAAACCTCAAAGGACGGAAAAACGTGGAAACAGGTATCAAGCGGCACAAAGATAGGCGAGGATCCTGTGGAAACGGCTATGAATTACAGTGTTGCAAGATATGTGCGTTTTACCGTCACCTCCAAGGACGAAAGCAGCTGTGTGGGCTTAAGAGAGCTTATGGTTTATTCCGCAGTGACAAATGAGGAAAAGGCAAAAGCGGATTTGGAGCTGTTAAAGGAGCAGATCGGAGATCTTACAAATATAAGTACAAACAAAACTCTTCCGACCTCGACACAGTACGGAAGTACGGTGACATATTCATCATCACTTCCGTCGGCACTTTCGGATACGGGTGTTGTAACTCAGACCTCAGCCGCTCAGAGCGGAAAGCTTAAGCTTGTCGTAAAGAACGGAGATGATAAGGCTGAAGGCGAAATTCCGTTTACCGTTTCGGCAAAAGCGTCAATTTCCGGCGGCGGCACGGGCGGCGGAGGAAGTACGGGCGGCTCGTCCTATAACGGCAGCGCAATTCCGGCATATCCTAAGGGAACGGCAGCACCCATTCCCACGGCTGCTCCGCAGACGGGAACATACAAGGATGTTCCCAAGGATTTCTGGGCATATGATTATATTGAGTCGCTTACCGCTAAGGGAATTATTTCCGGTGACGGATCGGGCGAATACAGACCGAATGACAGCATAAGCAGACGTGAATTTGTTAAAATTCTGCTCACTGCATTTGGTATTGACACAAGCAATACAACAAATCCGGGCTTTACCGATGTGGACGAAAACGACTGGAGCTATAAATATGTGGCAAAAGCGGTTGAGCTGGGCATAGTCAACGGAGTTTCCGAAAATGAATTTGCGAAAAACAGTCCGATCACGAGAGAGGACATAGCCGTTATGTGCGAAAGAGCCATGAAGTCAACGGGCAGAACGCTTGATTTTGCGGCGGGCGAATTTGCGGACAGCGAAAGCATATCCGATTACGCAGCGGCGGCGGTAAGCGCAATGAGTGCGGCGGGAATTATCGGCGGCTACGACGACAATACCTTCAGACCGAAAAACAATGCTACAAGAGCGGAAACGGCGAAGATAATATATATGCTTATAAAAGGTGATTAATATGAAAAAATTATCAAAACTGATTTCATTGATTCTTACGGCGGCATTGCTGGCGGCGGCTTTGCCGGCTGCCGCCGAGCAGAGTGAGGAAACTGACGTTTTACCCGCAGAGGAAACGGTGCAGAGCATATCCGAGGAAATCGTCGGTGATGCGGAGACACTCGCCGTAACGGAGGAAAGCGTTTCCGATACGGAGGAAACGGTGACGGTGAATGAGGTATCAGCTTTGGCTGATACGGAGTCTATGTATCCGTACACCGAGGAGCCTGTCCCGGAGGGCGAATATATTACCAACACCTACGGCTATCCTATTCAAGGCGATCCGTATAATACGAAAAAGGTAAAGCAGGGTGTTGAGTATTCATCGGGCAAGAAAAAGCTAAATGACGCATTTTGGCTTCGTGACAGCGACTTTTTCGGTGTATGGGACGAGGAAAAGCAAAGCTGGACGACTAAGGGAAAGCTTGATTATGACGAATATCCCGGACTGGAGCTTGTCGAAACGGCGGCAATGGCGGGAGATTACGAGCAGGCAAAGCTCGCGTATTACAATTACTACGTTGAAAAAGAAAAGACAATGAACCGTGCGCAGGTAACGTCCGATACCCTAAAGGATAAAATTACGGCGGATTTACTGTGCAAAAACTTTATGTATAATGCGCAGAGCGGTATCACGCCTGTTGGCATCATGAATGTGGGCAACACAAAGGAATACAGAGGTGTTGACGTTTCAAGCACGGTGACAAATTATCTCGGAACGAGAGCGGAGCTTACGTTTTTTGTTCTTGCTACGGATAAAAACGGCGATTGGGCAGAGTTTGACTCAAAGGAGGGCGAAAACAAGCCCTATTTGAGAATCCGTGTTGACGGAGCGGAGAGAGTTATATATCCGACCGCAGACACAAACATAAAGGCAGGCGCAAACAAGGGCGTAAACTACGGCGCGGACGAAATTCTGACCGCACGTGAGGACGAATTCGGAACGACAACCTACAGCCATGACGGTCTTACCGACACAACTCATATATTCGTAAACGAAAACACAAGCAGAATATATATGAAGTTTGATGTTTCGGATTTAAAAAAGGGAGATACGATTCAGTCGGCAACGCTTAATCTGTGCGGAAAGAACATGACCGAGGGTCAGAGCCGTGAGGTCGTTGTGATGTATTCGGACGACTCCAACTGGGAGGAGAACAAGATAACGTACTCCAACGCAACGGCGCAGGTTATATATTCCTATGACCAGGCGAAGTCGTGGTACTTGAATCAGCCGATAAGCGCAGGCTACCGCTATCAGGAGGAGCTGTTAAGATTTAACACCTGGTTTGACAAGCTTGTAAAGCTTTATCACTACACAGGTGATGAAAAATACGCATATACGGCGATACGTCAGTTTATGGACTACATAAACGTAAGAGGTGACGACATATGCTGGCTCAAGTCGCTTGACGTTGCGGTAAGAACGCAGTGTATGCCGGGACTGTGGATGCAGCTGCTTGACAGCCGATTCATGAGCCCGGAGGTATTCACCGCATTTATGAAATGGTGCTACGTTCAGGGAACGGGCGCAAAGTATTTTACACGCAGCGGCAACTGGGGTACATCGGAGAGCTTGGGATTGTATACGCTTACAATAAACTATCCCGAATTTACCGATTCGGAGGAATGGCTCAACCGTGTGCGTTACCGCTACGAGCAGCTTTCAAACGCAATGACGAAGTCAGACTACGTTTGTACGGAGCTTTCCTTAGGATATACGGACTATACTCTTACAACGCTCCTTGACGCAAAGACGGCGGCGGACGATTTGGGAATAGATATGGATCTGTATTCGCCGTACACGCAGAAAACTCTCGATAACATCGAGCATTTGGGATTGTTTATGTACTGGTCATCGCTGCCGGGAGTAAGCGATAATCAGGTGGGCGACGGCTACAGCCACAGAGGAAACTTTAAAACGAGAATGGAAAGTCTCGGAAACTGGTTCCAAAACGAGCAGCTCATATATGCCGCAACGGACGGTGACGATGGCAAAAAGCCCGATTTTACGTCAAAGCTTTTCCCTGTGGGTAAAAAGGCGGTTATGCGAACGAACTGGTCGACAAAGGCGATGTATTTCTTTACCGATGCGGACGGAGGTGTGGGAAATCATGCCCACCCGGACGATAACAGCATAGTTGTTGCGGCGCATGGGCAGTATCTGCTTGTCGACCCGCTTTACGGAACGTATTCGGCAAGTGCGGCAAAGACGTGGCTTACATCGTCAAAGGCTCATAATATTGTTGTTATGAACGGTAAAAATCAGACAACGGGCGCAAGCGCAAATATCGGAACAATTCCCGAATGGGAAACCAACAACAGCTATGATTTTGTGACTACCTCAGCAAAAACTACTACAGATGCAAAGGATTACAAACGAAGTACGTTTTTCTACAGAGATAAGCTGTTTATCGTGAGTGATTACATAATTCCGAACTCCGAAACGGCAAATAACAAGTACGTCCAAAACTGGCACTATCTGCCCGAGGCTGCAATAACCATGGATGAGGAAACGAAGATTGTGAAAACCAACTTCTTGGGCCCCAATATACAGGTAATACCTGTCGGAGCGGAGCGTTTTGCGAGAGCGGAAACGGTTGACGGACTGTATTCCGAAGGACAGGGCAGTATCCTTGACGCGAAGTATACCGAATACGAAAAGAGCGGAACGGGGAACATGGTATTTAACACAATACTTCTGCCCGAGGAAACCGGAGAGGACTACAAGACGGCGGTAGGAGAGTTAGAGATAAACGGAATGGAGCAAACGGACGCAAGCGCAATGGAGTTTTATCTGACAAGCGGCGTGACCGGCGAAATGACAAGATACGTTTATTATCTGCTGCATAATTCGGAAAAGAAAACGCTTGTCACGGTTGACGATTTCACAACGGACGCATCCATGTTTTTTGCGGAGCTTGACGCAAAGGGAAATATAAAATATCTTGCGCTGCGTGATGCGTCGGAGTGTACGTATAACGGCGGTAAGGTGTTTATGTCCGATTCCGAAACGGAAGAGCTTTGCGTGAGGACAGACGGTGACTATGTATTTGTTGACGGCTCGCCGCTGACGAATAAAAAGCTTAAAGAGTCTGACACGATGGTGACATCATTTGGCAAAGAACCTAAGGTTGTTAAGGTGAACGGTGAGGACGCAGTATTTACGCTGTCAAACGGCGGTGTGTATTTCGGTAATGCTCCCTCGCCCGACCCATCGGCAACACCGACACCGTCACCCACATCAAAGCCGCCCGTACACGGAGGCGGCAGCTCCGGAGGCGGTGGCGGATTTGCTCCGCCCGTGACCTCAGTGACGCCAAAGCCGACTGTATCGCCGTCAGCCGAACCGAGCGGCAATATTATGAACGAGGCTCTTAAAGCGGAAATAGAGAATCACTGGGCAAAGACAGAGATTGAGAGCCTGTTTGAAAAGGGCATAGTCAAGGGTCAGACGGAAACGACCTTCGGACTTGAAAATCCCATAACGAGAGCGGAATTTATAACGCTGTTGGGAAGAGGACTGGAGCTTGAGCCGATGGAATATGGCGGTGAATTTAACGATGTAAGCTCCTCCGATTGGTATGCCGGGTATCTCGAGACGGCATACAGAAAGGGGATTTTTGAGGGATCGGACGGGAATGCCGACCCGAACGGAGAGATTACCCGTGAGCAAATGGCAAAGATGCTGGCGGCAGTATGCGATGACGCAGAGGGAGAGAATGCGGTATTTAACGACAGCGCAGACATAAGCGCATGGGCAAGAGAGAGTGTGGAGAAGATTTCAAAGGCCGGATTGATGCAAGGGCGCAGCGGCGGATATTTTGCCCCGAAGGAGCGGACAAAGCGAGCTGAAGCTTTTGCGGTAATTTACAGATTAATTAAAAATTAAACAAAGGTCTGCTGCGTTAATGTAAAAGCGCAGCAGACCTTTTGTCTGTAATGGAACATTTACTGTATTTTTTGTGAAAAGCAAATCGAAGCTACGGCGGTGTTAAGTATTATCACAGAAATCATTATGCTGATAATCCATGGGATACCGCCTATAAATGCCGACAGTATGAGCGACAGCACGGACGGGAGTCCTCTTGAATACAGCGCAAGCTTGTAAAGCTGCCCAAAGCTTAAAGACGCCGATTGGGGAAGTGTACGCTTTAACAGCGAGGACAGACCGGCAATAATCAATGCGCTGAGCATGAAACCGGCTGCGACAATGACAAGTGACATCAGAGCGGATATGAAAATCGATACCTTCATTATATTTTTGTACTCATAAAGCGAGTCCTTTGTGAAACGGAAATTTTTATCCGATGTAAGCTCCGTATATTTGCTTTCTATCGTGCTGCCGGTGCGAACACGGATAAGAATACTGTCGCTGTCGGCGAGTATTCCCTGATTTGCATCGCCGAAATCGTCCGGGGTGAGCTCACGGCTTGTGTCCATCATTATTTTCATTCCGGCAAGCTCAAAATCAAAGGTGTCGCTGCTTGTCAGGGTTTGGTTTTCAAAAGTAAAATCAGGCACGTGCTCTGAGTAATATTCGCCCAGTATTTTATAAAGCCGCACTGCGCTGACGGCTATCGAAGCAAATGAAATCAGCAGAATAATCAGAACATAAAGCGCAACACGGGGCGCTTTGTTGGGGAGAAGCTCTCCGTATTTTTTCGGCTGAACAAGCGCAATTGCAAGATCGTTTAAAATTTTCACGGCAATACCTCTTTTGATATGTTTTAAATTCAATCATAATTTTACCATAGATACCGCCCTGTGTCAACCTTAATATTAACAAAGATATGTAAAGGGACTGCCCGCTCCGCTGCTGCGCCGAGGCAATCCCGTGACTGTTTTATGATTTAAGCATAAATGATGTGCAGTCGGTGCACTCTATCATTGTGGGGTTTGCTTCGTGAGTGCCTACCTGTATGCTCGAAAGCGAGCAGTAGTCCTTTGACTGACAGTGATAAGCGCATTGTGTAACCGTGCATTTGATGCTTTTGTTCGGTGAACCGCAGCATTCGTTGTTCATAATTACTACCTCCGATTTCTGAAATGGATTTCGGCATTGAGCCGTTCAGATTAAAATTTGACCTGCATTTTCATCGGCAGGACAGTTACAGTATGCGCCTTATTCGGACTAAATATTCACAAAACCAAATAAAAAGAGTTTTTGCCGTACCTTTTTTCACTTATTGAGAAAAAATAATTGACATAAGGGAAATTTTATAATATAATTTTATTACAATTATACATGAAAGGACGATGATTAATGCTTTATTTGGGAATTGATTTGGGCGGTACGAATATTGCTGCCGGAATAGTTGACGATAAAGGAAGAATTTTAAGAAAGGACAGCACCCCGACGATACTCTCAAGACCGATTGAGGAGATTGTCGGCGATATGGCGGAGCTGTGCAGACGGCTTGTCAAGGAAGAGGGTCTGACGATGGATGACATCGCAGCAATAGGCCTCGGAAGTCCGGGCACGGTTGACAACAAGAACGGTGTTATTGTATACTCAAACAATATTCCGATGAAAAATATCCCTATGCGCAAAATGCTTGAGGAGCATTTTCCGGGCAAGCCGATAAACCTGGAAAATGATGCAAATGCGGCTGCCTACGGCGAGTACATAGTAAACGGCAACAATGCGGAAAGCTTTGTGTTTATCACTCTCGGAACCGGTGTCGGCGGCGGAGTAATAATCAACGGAAAGCTTTACAGAGGCTTTAACTCCGCAGGCGGCGAGCTTGGTCATATCACACTCATATCCGGCGGCGAGCCATGCACCTGCGGCAAGAACGGCTGCTGGGAGTCGTATGCATCGGTTACTGCGCTGATACGTCAGACAAAGGCGGCTATGGCGGCTAACCCCGAAAGCGTGATGAACGAATGGTCGGAGAAAAACGGCAAGGTATCGGGCAGAACGGCGTTTGACTGTGCAAAGGAAGGGGACAAGACAGCGAAGGAGGTCGTTAAGCAGTATGCAATATATGTTGCGGACGGTCTTTCAAGCATTATAAACATATTCCAGCCGGAGAAGCTTTCGATAGGCGGAGGAATTTCCAAGGAGGGTGATTATCTGCTCGATCCCATAAAGGAATTTCTTGCGGAAAACGACTACAACAAGTATATGCCAAAGACAAAGGTTGAAATAGCAACACTTTTCAACGATGCGGGTATAATAGGCGCAGCCCTGTCAGAGGCATAATGTGGAAAATATGCGGTAAATAAAAAGCGGTTCGTAAGAGCCGCTTTTTTCGTTAGAAACAAATTGACTTAACGCATAAAATATGCTATAATATCATTAATTACAGTGTTTCGGCACGAGCGCCGGACAGATAAGGAGATTTTGGCAGTGAAAATACATGAATCGGCGGAAAATTACCTTGAGGCTATCCTCATGCTGAAAAACAAAAGCGGCTATGTTCGTGCGATAGATATTGCACATCATCTGTCATTTACAAAGGCGAGTGTTTCGGTTGCGCTCAAATCTCTGCGTGAGGGCGGCTACATAACCGTTGACGAAACGGACGGAAATATATCGCTTACGGACGGCGGCACCGCCATTGCCGAGAAAATATACGAGCGTCATATGGTTATCGCGCGTTTGCTTATGGCTATGGGAGTGTCCGAACAGACGGCATATGAGGACAGCTGCAAAATTGAGCATGACATAAGCAGCGAAAGCTTTGACAAGCTGAAAAGATACATGATTAAAAACGATATTTTATAAAGGACTGAGCTTTATGGACACAACACGCAGCGCTGCGGCGTTTGCCGAGGCGAAAAAATACATTCCCGGAGGAGTCAATTCCCCGGTGAGAGCGTTCGCAAACGTTGGAGCAAATCCGTTGTTTATCAGCCGTGCGGCTGGCAGCAGGATCTATGATATAGACGGAAATGAATACATCGATTACGTAGGCTCATGGGGGCCGATGCTGCTGGGTCATGCCTTTGAGCCTGTTGTGAATGCGGTAAAGGCGGCGGCGGAAAACTCGCTTTCCTTCGGAGCGCCGACTCTTGCGGAAACGGAGCTTGCAAGGCTTGTGTGCGGACTTTCGGGAGTTGACGAGGTTCGCATGGTAAACTCCGGCACGGAGGCGACAATGTCGGCAATACGTCTTGCGAGAGGCTTTACCGGCAGGGATATGATAATAAAATTCGAGGGCTGTTATCACGGTCACAGCGATTCGCTGCTGATAAAGGCGGGCAGCGGTGCGCTCACGTTCGGAGCGGCATCCTCGGCGGGAGTGCCGTCCGATTTTGCAAAGCACACGCTTGTACTGCCATACAATGATTTTGAAGCGGTAAGGGCGGCGTTTGAAAAATTTGAAATAGCCGGAGTAATAATCGAGCCGATTGCCGGGAATATGGGTGTTGTGCCTCCGAAAGATGGATTTTTGGAGGAGCTGCGCCGTCTTACCGAGGTGAACGGAGCGGTGTTTATCGTTGACGAGGTTATGACGGGATTTCGTGTTTCACCGTCGGGAGCGTGCGGACTTTACGGAATAAAACCTGATATTGTGACGTTCGGAAAGATTATCGGCGGCGGTATGCCTGTCGGAGCATACGGCGGAAAGAGGGAGATTATGGAGTTTATCTCGCCGTCGGGACCTGTGTATCAGGCGGGGACGCTTTCCGGCAATCCCGCAGCAATGGCGGCGGGGTGTGCGCAGCTTTCGTATCTTAAAAACAATCCGCAGGTGTATGAGGAAATAGAGGAAAAATCGGACAGGCTTGAAAAGGGACTGAAAAATGCGGCAGACGCAGCGGGAGTGAGTGTGTGCATAAACCGTGTCGCTTCGATGCTGTGCGTATTCTTTACGGAGGAAAGTGTAGTTGATTTCAAGACAGCGTATACCTCCGATACAGAGAGGTTCGGCAGGTATTTTCTTTCCATGCTTAAGCAGGGGATATATCTTGCGCCGTCGCAGTTTGAAACGGTTTTTGTCAGCAATGCGCACAGCATTGACGATATAGACAGAACGACAGAGGCGGCATACCGTGCGTTTCTTGAAACAAAATAACTGATGCCGCTTTACGGCGGCGGGACGGAGATAAGAGTGTTTAAAAATATACTGATAGGTCAGTACATCGATACAGGCTCTGTGCTGCACAGGCTTGACGCACGCATTAAAATAATAATCACGCTTGCCTTTGCGGTGATGATTTTTTCGGCAAATGGTGTATTCGGAGTCGTATATACGATTGCGGTGTGCTTTGGACTTGTGCTGCTTTCAAAAATGAAAGCGTCCGTTATTTTGCGGAGTATAAAGCCGATAATTTTTTTCGCCGTATTCACGCTTGTGTTCGACTCGTTTCTTACCGAGGGACGAACGCTTGCGTCGTTCGGTATTTTCAAAATCACATACGAGGGAATATATGACGGAATAACAGCCGCCGTGAGGCTTGTGCTGCTTGTTGTGACGGCATCGATACTTACGCTTACGACAAAACCGCTCGAAATGACGGACGCAATCGAGAGCCTTTTGTCGCCGCTTGCGGTGTTCAAGGTTCCTGTCCGTGATATTGCAATGATGATGGGGATAACCATACGCTTTATCCCGACGATTGCCGGCGAGGCAAAGCGGATTGCCGATGCGCAGAAGTCACGCTGTGCCGATTTCGGAGGCAAGGGCATAATAAAAAGAGCATATGCGGCACTGCCGCTTGTCGTTCCGCTGATAGCCGGAGCGTTCAGACATTCGGAGGCGCTTGCTCAGGCGATGGACGCGCGCTGCTACGGCGCACCGGTAAAGCGCACGCATCTGCACAGCCGCAGCATAGGACGCACAGACGTATATGCGGCAGTATGTGCGGCGGTGATAATATTAATTCCGATAGGGGTATCGTTTATATGAACATAAGGCTTACAATCGAATATGACGGGACTTCATATCACGGCTGGCAGATACAGAAAAACGGCGTAACCGTCCAGGAAACCATACAATCGGCACTAAAGAAAATTACGGGCGAGGACATAAGTGTTGTCGGATGCGGGAGGACGGATTCGGGAGTTCATGCGCTGAATTACGTATGCAGCTTCAGAACGGAATCGTCCGTACCGCCGGAGAGATTTACTCAGGCACTTAATTCAAAGCTGCCGTCCGATATACGCTGCAAAAGCTCCTCGGAAGCTGCGGAGGATTTCCATGCAGCTAATTCCGCAGTAGCAAAGACGTATATTTACAGGATATTAAACAGCGGCGAGGCGGGAGCGTTTGAGCGGAATTACGCATGGCATTTCAAATATCCGCTGGATATTGAAAAAATGCGCACGGCGGCGGAGGCGTTTGTCGGGGAGCATGATTTTATCGGATTTGCGGCTGCGGGATTTACGGTCAAGACCACGGTGAGGACGATTTATTCGCTCGATATTGAGCGGAGCGGCGATATAATTACGATTGAGATTACCGGGAACGGTTTTTTGTATAACATGGTAAGAATAATTGCGGGAACGCTTGTGATGATGGGCTGCGGGAGGCTTGATTACAGGGCTGCGGAGGAGATCATCAAATCAAAGGACAGAACACGTGCCGGAATAACCGCTCCGGCAAAGGGACTGTTTCTGAAGGAGGTGTATTACGGTGGCAGATAACAAAAACGGCGAGGATTACGGGATGTTCGGACCGGAGGACGTTTCGGACGTATCAAAGGCGGAGGAAATTGAAGAAGAGAGCGAATTTGACGGCGATGAGTTTGAGGAACGCTACCGCAGACGACTTGAGGAGCAGGCAGAGCAGAAAAGAAAGCTCAGCATCAGGATTGCCGCCGCAGCTGTCGGAGCGGTATTGATAATTCTGCTTGGGGTGATGTTTTACTATGCGGATTCGGGTGTTTTCGGAGCATACAAGAAAAATTTTGAGAAAAATTTCAGGCGGCTGTTCCCGGTTTCGGAGCAGCCGATTGACATAGGAGCAACGGAGAAAAATTCCGAGGTTCAGAATTACGTAAACGGCGAGAGAGGAACTCGTGTAAGAACGATAGACAGCAGCTCCGGCAATGCTGCGGTAGTGCCGTTTGAGGGAGCTGCATCGGGCAGCTTTGTGCCGTATCGTGACGGTGTTGTCTGTGCAAGGACGAATTATATTTGCTTTATCGGCCCGGACGGCGAGGTGCGCTGGGAAAGTGACACCACGGTAGTCGATCCGCTGCTGAGTGCGGAGGGCAGGTATATTGCCGCTGCGTCAAAGGGCGGAACGAAGCTGTGCCTTTACGAGGGGGAAAACCTCGTTTTTGAGCAGAACACCGAAAACAAAATAAGAACGATGAGCGTTTCGTCAAACGGTGATGTTGTGCTTGTCTGTGACAAGGTGAATTACAAGGGAGCGATTTCGGTATACAACGCAGAGGGCAAGGAGATTTTTGCGTGGTCATCGGGCATGAACAATGTGATAAGCGCAGATATTTCGTCAGCGTCAAGGCGTGTTGCGGCGGCGCTGATAAATGCCGACAAGAAGGTGTATTCGCTGATTAAGGTTTTTGACATAAATTCAAAGACGGACATTAAGGAAATGGTATTTGACGATACTGTCCTTTATGACATTGACTACACTGGTGACACGATAACGGGACTGGGCGACAACAGCATGGTCTGCATGACATCAACGGGACGTGTCATATGCGACAAGCGGTTTGACATGGTTGATATTATGCGGTGTGCGCTTGATTCGGACGGATCAAAGCTGATACATTTTGACAGTGCAGGTACTCCGGTATTGCATCTTTACGGGCGAAAGGGTGTACTGAACACCGAAATCATACTCGACAGCAGCGCAGACTGCATAGACGTAAACGGCGAGCATATACTGTACAGCAGCGGCAGGCGCATAATGCTGCGCCGTGCGGGCGGCGACAGGATAAGCGAGTATACTGCGCCCATGGACGTACTCAAGCTGGTGCTGATAAACCGCACAAGCTATGCGGTAATACATTCCAACAGCATCGAAATCGTCAGAGTTTAGTTGGGGCAAAGGGGGAATGGCAATTCCCCCTTTGAAACCCCCTTGCTGAGACAGCCGTCAGAGTTTGAGTTTGGAATTTGAGATATTTCCGATCATGGGGCGGCAGGGACACCGCCCCCTACACACCCTCACTGATAGGAGATCGCAAACATCGCATATTCTTCTGCGGTTGAATGGGTTTGGAATTTGAGATATTTCCGATCACCCATCAGCTCAGACATCCCTCACTGTGTTCGGGAACTCGCTGATGTGCGATCGCAAACATCACAAATTCTTCTGAGGTTGAGTGGGACTGGAATTTGAGATATTTCCGATTACCCATCAGCTCAGACATCCCTCACTGTGTTCGGAAACTCGCTGATGCGCAATCGTAAACATCACAAATTCCGGGGGAGGTTTTATGAAAATATTTTGGATTTTTTTGATGTGATACAATCTTTGAGGGATTTTATATGTTTATGATTAAGTTTCAGCGAGTTACCGAACGCAGTGAGGATGTGTAGGGGGCGGTGTCCCTGCCGCCCCGTAAGCAGAAACATATAAAAGCCCAAGCACAAAATCCCGCAAAAAAACCGATAAAAGGAGCATTTGAGGCTATGGATAAGAAAGAACTGAGGGAGCTTTTGAAAAGCGGGCGGCGCAGTCTTACCGCTGCGGAAATCGAGGAAAAAAGCGCGGCGGTGTGCGAAAGGCTTTTGCCGCTGTTAAGGGGGGCGGTGTGCGTTATGACGTATCTGTCCGCTTTTAAGGAGGTATGCGTCGACGGACTTACGGCGGAGCTTATTAAAAGCGGTGCTACGGTTGCCGTTCCCGTTACGGATCCTGATACATCGGAGATAACTCCATCACTTCTGACCTCTCTTGATGATGTGGAATACGGCGCTTACGGGATACGTGAGCCGAGTGTTATATCGGAAATACCAAAGCATAAAATAAATGCCGTTATAATTCCCGGAGTGGGATTTTCAAAAAGCGGTGCACGCCTGGGCTTCGGCAAGGGGTGTTATGACAGATTTCTTGAGGATTTTGAGGGACTTAAAATAGGGGTATGCTATGAGCTGCAGCTGACAGATGAGCTGACGGCGGAGGAACACGACATACCGATGGATATGGTAATTACGGAAAGGAATACTTATGTTATTTGATACTCATGCGCATTACAATGACGAGAAATTCAATGCCGATGCCGATGAGGTTCTCGGCTCAATGAGAGACAACGGGATAGAGCTTATAATGAATGCCTGCTCATCTGTTGATGAAATACCGGACATATTGCGGTTATGTGAAAAATATGATTTTATATACGGAGCTGTCGGAGTGCATCCGCATGAGGCGCAGAGCATGACGGCGGGGGATTTTGATATTTTGAAAAAGACAGCCGAACACCCTAAGATTAAGGCGATAGGGGAGATTGGGCTTGATTATTTTTACGATTTTTCGCCAAAGGACGTGCAAAAGCGGCGGTTTGCGGAGCAGGTGGAGCTTGCAAAGGAGCTTAAGATGCCCGTGATTATCCACGACCGTGACGCTCACGGAGATACGATGGATATTTTGAGAGCGTGCGGAGTGCGTGAGTGCGGCGGCGTTTTCCACTGCTATGCGGGAAGCGTCGAAACCGCGCGTGAAATTCTGGATTGGGGAATGTATATCGCATTCGGCGGTTCGCTTACGTTTAAAAAATCGGTAAGGCCTAAGGAGGTTGCAAAATACGTGCCGCTTGACAGGATAGTCCTCGAAACCGACTCGCCCTATCTTGCACCGGAGCCGCAGAGGGGAAGGCGCAACGATTCTCGGTATATGCACCTCGTTGCCGAAAGAGTAGCCGAAATAAAGGGTATAAGCTACGACGAGGTGGCAAGGGCAACGTTTGAAAACGGCAAAAGGCTGTTTAACATCACGGTTTGATTTGTGAAAGGAGCAGTGTTTATAAGTATGAAAATTTTGCTTATGTCCGTAAAGGCAGGGTTCGGTCATCATTCTACCGCAGCTGCGATTATGGATTATTTTGAAGAGCGCGGGCACGTGTGCGAAATGCTCGATATGTTCGCATACATAAGCGAAAAGCTCGGCAATGCAATTCAAAACGGATACCTGATCTCGACAAAGTATCTGTCAAAGGCATACGGCAAGGTTTACGATAACCTTAACGAAAAAGATGAGCCGTATGACAGGATGTCCGCCGTGGCTTACATATCTAACAAGATAACAAGCAAGCTGGAGGGATTTGTGGAGGAATTTGCTCCCGACCTTATAATCGGCACGCACAGCGTTGCGGGAGTGTCAATGACGAAGCTCAGGGAAAAGGGAATTGTAAGCTGCCCGCTTATCGGCATTGTGACCGATTTTACCGTGCACCCGTTCTGGGAAAGTACGGAGCTTGATTATTACGTCATACCCGACAGTCTGCTTACATATCAAATGAACAAAAAAGGCATACCTACAAGCAAGCTGCTGCCGACGGGAATACCGATCAAGAAAGCGTTTTCCGTTAAGGAGAATAAGCGGGCGGCACGTGAAAGGTTCGGTATAAGCGACAAACAAACGCTTCTTATCATGATGGGGTCGATGGGCTACGGAAACATATACGAGTCGCTTTTGGAGATTGATGAGTTTGAGTCGGATTTTCAGGTGCTTGTGGTCTGCGGGTCAAACAAGCGTCTGAAAAGCTTTATAGACGAGCGTGACTGGAACAAGGAAATCCACGCATACGGATTTGTAAACAATGTGGATCTTATGATGGATGCATCCGATATAATAATAACAAAGCCGGGCGGACTCACGACCTCGGAGGCTCTGGCTAAAGGGCTGCCGATTATTGCGATGAATCCGATACCCGGTCAGGAGGATAAGAATCTTGCGTTTTTGGTGAACTGCGGTGCGGCACTTGCCGTAAGCAGCGAATATACCGTTTCGGAGGCACTGTATCAGCTTTTAAGCAATGAATGGCGCACGGAGCTTATGCGGGAGAGCGTCCGCCGTATAGGCAAGCCCGACTCTACCGCAAGGCTTTATGATTTTGTGATGAAGGAGGTAATGAGCGAAAATGCCGTTACCTGTCCTTCTCATCGTTAAGTCTGTCCGCTTCATCCTTTGAGATGAGAGGAAGATGCAGTTCAACAACCGTTCCGACATTCTTTTTCGACCACAGCGATATTGACGCATTGCTGCCGAAATATATTTTCAGTCGTTCATAGACGTTGTGCATTCCGATGCCGGTGCTTTTTCTCGGCGGCTGCTCGGTTGGGCGTTCGCCGGTTATCAGCTGTCTGCGCACAAGCGCAAGCTTTTCGGCGGTCATGCCCTTGCCTGTGTCGATAAGGCGTACTCGGACGTATGAGTCGAAAATCGTTACCGAAAGACGGATATGCAGCACACGCTTAAGTCCGTCAAGGGCGTGGCTTAGGGAATTTTCTGTCAGCGGCTGAAGCAGCATTTTTATCGTATACAGCTCCCGCAGCCGCTGATAATCCGCTTTTGTTTCAAAGGTGAAGGTATCGCCGTAGCGGCTTTGCTGGATTTTGATGTATGCGCTTACGTGCTCAAGCTCCTGATGCAGGCTTACAAACAGCTTACCGCCGCTTATTGACAGGCGGTACATTCTTCCGAGAGCGGCGGCGATTCTGCCGATGTCGGGGTGACCCGCCTCGGTCGAGCGCCACACGATTGTTTCAAGTGTGTTGTAAAGGAAGTGCGGATTTATTTGATTCATCAGCACGTCCATCTCAAGCTGCCGCTTATGCTTTTCAAAGTTCAGCCGCTCGGTTATGCTGCGGTTTATGCTTTGGAGCATATCGTTATAGCAGCTTATCATAAGGGCAAGCTCGTTGTTTGCGGCTTCCGTGTCTACATATGCGTTCAAGTCGCCGCTTTGAACACGACGCATTGCGGAGCTGAGCGAGTCTATAGGCCGCATAAACCGCTTGTAAAATACAAGCAGAATCACAGACGCCGCAATTGCCGCAAGTATCAGCACCATTAAAATCCATCTGTAAAGCTTGTTCACCGCATCGGTTAATGATGCTCTCGGAACGCTTATGACCGTAAGCCAGTCGTTTACGTTTGATTTCCGCACAAATATTATATTTCCATCATGGTCAAAGCGGTCGTATTTTCTGTTAAGTACAAGCTCCGTAAGCTCCGGGTCTGCGCTGCCCGATTCAAGTGTACGGACGTTGCTGGACGAGAGCAGAGAACCGCTTTCATTTATTATGTAGATGCTTGAATCATACTGCGTCGCAATTTCGGAATATTTGCCGTATAGCGTTTCCTCGGAAAGTGCGAATACATGTACGCCTATGTATGTGTTGCGCAGAGGTGAAAAGACCTTTCTTGAACCGATTACAGCCTTATCCTTTCGTATATCTCCCGTTGTGTCCTTGCGCAGAAAATTATCACAGACCGGATGCCACACGAACCTTGCGAGGTTTTCCGGGGCGAGTATGTCCATGGATAAGAGCGTTTTGCGGCAGGTTTCGTCATCTGCATTAGGGTCGAGGAAATTGAAAATTTCCCCGGTGTCGTTATTGTAAAACGCAGCCATTTTTACGTTGTTGCGCAGAAGATCGTAGGACGCAAAAAGAACGTTGGAGATCCTTGTGGTTGCGAAGCGCTTTTTGACGGGGTCCTTTGAATAATCTCCGCCGGTGTACTCAAGCAGGCGGTCGTCGATTGCGAAGGTGTCCGAAACGTTGTATATGTTCAGTATGATTTCGTCAAGGCTGCGGCTTATTTCGGAGGCGTTGTATTCGATATGCTTTATCGCCTCTGCCTCCATTACACGTCCCGTGAAGTAGAATATAAGCGAAAATGCAATCAGCATTGCCGCAAAGAGCGCAGCTATTCCCAGTGTTACCTTAATGGGAAAGCCTATAAATTTTTTTGTTTTCATTTCCTTTCCTCCGAATACAAAACGTGTGTTTAAACTATGGGATTTGAGATATTTCCGATTAAGCCTCGGCTCAGACATCCCTCACTTCGTTCGGGAACTCGCCGAAACTTAATCGGAAACATCACAAATTCCGCCAATGCTGTAACAACCTATAAAATTTTTACAGATTTTGAAGGATTTGATATGTTTCTGATTGAGTTTTGGCGAGTTCCGAGCAAGGTATCGGGTGTCTGAGCCAAGGCTCAAGCAGAAATATATCAAATCCCGCAGCAAATTTTTTAAAATCACCCAATCAGTCATTGACATAAAGACGGTAGTCGCCGGGACTTATTCCGTATTTTTTCTTGAATACCTTTATAAAATTCGACGGATCGGCATAGCCTGTCATATTTGCGATTTCGTAAATTTTTATGTCTTTGTCACGCAGCAGCTCCTTGCTCTTTTCAAGACGCTTGTCGGTTATGTATTCGCTGAATTTGCATCCGAACTCCTCCTTGAACATTCTTGAAACATACGCCTTGCTTGTACCTACCTTGCCGGAGATGTATTCGAGGGAGATGTAGTTGTTCAGATATTCATTATCGACAATTTCCTTTATTTTGTAGGCGATGCCGCCCTTTTCATCGGCATGGAAAAGAGCATCGAAGCAGTCGGAAAGAGCGTCAAGCGAGGCGGTGATCATATTCATTAGAGCGTCAAGCCCCACCATGCGGCGAAGATCGTTGTAGCCGAAGCCCTGCTCCTCCATAACCTCCTCGAAGCTGATGTTGTATTCAAGGCAGCGTCTTGAAATATAGAACAAAAGCTCAAGACACATATTTTCGATGTATGTATAAGCGTTTTCAGGAGCGGAGGCAAGTCCGTCAAAGACACGCTTTATTTCGGCGAT
The DNA here is from genome assembly GCA_034090805.1 of Clostridia bacterium. Classification (GTDB taxonomy): domain Bacteria; phylum Bacillota; class Clostridia; order UBA1381; family UBA1381; genus Ornithomonoglobus_A. The sequence goes on from JAXDRV010000139.1 coordinate 30,314, forward strand.
GCACTGCTCCTTTTTGCCGGATATTATGCTGCTCATCAGCAAGTCGTAGTTGAATTTGAGGTTTGTGATTTCTGAGCTGTCCGTTTTTGCGGGAGAGTAAAAGCTTATGCGCTCGCTGAGGTTGAAGGTGTGCCTGTGTGCGGTGATTATCGACTGCTGAACGCACTGGGGCAAAAGCCGCCTGTCGGTGCAGTGGCTGCTGATGCAGGCATATACCGCAAAGCCGGCGATTTTTGCAAGCTCGTCAAGAACACCGTTTAAGTATTCGGTAAGCGAGTCGGTGTCTATTCCGCCGTCGCGGCTTATTATTCCTATCATCTTTCCCTCGTGACCCGGGAAAAATCTGGAGTCGCATTTTTTGGGGAGGCTGTTTGCTGTGTCAATCAGAGTGCGGCGGATTTTGGTAAGGTAAAGTTCATCACGGAACTCCTTTTGCCATTCCATGTACAAAAGCACCGTATAGCAGTTGTCGGGATTTACTCCGGTATCTTCTGGCAGAGGAGGATTTTCGGGCGAAGAACCGCCCAAGGTCATGTTAAACAGCAGAGAATCGATATAATATCCTCTGCTCTTTGCATAATCGCTGTCCTTTTTGCGTTCTGTGTCAAGCTGCTCCTTAATGCGGCGGAAAAGCGTTTCAAACTCGTCGATGTCCGTCGGCTTGAGAAGATATTCGATTACCTTGTTTTTGATGGAATAGTTAAGGTATTCAAAATCGCTGTAGCCGCTTAAAATTACGATTTTTATTTCGGGATAATTTTGATTAAGATACTGCATCAGCTCAACGCCGTCCATGTTGGGCATACGTACATCCGAAAGGACAACGTCAGGCTTGTCCTCGGCAATCAGCTCAAGAGCCTCAAGACCGTCACCCGCCGTACCGGATACGGTAAAGCCCCAGTCCTCCCACGGCAGCTTTTTCATTCCGCTGCTAATGCTTTTTTCATCGTCAACAATAATCAGCTTATACATAACCTACCTCCTTAACGAAATTGTATTTTTATTTGATTATAGCATATATAAGACCAAATTTCAAGAGAAACAATAAACCAAAAACAGCCCACCCCTCCGATGAGCTGTTTTTGGATAGAATCAGTTCCATTTGTTGAACTGAATAAGCTCGGTAAATGTCGTTTCCGATTCTAAATTCATTTTAGCCCTTATATCCTCGATTTGCGAGTTCGTCACATAATCAGAGGAGGCTGTCCAAAATGCTTGACTTAAATATCAAACCATTGACAGCCCATTGCCTCAAGCTTAACGTTAATTTCTTTGCCGTTAAGCTTTACGCTGCCGGACTGCGGCTCTGTGCTGTTGTTTAATACGCACGCACGTCCCGTTTCCTCGAAGGCGTGGCACTCGATATTCGGGTTTTCCGAGTAATATTTGTAAAGCTCGTTTTCGCTGTGCGCCGAGAAATATACGGCTCTCAGCAAAAGTCTTGCGTTTTCGTTTGAGTACGGAAGCCCTGCGATGTATACCGCACGTCCGCTGCCGTATTCGTTTATACATAGGTTTGCGCTGCCGTTTTGCACACCGAGAACCTGTGCGCCGCCTATGGGATAAATCATGCTCATGCTCTCGCCGTAATCGATTTCTCCGCTGATGTTTTCGGTTATAAAGTGCTTGTCAAGCGGCGAAAGCGCAGGCTTGTTATGGCTTGCGGTGAGGCCGACTTCTTTTTGAACGCCCAAAACGTCCGAAAGCGCAAACAGCCGTCCGCCGACATTATATGCGCTTGGCTCGCCTATTCCGATAAAGCCGCCGCCGTTATACACCCATTCTCTGATTTTCGCAATAACCTCCGGGTCGTTCCAGTTGTCGCCGCCGCTCCATGCAGTGCCGGCATCGCCCATATTCAGCACAACGCCGAATTCGGAAAGTCTGCCGTTTTTGACATCATCGAAATTGATAAATTCAACATCAAGCGGGAAACCGGCAAGAGCCTCTATCGCACCGAGGTACGAATAGCAGCGCTGATTCCAGAGCGAGTGCGCAACCTGATGTGTCTGCCATGATTTTATCTTGCCCCATGAATTGAGCACCGCAGCCTTAAACGGCGCAGTATACGGCTTTGTGCCTTTGCCCTCCTCATGGATTGAGCGGAACTGCCGTGTTATCTCCGTTACGTGGCTGATAAAATCGGGGAATTTAAGCGCAAGGCTTATGTATCCGCCGTAGCCTATTCTTTCGGTAGGCTTGCGCATCATCGCACGGCGGCATTTTATCCATACAGGCATGGATTCGCCGACGGGGTCGCCGCCCTCGTGGAATATATCGGGGAAGAAATACGGGTAAAATCTCGCCTCCGTTGCCTTTACCGGTATATCCGTAATCATTCTTGTGGTAACGCCGTCCCCCGCAGCTCCGACAACCATGTCAAGACCGATATTTTGGAAATACTCTCCGTAAGGCTCTGTTCCCGCCCAGTGGTCGCCGAGGAACATTATTGCTTTTTTGTTATATTTGTGAACCACATCAACGCACTTTTTAGCAAATGCGCTTACGAATTTGCAGTTAAATTCCATCCAGTCGAGATATTTTTTTGTCGGATTTTTAAACGGCGTGTTGTACGTTCCTCCGGCAACAATATCCTCCGGAGTGAGCGCATAGCCGTATTCCTTTTCAAACTGCTCAAGAGCCGTCGGCGAAACGCAGGCGGCATAGCCGAACCAGTTTACCGTCTTTTCCTTGCCGAATTGATTATATATCAGGTCAAAGCAGTAGAAAAAGGTTGTGAAACGGACAACGTTCGTTTTCGGGTGGCTTTCGAGCCATTTTTCAAGACGATCAAGCAGATGAAGCTGCGACTTTTCCGTTCTTGGGTCAACGGTCAGCTCATGCTCCGTTGTCCAGTTGTTTGTGATGTGATTGTACATCGAAACAGGCTCCCATATCTGATACGCAAGGAACGTGACGGTGTAGGAATGGAACGGCACTGCGTTTTTGATGTTCACGCATTTTCCGTCCCAACTCCAGTCCGTATGCTCCGTGCCGCTTGTTCTGTCCATGACCTGCCAGTATTTCTTTATGTCAACATCTGCGTTCGGTCTGAACTGCTGATCGAAAAAGGTTGACATTATATCGATCGAAAGCGTATCGCCCGCAGCGGTATGCTCCTCGGTAAGCAGGTATATCTGCTGTAAGCAGTCGGGATTTTCCTTTACCCATGCGTTGTCGTCACGGACAAGGCACAGTACGGAATAAACCGTCAGCCCCATATCGATTAAGTCCTGAGAAAGCTTTGTGCCGTCGCTGTCACGTATTGCGTCAACGCCCCAAAGCTCCGCAAGCTCCTTTATTTCCTTTTCCATTCCCGTTTCACCGGGAAGTGTGAATCTTCCTTTTGTCATGATTATATCCATTAACTCCTTTCACAAAACCAAGTTTGAAATAAAATCGTTCAGATTGCCGCTTTGCAGTGAGTGGTGCTGTATCCAACGGTTTTGCTTGCAAAACTCGCCAAAGGCGACTATCGGCAAAGCCGATAGCGTA
>JAXDRV010000140.1:0-17184 GCA_034090805.1 Clostridia bacterium
CTCTCAAAATATTTATTTGGGCAGACTTTATCAATGCGAACTGTGTAAAATCTCTGATTTTACACGAAAAATTTTGACAATAGTCATAATTTTTCCAAATGCGATTGAAAATCGCATTTGTTCAGTGAGCATTATTTTATATCATCATTTGAAACTTCTTCGCCGTCAATCGTGATATTTATATCCTTATACATACTCATACCCGTACCTGCCGGAATAAGCTTACCTATGATAACATTTTCCTTAAGACCTACAAGCGGGTCAATCTTGCCCTTTATCGCCGCCTCGGTAAGAACCTTTGTCGTTTCCTGGAACGACGCTGCCGACAGGAATGAATCCGTCGCAAGCGATGCCTTGGTAATACCCAGCAGAACCGGCGATGAGGTTGCGTGCGCTCCGCCCTCGCCCTTTTCGTCTACCTTGCGGTTTGCCTCCTCAAGCTCGAACATATCAACAAGCGCTCCGATAAGAAGATCCGTATCTCCTGCGTCCTCAACTCTTACCTTTCTGAGCATCTGACGTGTGATAACCTCAACGTGCTTATCGTTAATGTCAACACCCTGCATACGGTACGTTCTCTGTACCTCACGGGTGATATACACCTGTACGGCGTGCGGGCCCTTGATGGCAAGAATATCGTTCGGGTTTACCGAACCGACCGTCAGCTCGTCACCCGCCTCGATAACATCTCCGTCATGAACCTTGATACTTGAGCCGTAGGGGATAACGTAATTCTTAGCTTCACCGGTTTCGTCATTCGATACGATAACCTCACGCTTTCTCTTTGTATCGGAAACGGTAACCTTACCGCCGATTTCGGAGATAATCGCAAGACCCTTAGGCTTACGTGCCTCGAAAAGCTCCTCGATACGCGGAAGACCCTGGGTAATATCACTGCCCGATGCAACACCGCCGGCATGGAAAGTACGCATCGTAAGCTGTGTACCCGGCTCGCCTATCGACTGTGCGGCTATGATACCTACCGATTCGCCGACGTTTACAAGCTCGCCGGTTGCAAGGTTTGTACCGTAGCACTTAGCGCAGACGCCTGTCTTTGACTTACATCTAAGCACGCTTCTTATATAAACCTTTGTAATTCCCGCTTTAATAATCTTATCAGCCTGGACATCTGTGATAAGCTCACCCTTGGGAGCAAGCACCTCGCCTGTTTCGGGATGAATAACATCCTCCATTGAGGTACGTCCTACAATTCTGTCCTTTAACGGCTCGATCGATTCCTTGCCGTCTGTAATCTCCGTTACCCATTCGCCCTCGGTTGTTCCGCAGTCAATCTCATGCACGATAACCTCCTGCGATACGTCTACGAGTCGTCTTGTCAGATAACCCGAATCGGCAGTTCTCAGCGCCGTATCGGTAAGACCCTTACGTGCGCCGTGGGAGGAAATGAAGTACTCAAGTACGTTAAGTCCCTCACGGAAGTTCGCTCTGATAGGAATTTCGACCGTTCTTCCCTGTGTATCCGCCATAAGACCACGCATTGCGGCAAGCTGACGAATCTGGTTGACGCTGCCTCGCGCTCCCGAATCCGCCATCATGAATATCGGGTTAAATTCACCCAGATGCTCCATCATTGCGTCCGTGACCTTGCCCGATGCCGCAGCCCAAATTTTGATAACCTGCTGATAGCGTTCATCATTCGTCAACAGACCCATACGGTACATCTGCATGATGTTCTCAACCTCGTTTTCCGCAGCGGCAAGGATCTCCTTTTTCTTTTCGGGAACCTCAATGTCCGTTACGGCAACGGTGATTGCACTCCTTGTCGAATACTTGTAGCCGGTGGATTTAATCTTGTCAAGCACCTCTGCAGTATCCGATGTACCGTGCGTTCTTATGCACTTATCAATAATTTTTCCAAGCTGCTTTTTGCCGACCATTTCGTCAACCTCAAGCAGGAACATATCGCTTTCGGTATTTCTTTCGATATATCCTATATCCTGCGGTATGTTATTATTAAAGATAATACGTCCGACCGTTGCCTCGATAATGGCACTCTTAAGCTCGCCGTTTATCATCTTTTTATTTACAACTCTTATACGCTCGTGCAGAGTTACCTCTTTGTTGTCATATGCAAGCAGTGCCTCGTCAAAGGATGTATATACCTTCATCGTAAAACGTTTTACAACGTCAAGCACACGCTTAACCGAGGTCTGCACCGCTCCCGACGGCGTAACAATCGTTACCGGATTGATGTGAATCTCCGTTTCGTTCTTCAGCACCTCCGGCTGCTCCCTGATGTACAGAAGCGCATCTCTTATCGATGTGAAGCTTTCTATCGGCTTTTCGGGGTCATAAATTGTAATATTTTCCTCAGCCTCGTTCGCAATCGTATCCGAAATCAAATCCAGCTTGGGAACATTGTCTATTACGTTGTCTATAAGCTTTCCATAATCCTCTCTGTGCAGAGTAAGATAATACGATCCCAGAATCATGTCCTGCGTCGGCACGGTTACGGGGTGTCCGTCCTGCGGCTTTAACAGGTTGTTGGCACTAAGCATCAGGAATCTCGCCTCTGACTGCGCCTCAGGCGACAGCGGTACGTGAACAGCCATCTGGTCACCGTCAAAGTCTGCGTTATATGCCGTACATACAAGCGGGTGAAGCTTTAAGGCACGTCCCTCAACAAGCCTCGGCTCAAATGCCTGAATACCCAGTCTGTGAAGCGTCGGTGCACGGTTTAACAGCACCGGATGCTCCTTGATTACGTCCTCAAGAACGTCCCAAACCTCAGGCTTTGTACGCTCTACCATTCTCTTTGCGCTCTTAATATTATGCGCAAGACCTCTTGAAACAAGCTCCTTCATTACGAACGGCTTGAACAGCTCGATAGCCATCTCCTTCGGCAGACCGCACTGATAAATCTTCATCTCAGGTCCTACAACGATAACCGAACGTCCCGAATAGTCAACACGCTTACCGAGCAGGTTCTGTCTGAATCGTCCCTGCTTACCCTTAAGCATATCGGACAGCGACTTAAGTGCTCTGTTTCCGGGTCCCGTTACGGTTCTTCCGCGTCTGCCGTTGTTGATGAGTGCGTCAACAGCCTCCTGGAGCATTCTCTTTTCGTTTCTGATAATAATATCCGGTGCGCCCAGCTCAAGCAGACGCTTTAATCTGTTGTTTCTGTTTATAACTCTTCTGTAAAGGTCATTTAAATCCGACGTTGCGAAACGTCCGCCGTCAAGCTGAACCATAGGACGAATCTCCGGCGGAATTACCGGCACGATCGTCAGAACCATCCATTCGGGACGGTTGCCCGATAATCTGAATGCTTCGACAATCTCAAGTCTTTTGATTATTCTTGCCTTTTTCTGTCCCTGAGCAGCCTCAAGCTCCTCCTTCAGCTCCTTTGAAAGAGCCTCAAGGTCAATTCTTTCAAGCAGGGTTTTTATTGCCTCCGCACCCATTGACGCGGTAAATTTATCACCGTATTTGTCATATGCCTCTCTGTACTCTCTTTCGGAAAGCACCTGATTCTGCATAAGGTCGGATTCGCCCTTGTCCGTTACGATATATGCCGCAAAATACAGCACCTTTTCAAGCTGTCTGGGCGATAAATCGAGTATAAGACCCATCGAGGACGGAACGCCCTTAAAGTACCATATATGCGATACGGGCGTTGCAAGCTCGATATGTCCCATTCTTTCACGTCTTACCTTGGACTTGGTCACCTCAACGCCGCAGCGTTCGCAGACCTTGCCCTTATATCTTATTTTCTTATACTTACCGCAGTGACATTCCCAGTCCTTTGTCGGGCCGAATATCTTTTCGCAGTACAGGCCGTCCTTTTCGGGCTTAAGCGTGCGGTAGTTTATGGTTTCGGGCTTTGTTACCTCACCGTGCGACCAGCTGAGGATCGTTTCGGGAGATGCAAGGCCGATTTTTATTGCTCCAAAATCGTTAAATTCTAACATTTATAAACCTCCGTTTAATAAGGGGCGCGCCCCGTCATTCGGCGAACAGCCAAGCGGCATCTCTGCCGCCGCAAAGTCGCTGATTACAGTTCTTCGCCGTCAAAATCATCGGCCTCCAAGGCTTCGTATTCGTCCTCAACGCCGTATTCGCTGTCCTCATAATCGTCATCATACACCATGCTTGCCTCGTCGAGGTCGTCCTCGTCAAGAGTCATGCTGCTGTCGTCCATTGTGTCGATTATATCGTCGGAAACAACGCCTTCGTCATCATCAAACGAAGCGTCAAGGTCGATTTCCTCCATATTATGATTCAAAATTCTTATATCAAGTGCAAGTGCCTGCAATTCCTTTACAAGAACCTTGAAGGATTCGGGTATACCGGACTTTGGTATATTTTCGCCCTTTACGATTGCCTCGTACGTCTTGACACGTCCTACAATATCGTCCGACTTAACAGTCAATATTTCCTGGAGCGTATATGCTGCGCCGTATGCCTCAAGCGCCCAAACCTCCATCTCACCGAAACGCTGTCCGCCGAACTGAGCCTTACCGCCCAGAGGCTGCTGCGTAACGAGTGAGTACGGACCTGTCGAACGCGCGTGAATCTTATCGTCAACGAGGTGATGCAGCTTCAGATAGTACATGATTCCGACTGTAACATCGTTATCGAACTTTTCGCCGGTACGTCCGTCGTATACGGTTGATTTGAAGGTATCCTTCAAGCCCGCTTCCTTAAACGCATTCTTTATATCCTCGTCCTGCGCACCGTCAAATACCGGAGTCGCAATCTTTATGAATCTGTCGGGACGCTTGTGGTCATATGCCTTTAACAGCTCCCTCTTGAAGTTTTCGTCTATTATTGTATTTTCAAGCTCTTCCCTTGTCTTAAGCGACAGGCATCTGTACGCATAGCCGAGGTGCATCTCAAGCACCTGACCTATATTCATACGTGAAGGCACGCCGAGAGGGTTAAGCACGATCTGGAGCGGAGTACCGTCCTCAAGGAACGGCATATCCTCCTGCGGAAGAACTCTCGAAACGACACCCTTGTTACCGTGACGTCCCGCCATCTTATCGCCGACGGAGATTTTTCTTCTCTGTGCAATATAGCAGCATACCACCTGATTTACGCCGGGTGACAGCTCGTCTCCGTTTTCTCTTGTAAATTTCTTTACGTCAACTATTATACCGCTTTCGCCGTGAGGCACTCTCAGCGAGGTATCTCTTACCTCTCTTGCCTTTTCGCCGAAGATTGCTCTTAAGAGTCTTTCCTCTGCGGTCAGCTCCGTTTCGCCCTTGGGCGTTACCTTGCCGACAAGAATATCTCCGGGCTTGACCTCTGCGCCTATGCGGATTATACCGTTTTCGTCAAGATCCCTCAATGCGTCCTCGGACACGTTCGGAACATCTCTTGTTATTTCCTCCGGCCCCAGCTTTGTATCTCTTGCTTCGCACTCGTATTCCTCCATATGAATGGAAGTGAATACATCATGCTTAACAAGCTCCTCGCTTATAAGAACAGCGTCCTCGTAGTTATAGCCTTCCCATGTCATAAAGCCTATGAGAATATTTTTACCGAGGGCAAGCTCACCGTTATCCATTGCCGGGCCGTCTGCTATTATATCGCCCTTGGCAACCTTTTCGCCCGCTTTTACTATCGGACGCTGATTTATGCACGTCGACTGGTTGGAGCGAACGAATTTTATAAGCTTATGCACGTGTCTTGCGCCGCTTTCGCCCTTTATTACGATTTCGTCCGAAGCAACCTTTTCAACAATACCGTCCTCCTTGGCAAGCACTGCGCTGCCGGAGTCCTTTGCTACCTTATATTCTATACCCGTTCCGACTATCGGCGAATCCGTTGTAAGCAGCGGCACTGCCTGACACTGCATGTTTGAACCCATGAGCGCACGGTTTGCGTCATCGTTTTCGAGGAACGGAATACAAGCCGTAACGACAGACACAAGCTGTCTGGGAGATACGTCCATGTAGTCTATTCTTTCGGGCGGAACCTCGACTATCTCGTCCTTATATCTTGCCGAAACTCTCTTATCGAGGAAGCGTCCCTCATCATCGAGAGGCTCGTTCGCCTGGGCGATAATATATTCGTCCTCAACGTCCGCTGTCATATATATGATTTCGTCCGTTACCCTGCCGGTTTCCTTGTCCACACGTCTGTACGGAGCTTCAACAAAGCCGTACTCGTCAATTCTCGCAAATGTGGCAAGCGAGGTGATAAGACCGATGTTCGGACCTTCCGGGGTTTCTATCGGACACATTCTTCCGTAGTGCGAATAGTGAACGTCACGCACCTCAAATCCGGCACGCTCTCTTGAAAGACCTCCCGGACCCAATGCGGAAATACGGCGCTTATGACGCAGCTCCGCAAGCGGATTCGGCTGATCCATGAACTGAGAAAGCTGTGACGAACCGAAAAATTCGTTTATCGTTGCGGCTACGGGGCGAATGTTTATCAGCGAGGACGGAGTGATTATATCCATCTCCTGTGTTGACATTCTCTCACGCACCGTTCTTTCCATACGTGCAAGTCCTATTCTGAACTGATTTTGCAGCAGCTCACCGACGCATCTTAAACGTCTGTTGCCGAGGTGGTCAATATCGTCTATCGTGCCTGTACCCATAGCAAGATTCAGGCAGTAGTTTACGGACGCAAACATATCGTCCTTTGTGATGTGCTTGGGCGACAGCTCATCGTATCTCAGCTCAAGCTGCTCCCTTATTTCCTCCTCGGTCGTATACTCCGACAGTATTTCATCGAGGACTTCCTTTCTTACCTTTGTTAAGTGCATATCGGATACGTCAAACTCAACAAATTCCGAAAGATATACCATATTATTCGAGAACACTCTCACACGCTGCTCCTCGATAATAACCTCAACGAGATTTACTCCGGCTCTTTCGATTTTTTCGGCTGTGTCGGCGTCTATTCTCTGACCCTTTTCAACGATTATTTCGCCCGTTCTCGGATCTGCAACATTATCCGCGCTTATATGCCCCTTGATTCTTGCCGAAATTGCAAGCTTTTTGTTGAATTTATAGCGTCCCACCTTTGCAAGGTCGTAGCGCTTGGGATCAAAGAACATATTATAAAGAAGCGACTCTGCGTTTTCAACGTTGAGAGGCTCTCCGGGGCGCAGACGCTTGTATATCTCAAGCAGTCCCTCGTCCTTGTTCGTTGTCGGATCCTTTTCAAAGGTTGCGTTCAGCCTTACGTCATCGCCGAACACATCGATAATCTCTGCATTGGAGCTTAAGCCCATCGCTCTTAAAAATACCGTAACGGGCAGCTTTCTTGTTCTGTCGATACGTATCGAGAAAACATCGTTTGAATCGGTTTCGTATTCGAGCCATGCGCCTCTGTAGGGAATTACCGTTGACGCATACAGCGGCTTACCCGTTTTATCGCGCTGGAACTCGTAGTATATTCCCGGCGAACGTACAAGCTGACTGACAATTACACGCTCGGCTCCGTTGATAATAAAGGTACCCTGCTCCGTCATCAGCGGAAAATCACCCATGAAGATTTCCTGCTCCTTTATCTCGCCGGTTTCGGTGTTGATAAGTCTTACGCTGACCTTAAGGGGAGCCGCATACTTTGCGTCACGCTCCTTACATTCCTCGACGCTGTACTTTGAGTTGTAGTCCAGCTTATAGTCGAAAAATTCAAGCACGAGCTTTCCCGCATGGTCGGTTATGGGAGAAATATCATGGAATACTTCTTTGAGTCCCTCCTCAAGAAACCACATATAGGAATTTTTCTGAACCTCGATCAGGTTGGGCATTTCCAGAACCTCGTTGATTTTGGAATAGCTCAGACGGGTATTCTTTCCTTCCTGTACTTCATGCACCATTTAATTTTTTCACCTCATCATTAAATTTAGTGTTCGCCGATTCAATACGCTAAACCCTTTATCCTGTTAAACCGACTGCACATATGTAAAATATATACAGAATTTTATACTTGATTTTTGCATATAATCATGGTATTATATATACGATGATATTATTAAAATCAGCTAAATGCACCATATTTTTTCAGACTATGGTACAGCTTATAATTTTATCACAAACACCACCGTTTGTCAATACTTTTCCGGAAATTTCTCGGAAATAAATTTAATGAAAGGAACAACTATTATGAACATCAAAAAATTAACCGCAGCCGCCGCTGCCGTATGCATTGCCGCAGGCGCAGTATCATTCGGAGTATCGGCTGACTACACAGACGTAAAGGAAAGTGACTGGTTCTATCCGGCAGTTTCCGAGGCAACCGCAAACAAGCTGTTTTCCGGCTATGAGGACGGCTCCTTTAAGCCGTCGGCAAGCATAACGAGAGCCGAGGCGGCAAAGGTGCTTGTTACATATGCGCACGGCTCGCTTTTGCCCGACGCTCCCGATAATCTGTATTCGGATATAGAGGGCGGCGAATGGTACGCTCCGTTTGTTGCAGTAAGCGGCAGCGAGGATATTATCCCCGCCGGCAAGGAATTTGACCCCCTTACGCCGATAACACGTGAGGATACGGTTGTCGGAATGATGAAGGTGCTGAACATCACCCCAACGGACTCCGATTTATCCGAGGCGGACAAGTTTACCGACAAGAAGGATATTTCAGACTATGCCTTAAAGAGCGTTGCAGCCGCAAGCGCAAAGGGAATTATAAACGGCTACGAGGACGGCTCATTCGGTGCAAAGCTTCCCGTTACAAGAGCGGAATTTGCGCAGATATTCATGAATGCAGGTAAGCTCGGACAAGCAGAGCCGACATTAACACCGTCACCTACGGCTGCGCCCTCCGCAACGGCAGAGCCTACAGCAGCGCCTACGGTGACTCCCACCGCCGACCCCAAAGCAACACCCACTCCGTCCCCCTCGCCCGTACCGATTACCGAGGATTTTAAGGATAAGACTATTTTCGTTTACGGTGATTTATCCTTGCAGCAAAACTTAAAATGGGTTCAGATGGTAAAGGATAATCTTGCTCCCGAAAGCATGACCAGCAAATACTCCTACGGTACGACATATGCAAATTACGGAACGAACACCTTCACCAATGCCGTTTCCTCATTCCCCGAGGATATGGATTATCTGCTCATCATGGGCGGCAGATACGACTGGGAGGTGTCCCGTCCGATAGGCGATCCCACGAGCGTGCTTGAATCCGATTTTACCGGCGGCTTGAGGGCATTTATCGAACGAGTAAAGGTTCAGCGTCCCGATACGAAGCTCATTATTATGACGATTCCGAACATCTCAAACGCAAAAACAGGCTTTACCGAGGGCGGAGTATATAACACCGCAGGAATGTCCGCTGAGGATTACTCTCTCAGAATGAAGGAAATCTGTGCTGAAAAGAAAATTGACGTTATCGACCTCAATACCGAATGCTGGGCGCAAAATGAATTAAGCACATATTTAAAGTATGAAAATATGGCATATCTTATCGCAAACGACAGCGGAACAGAAAAAATCGCAGACGTAATAACCTCACGTCTTATCGAAATCAATGCCGAATAATTCCGTAAAAATTTACCAAAGAGCGATTTTTTGTATTGACACGGCAGAGATTTTCTGATATAATGTTAATACTTTTAATTTATGATAAAGTGGAGGTATCAACTTAATAATGGATAGTGACAGTATAACGCAGATTATTTTTATAGCTATACTGGTAATAATGTCGTCATATTTTTCCGCATCGGAAACGGCGTTCTTTTCGCTTAATAAGATAAGGATAAAAAGTATGGCAGCAAACGGAAACAAGCGTGCGGAGCTTGTTATGAAGCTTGCGGAAAATTACGATAAGCTGCTCTCAAGCATACTTATCGGAAACAACATAGTAAACATTGCCTCGTCCGCCATAGCCACGGTGCTGTTTGTACGGCTTCTCGGCGACAAGGGAGTTTCCGTTTCAACCGCCGTAATGACAATACTTGTGCTTATTTTCGGCGAAATTACTCCGAAAAGTATTGCGAAAAACTCACCTGAGCGTTTCGCATTGTTTTCTGCGCCGATACTGCGGGTTATAAACGTTATCCTCACGCCGCTTAATTTTGTCTTTTCGATGTGGCAAAAGCTTGTTTATCTTGTGATAAAGCCTGCCGATGACAGAGGCGTTACGGAGGAAGAGCTGCTCACAATGGTTGAGGAAGCTCAGAATGACGGCGAGATTGATTCCCATGAAAGCGAGCTGATACGCAACGCAATAGAATTTAACGATATTGAGGTAATTGACATACATACCAACCGAGTTGATGTTGTTGCGGTTGATGTTGAATCGGAAAATGACGAGGTTGAAAAGCTGTTCCGTGAAAGCGGCTATTCACGTCTGCCTGTGTACCGTGATTCTATTGACAATATTATAGGTATTCTTAACCAAAAGGATTTCAACAATGCCGTAAATGACAAGCTTTCAATAGAGCAGGTCATGAATGAGCCTGTGTTTGTAATTCCGTCAATGAAAATTTCGCAGCTGCTTACGCTTTTGCAGAAGCAGAAATCACACATGGCGGTCATTATCGACGAATACGGCGGAACGGTCGGAATAGTAACGCTTGAGGATATTCTCGAAGAGCTTGTCGGAGAGATTTGGGATGAGCATGACGAGGTTATCGAAAGCATTGAGCAGATAAGCGACAACAAATACAAGGTTCTTTGCAGCTCGGATCTTGACAATATGTTCGAGAGGTTCGGCATAGACTGCGATTTGGATATTTCCACGGTAGGCGGCTGGATTATCGAAACCTTTGAGCGCATACCGGAGGTCGGCGAAAGCTTTGATTTCCAAAATCTCCACGTTACGGTAGCCAAGCGTGACACAAGGCACGTGCTTGAGATTACGGTAGAAATAATCACACCGCCCCAAGACGAAGAATAAAAGTTGCTGTTGATAGATAAAACAAACAGCCGTACAGGTTATTCGCCCGTACGGCTGTTTTTATGTTGTTCAATATAATCCATGACTCCGTATGCGTCCTTTACGCAAGCGGCGCATTTTCCCAAAAGTCCGCTGTCATGCTGTTTCATATCGGGAATACATATCACCGGAATACCTCCGTTTACGGCGGCAAGTATGCCGTTTTCGCTGTCCTCAAGCACAAGTGCCTCGGACGGCTTTACCCCAGCCTCACCGCACGCTTTGAGGAATATGTCGGGAGCGGGCTTTGACGGTTTTACCGCCTCTCCCCCGATCACAATATCAAAATATCCGTCAAGACGGCTCATTTCCAAATACATTTTCACAAGCTCCGACCGTGTCGAAGATGCAACGGCACAGCGTATTCCGCAGCTGTTAAGATAATTCAGCAGCTCCGGTATACCCCTTTTAATAGGTATTCCGTTTTTCATTACATACTCGTTAAATGCCCTGCGTGCCTCAGCCGAAATTTCCTCATACGGATAATCCTCTCCGTAGCGTGTAAGCATTATTCTGCGGCTTGAATCGGAATTTGCTCCCAGTGACGAAAGATACACCTCAAGCTCAAGCATATATCCACGCTCCGCCATAGCCTCGGAAAGCTTGTCCTTAAATAATCTCTCCGAATCAAATATCAGTCCGTCCATGTCAAAAATCACAAGCTTCATATGTGAACTCCGTAATTACCTTATCGCTCTGTAGCTTAAAAGCTCCACATTTTTGGAGATATATTCGTCCTTCATCTCAAATTCGGACGCATAATCGGTTGAAAGATATTTTTTGTTATCATCGGCAAATACCGTTACGATATTCGCATCGATCCCAAGCTTTTCCTTTGCCGCAAGGCAGCCGAGAAGGTTTGCTCCGGAGGATATTCCCACTCCTATTCCAAGCTTTCTTGAGAGCATCTGCGCCATTATAATCGAATCTATATCATCTACCGATATTACATCGTCAAGCTCGTCAAGACGGCATATGCTCGGTATAAATTCATCGCTTATACCGGCGATTTTATGGCTGCCGGTCTTATACCCTGTCGACAGCGTGGGCGAATTAAGCGGCTCAAGCGGATATGCGCGGCAATTCGGATTTACCGCCTTGAATGACTTTGACAGTCCCATAATCGTCCCGCCTGTTCCCACTCCGGCAACAACTCCGTCCGGGACAACCCCCACTGACTTAAGCTGTGCAAGCGTTTCCGCTCCGGTGTCGTATATATGCGCCGCAACGTTATCGTAATTTGAAAACTGCCCCGGCAGGAACACTCCCCCGCCTGCGGCAAGCTCCTCGGACATTCTTATCGAGCCGAGAAAGCCGCCCTCCTCCTTTGATACGAGCCTTACCTCCGCACCGAAGCTGCGCATCAGATTTATACGTTCAACGCTCATCCAATCCGGCATGAACACCACCATGCGGTGTCCGAGATATGCCGCCATTGCCGAAAAAGCTATGCCTGTATTGCCGCTTGTCGCCTCGGCGATAATATCCCCCGGCTTTACCGCTCCCGTTTCATACGCACGCTTCATTATGTAATAAGCCACTCTGTCCTTTATCGAGCCGCTCAGATTGTAATACTCCGCCTTTGCAAAGACTCTGCATTTTTTGCCCTTGTAAAGAAGCTCTATCTCAAGCAGGGGCGTACCCGAAATCATACCCCTTATACCCTCAAATTTATCCATCAAACAAAACCCCTTCTATCTGATAACCGTCAATATCAGCCGTACATTTAATTACGGCATACAAATATATTCCACATAACCAATATATTTTACTACTTTTCGGCATGGAAGTCAAGTATTATTCGGCGGATTTTTTCATTATCTGCTCAAATGCTGCATTCCTGTGTGGTCTATTGTGTAATTATCTCTGTATATCAGCTCCGAAACCGTCGCAAACTCATAGCTTTTCGACAGCTTCTCCAAAATCCTCGGCAAAACCTCCGCTGTATGCTCTGTGCCGTTGTGCAGAAGAATTATATCCCCCGCCTTTGTTGCCGATGTCGAACGCCTTATTATCCCCTCCGGGTCTGCGTCACCGTAGTCTATTCCGTCCACAGACCATTGTATGCACGGAGTACCTCGCTTGTCACACACTTTTACAACGGTATCGTTATACCCGCCGGAAGGTGCTCTGACAACCGTCGGCGCTGCTCCGATTATGTTCCTTACAACCTCATCGCATTTGGACATATCCTTTTCGAGCGCCTCTGCGCCAAGCTTTGTATAATCGCTGTGGTTATACGAATGATTTCCTATTTCGTGACCTGCGCTGTATATTTTCTTAAGGCTTTCGGGATATTTTTCCGCCCAATCTCCCACAACAAAAAACGTTGCACGGCAGTTGTATGTATTGAGCGTGCTTAATATTGCGTCTATGTCGCTGTCGTTCCATGCGCAGTCAAAGGTAACGGCAATTTTTTCATCGTTTCTTTCCACGCAGTAAATCGGAATTTCACGGTTTCCCACTCTGAAAACCTGCGCCGTATGCGACGCATACATATACACCAACGGCAGCACTGCGGCACATATTACCGCAGCAATTATATATTTTGCTTTTATTACCATAAACCTCATATTTGCAATCATTCCTTTTTATTTTATCTATTATGTATTATATGAGGTATTTGGGATATTTAGAACTACAGCAGCCAAGTCGGCAGCTTTTTCGGTTCGGTTTTTTTCGGCTCTGTCTTTTTCTCGGTCTGTTTTGCCCTAACAGGCTTGCTCACTGTCGGATAAACAGCCTTGCCGTGTTCATCGTCTATCGGCTTGCTTTTAAATCTTCCGTCAAACAGCCTGCCGCTCAATTCGTATTTTTTATTGTAATATCTCGCAAAGCTTGTTACCGTCCTTTTCATATCCGAGGAAATCCCGTCTGCGCTTTCCTTTATTTCAAGAAATGCCGTATCTCCCTCAAATGATGCTTTCAAAACATCGCATACTCCCTCAAGCCGCAGCAAAAATTCCTCTCTATCCTCTGTTTGCGCAAAAATTTCTCTGTACGCTTTTAAAACAACGCTGTACATTCCCGTTGCGCTTTTTTCACGTGCCGTTCGTGCCATAATGTATCCATCTCCTTTTATATTTTAATTAGCCGATTGTCAAATTCGAGATTTCATCAGAATTTGAGATGTTTCCGATTACGAGGCGGCAGAGACACCGCCCCTACACGCCGAAACTCAATCATAAACATCACAAATTCTTCTGAAAATGCAATCTATTATAGGATTTGAGAGTGTTTTTGAGTTTGTTCGGACGAGTTACCGCAAGGGATGTTTGAGTATGAATAAATTCAAAAACACTCTCAAATCCCAATCTGACATTTTAATTTTAATACATTATATCACATTTTCAACGGGGACACTAAAACATTTTATTTACAATTTCAAGACAATTGTGTTATATAAACGCAAAAACGGCAATAGAAATATATAAGACAAACCATGAAAGGAACGGTTATAAGCAAAAATGAAGAATTTTCACAGCATAACAGCCGAGCAGACAGAGCGTGAGCTTAAGACGAGCATCAAAAACGGCCTTTCGCCGTCCGAGGCGCGCCGCCGTCTTGCCGAAAACGGTCCAAACACCCTGCTTGAGCGGCGCAGGAAGCCTATGATAGTCCGTTTTTTTATGCAGTTCAACGATTTTATGATAATACTGCTGCTGATAGCGGCGGGAGTATCGTTTTTTACATCGTTTCTCGAAGAAAGCGCAGACCTATGGGAACCGGTGATAATCCTTGCGATTGTCGTATTGAACGCACTTCTCGGAATAATCCAGGAAAGCCGTGCCGAAAAAAGCCTTGATTCACTAAAAAAGCTCTCCGCACCTCATTCAAGGGTAATACGAGGCTCAAACGAAATAAGCGTCGAAAGCAGCGAGCTTTGTACGGGCGACATCGTCTGCTTTTCCGCAGGCGATATTATCAGCGCCGACTGCCGCCTTATTTCCTCAAACAAGCTGCTTGTTGACGAATCCTCGCTTACCGGCGAATCCGTCCCAGCCGAAAAGGACAGCACCGCCGTTTTGCCGGAGCTTACACCGTTGGGAGACAGACGGAATATGGTATTTTCATCAACGGCGGTTCTGAGCGGCAAGGGCATGGGAATAGTTGTAAAAACAGGCATGGATACGGAGGTCGGCGAGATTGCATCACTGCTCCTTGACGGCGACACTCCGCCGACACCATTACAGAAAAAGCTTGCCGACACAGGGAAAACTCTGGGCATAGGCGCACTTATCATATGCCTTGCGGTATTTATCATCGGACTTTTTGCAAGGCTTGACCCTCTCGATATGTTCATGACGGCGGTTTCTCTTGCCGTTGCGGCAATACCTGAGGGACTTCCCGCAATTGTTACGATAATGCTTGCGATAGGCGTAATGAAAATGTCAAAGGAAAACGCCATAGTGCGGAATCTCCCGTCTGTCGAAACACTCGGCAGTGCCGCCGTAATATGCACCGACAAAACCGGCACTCTCACGCAGAACCGCATGAAAGCGACATCGGTGTATTCCGCAGACTATATGCTGACTCTGCGTCTTGCCGCACTTTGCTGCGATGAAGCTCCCAATCCCACCGACAGTGCCGTTTTGAAAAAAGCAGCAGACGAGGGTCTTGATCTTGACGCACTCGAAAAAAAGTACCGCAGAACAGACGAGCTGCCGTTTTCGGCACAGAGAAAGCGAATAGCCGTTCTCAGGAGCAGTGCCGCCGGAAAGCAGGTAATCGTCAAGGGTGCTGTCGAATACGTTTTACCGCTGTGTACCCGAATAAAAACCTCCTCCGGCACAATTGCCCTTTCAAGACTTGAAAAGGAGAAAATACTTCGCGAAAACAAGCGTCTTACGGACAATGCACTGCGTGTGATAGCGGTTGCGTTTGCCGACTGCAAGTCGAACACAATAAAAGAGGAGCAGCTCATTTTTGCGGGTCTTATCGGGATAGAGGATCCTCCGCGAGCCGAGGCTGCCGCCGCCGTCAGAACGTGCCGCAGTGCCGGTATTATCCCTGTTATGATAACCGGCGACCACCCCGGAACAGCCGTATCTATCGCACAGCGTGTTGGTATTCTGGAAAACGAGGACGTTATGACAGGTGCGGAGCTTGACAAGCTCAGTGACGGGGAGCTAACCGAGTGCATAGAAAAATACCGTGTTTTCGCACGTGTCACTCCGTCCCACAAAATGCGCATTGTTAAGGCATGGCAATCAAGAGGATACGTCACCGCCATGACGGGTGACGGCGTGAACGATGCCCCCGCTCTCTCATGCGCCGATATAGGGTGCAGCATGGGCAAAAACGGCACAGAGGCGGCAAAAACCGCTTCGGACATCATACTTACGGACGATAATTTCGCAACGATCGTCAGCGCAGTCAAGGTCGGGAGAGGAATTTTTGCCAACATCAAAAAAGCCGTAAAATTTCTGCTTTCAAGCAATATCGGAGAAATACTCACCGTATTCTGCGGCATACTCTTTTCAGGTGCGCCGCCGCTTGCGGCAATTCAGCTTTTGTGGGTGAATCTTGTGACGGATTCGCTCCCGGCAATAGCTCTCGGACTTGATCCTCCGTCTGCGGACATAATGAACCGCCCTCCGTCCGCCGGCGCAAAAAAGCTTTTCAGCGGCGGCTTATGGGGTGAAATCGCAGTCGAGGGCATGATGATAGGCGCACTTTCTCTGCTTGCGTACTCGATAGGCAAAAATATATTCTGTGACGATACAGCAGGCAGAACAATGGCTTTTGCAGTGCTTTCCGTATCACAGCTTGTTCATGCGTTCAATATGCGCAGTGACGGCTCTGTCTTTAAGGCGGGGATATTCAAAAACAAGTATCTCGTGCTGTCGTTTATCGTGGGTATAATACTTGAGGCGGCAGTTATAGAAATCCCCTCTGCGGCGGCCGTTTTCGGCGTTGTTCCGCTGACGCTTCCGCAGTGGCTGATAACCGCCGCACTTTCCGCAGCACCTCTCCCGATAGTCGAGCTGCAAAAGCTTATGCGCAGGCATTAGTGAAAAATATTAAAATCGGCACAAAATAACCACTGCAAATGCAGTGGTTATTTAAATGACTGCTGAACAATTATGAAACGCAGCCGCATAGCGGCTTAAAAGCGTTTCATAATTGTTCAGGTGCAAGGTTTTTCATAAATATAAAAAAACCTTGCACCCCCAAATAAATATTTTGTTCTCAAAATATTTATTTGGGCAGACTTTATCAATGCGAACTGTGTAAAATCTCTGATTTTACACGAAAAATTTTGACAATAGTCATAATTTTTCCAAATGCGATTGAAAATCGCATTTGTTC
>JAXDRV010000141.1:0-9762 GCA_034090805.1 Clostridia bacterium
GAAAAACCAAGCAAACAGCATCTGATAAGGATGCTGCCATGGTCGGAAGATTTGCCGGAATACTGTAAGATACCTAAAAGAGTCTGATAAGGTCTATAGACCAAATCAGACTCTTTTGACGTGGGTTTATTGATCGGATACTGCCGAACACCGCATACGGCGCAAATCGGATTATTCAATCCACAAAATCATTTCAAGTACACGCTTTGCACAAGCGCACAGTTCATTTCTTGTAAGCGTACCCTCATCGAGAGCTGTTCTCATTTCGTTAATGCTGGCTAAGTTCATATGGAAGTCATTTCCTGCCTTTATCTCAAGGCTTTGCTTATCACGCTCCCACCAGTCGCTTGTTATCATGCCCTTGAAATTCCATTCGCCTCGGAGAATACCGGTGATAAGCTCGGCATTCTCTGCGGATCTTACGTTATTTATTATGTTGTATGATGTCATAAGAACCTTTGGCGAGGATTCCTTAACGCATATCTCAAAGCCCTTGAGGTATATTTCTCTCAATGCTCTCTCCGATACAATTGAATTTGAATGCGCTCTGTTTGTTTCCTTGTTGTTGCAGGCGAAGTGCTTGGGTGTTGCCGCTATATTCTGCGACTGTATACCATTTACCATCGCCGCTGCCATCTTTCCGGCTACAAACGGATCCTCTGAATAATACTCAAAGTTTCTGCCGCACAGAGGACTTCTGTGAATGTTGAGTGCAGGAGTGAGCCATACTCCAAGATTGTTTTCCTTCATCTCAAGCGCACCGGCACGGCCTATTTCCGATACAAGCTCCGTATTCCATGTGCAGGCAAGCATTGTCGCAACCGGGAAAGCGGTTGTATTTACGCCGCACGCTTTGTTAATTCTTACACCGGCAGGACCGTCTGCTGTCATTATAGATGGAATACCGTATTTTGGAATATTTCCTATTCCGAATGTGTTTGCTATACCGGTATTCGGCTGACCGCCGGCAAGAATCAGAAGATCCTCGTTGTCAAGCTGTGCAATAAATTCCTCAATCGTTATTTTTCCGTTTGCAACGTCGATAAGCTTGTACTCCTCCGATGGCTTCTCAGCGGGAGTATAATCACATTCAAAGGTCTTTCTTACGGGGTTTGTATCGGCAACTGCCGCATAATTTCCGTCCTCAAGCATACGCTTGCCGAGATTTTCGGGAACGCAGTATTCGGTCAGCTGTTCAACAACCCTGTCATTTTCGAGAACGTATTCATAGTCACCGAACTTCTCTGCTCTCACCGATGTTCCTACGTATATATTATATGTACCCTTTTCCATTACGTATGCCGATTTGCATACTGCGCCGGTATCATCGTATGATGCCATATCCTTTATTGCAAAGGACATGATAAGCGTCTGCGCTTCTCCTGGGTTAAGCTCTCTTGTTTTTGCAAATGCGCAAAGCTCTTTTGCGGGCTTTGAAAGCTTGCCTCGCGGCGCGGAATAATAAACCTGAACAACCTCCTTACCGGCTCTTTTGCCTGTGTTTTTAACGGAAAGCGACACGAATATGCGCTCGCCGTTATCGCATACCGATATATCCGACAGGTCAAAGCTTGTGTATGACAGACCGTAGCCGAAAGGATATACAACACGCTCCGCAGCACCCGGGATTGTTTCAAAATATCTGTAGCCGACAAATATATCCTCAGTGTATTTTACATAATCCTTAGATTCGTGGAAACCCTCAGATGACGGATAATCCTCGAATGCGGCCGCACACGTATCAACAAGCTTACCGGACGGATTAGCATCACCGAAAAGCACATCGGCAGCTGCGCCGCCGCCCTCCATGCCGCCTTGCCAGATAAGAACTGCGGCGTCTACTTTGTCATTGTTCGCAAACCATGATGTGTCCGTCATTGCGCCGACATTAAGCAAAACAATAACGTTTGCAAAGCCTGCGCATACCTTGTCAACCATTTTCTTCTCGGCATCGCTCAAATAAAAATATACGTCCTCGCCGTCATTTTTTCTGTCCCAGTCCTCACTGGAAAAACGGCTTATTGTGATTATCGCCGTATCGGTAAAAGCCTTCGCCTTTTCAATCAGCTCTGCGGGCAGCTCGCATTCCTCAAGTCTGCCTATTTCAGCACCCTTTTTAAATTCTCCGTCAACATATGTCTTGTAATACATTGACAGCTCCTCAAATACATCGGCATTCTTTTCCTTTAAGCCGTCGTAAATATTCTTTACGTATTCAACCGTAACATCACCGGAACCGCCGCCGCCTTTTACATAGTCAAATTGTGCTTTGCCGAATACCGCAAGCTTTTTGTCTTTTCTGAGAGGAAGCAGTGATCCGTTGTTTTTAAGCAGTACCGTTCCCTCCGTTGCCGCACGTCTTGACAGCATTCTGTGTTTTTCGCACCCTGTTATTCTTGAGTTATTATCGCCGAGAGGCAAACACGGCTGATAATTTGCTCTTGCCCATTTTTCCATTATTTTTTCTCCTTTCAAAATCCGTTTGACAGGCATTTTTTAAGCCTGTTTTGATTATATCACATGGTTTTCAAAATGTCTACAATAAACAAATTTGAAAATATAAAATATTTGCTATTATTAAATTTGTAAATTTTGCTCATATCAAAACAGTGGGTTTGTACATTATAACTAAAAAAACTTATTCAAGAATAAAATATTGCGTTTTAGGTGGAAAATGAATAATAAAAATGGTATAATTGTGATAAAGAATGGTAATAATTTGTCATTTTTTCAAAAGGAGCTGATGAGAGTATGCAGGAAGCGATAAATGAAACGATGCCTATGGTTGACGGCATCACACCTAAAATTTTGTGTGAGGTACAGAGCAAGATCGGAACCGCAAGTCTGTGCGAACCGCATTATCACACGTATATCGAAATGCTGTACGTTATTGAGGGGACTTTTACTGCATGGCTTGACAGCGGACATCACGCCATAGGAGCCGGGGATTTTGTGGTTGTGTGTTCAAATGAGGTGCATACGATGCATTCGGCTGGTAAGGGAAGAAATTCGTATATTGTGCTGAGATTTGACCCGGCGATTATTTACGGCTCGGCAAGCAGCGCCTTTGACGCAAAGTATGTTATGCCTTTTTTGCTGAGCAACAAAGGTTTAAAAAAGCTTTTCAGGCACAGCGAGCTGTATGGGACGGAGATACCGCAGCTTTTCGGTGAGATAATAAAAGAACGGCAGAACGGGGAATACGGATCGGAGCTTGCGGTTAAAATAGATGTATGCAGAATATATCTGTGGCTTCTGAGATTTTGGCATGGAAGCGGTGCTGAGGTGCAGTCGCATAATGTTTCCGAAGCGGGGCATTTAAAAAGCATACAGCTTGTCCTGGAATACATATCGGAGCATTTTTGTGAGGATATATCGGCGGCGGACATGGCTTCTGCCGCAAATATGAGCTACAGCTATTTTTCAAGGATTTTCAAGAGTGTAATGAATAAAAGCTTTAACGAATATCTGAATATTGTCCGAATTACCGAGGCTGAGCGGCTGCTTATTTCTTCTGACATGAGCATAACCGATATATCGGCGGCGGCCGGGTTTGCGTCAAGCAGCTATTTTATAAAAATTTTTGAAAAGCACAAGGGAATATCGCCGGGCAGATACAGGAAAAGCTTTTCGAATGCAGAGATTGAATAAGCTGCGGGTATTTTCGTGAAATTCTGCGTAAAAATGTCGTAAGCGGTACATAATATATTTGGCAGCATCAGAGAGTCATACGGCAAGGATTGCAGCTTTATAAAACACCGGGGCGGCTGCCGAAATCACGAACGGACGGTGAATTTATGCTGATAATTGTACTGCGCACGCTTATTTTGTACGGGACGGTGATACTTTCGCTGAGAGTCATGGGCAAGCGACAGTTAGGCGAGCTTCAGCCGTCGGAGCTTGTTGTTGCGATAATGATAAGCGACCTTGCGTCTGTGCCGATGCAGGATATTGACATACCGCTGCTTTGGGGAATACTGCCGGTTCTTACGCTTATAGTTGCCGAGGTACTTTTGTCGTTTATAAGCCTGAAAAGCAAATCGGCAAGACGCTTGCTTACGGGTGAGCCGAATATCGTTATTTATAACGGCAAAATAATCGAAAGCGAACTGAGAAAGCTGCGGTTTAACGTAAACGACCTGCTGTCGGAGCTGCGGCTGAACGGCTGCTATGATATTTCCGATGTGGAGGCGGCAATCGTGGAAACGAGCGGCAAGCTAAGCGTGATAGAAAAATCCGATTCACGCAGTGTGACAGTCGGCGATCTTGCCGACGGAAAAGCAAAAAAGGACGGACTGCCGTTTATTATTGTATCCGACGGCAGCATGAACGAGGAGGAGCTTGAGCGCTCCGGACGGACGGTACAATGGCTGAAAAAGCAGCTTGAGAAACGAGGGATATATGACCTCGAAGAGGTATTTTTGCTGTCGGTCAATGCGGAGGGGGAGCTGTTTATACAGCTAAAGGAAAAATGAAAAGTCTTATAATTTCAGCCGTAATCGGAGTTTTGATTGTTGCGGGCAGCGTTGCGCACAGCGTGTGCCTTGAAAAAATTTCGGCACAGCTTGCCGAGAAAAGTGTGCAGCTTCGTGAGGGGATTGAAAACAATAATTACGAAGAGGCTCTTGCGACAGCGGATAAAATCGGAAGCTTTGTATCCGAAAAAAGAACCGTTCTTGAGGCAACGGGAAAGCACAATGAGATAGATGAGATAGAAATCGCCGTTAGGGAGCTGACGGCATATATAAAAACACGCAGCATGAGCGATGCTCTTGCAAAATGCGGAGAGGTGGAATTTCTGTGCAGACATCTGCCGTCGAATTTTAAGCTGAAGATTGAAAATATATTATAGGGAGCTGAAAAAATGATACGTGTTTCAAATATAAAATGCCCCATTGATGGGGACATTAAAAGTATCGTGCGCAAAATGACGGGTAGGGACACTAAATTCAGAATATATAAAAAGTCCATTGACGCAAGACGAAAAAATGACGTTCATTTTGTGTATACGATTGACATAATATCAAATAATGAAGAAAAGCTGCTTAAAAAGCTGAAAAACAGCACTCGTGTGACGGAAAATCCGTATAAACCGCCTGTCGGAAAGGCAGACGATGAGCCGATTGTAATAGCGGGCAGCGGACCGGCGGGATTGATGTGCGGACTTGTTCTTGCACGTGCCGGATTCAAGGTTATTATACTTGAGAGAGGAAAGCGTGTGGAGGAAAGAAGGAGGGACGTTGAGGAGTTCTGGAACGGAGGGACACTAAACCCCGAATCAAACGTACAATTCGGAGAAGGCGGAGCCGGAACGTTTTCGGACGGAAAGCTGAATACGGGAATAAAGGACAAGCGCATAAGATTTGTGCTTGAGGAATTTCACCGTCACGGTGCACCGGAGGAGATACTTTATGCCGCAAAGCCGCACGTCGGCACTGATATGCTGTACGGCATGGTTGAGTCGATCAGAAATGAAATAATATCGCTCGGAGGCGAGATCAGATTTTCCGCAAGGCTTGACGGCATTGAAACTGATAGCAGCGGTCTGTGCGGGATCAGCGTGACAAAGCTGTCGGAAAACGGGGACACTAAAACCTACATAATCAAAACAAGGCGGCTTGTTGCGGCTGTCGGTCACAGCGCGAGGGACACGTTTGAAATGCTGCGTGACAGCGGTGCGGAAATGGAGCGCAAGAGCTTTTCGGTAGGTGTAAGAATAGAGCATTTGCAGGAGGACATAAATAAAGCGCAGTACGGAGATTTTTACAACAGGCTCGGTGCTGCGGACTATAAGCTGTCTGTTCACCTTAAAAACGGCAGAGGTGTGTACACGTTTTGTATGTGCCCCGGAGGCACAGTGGTTGCGGCTGCGTCGGAAACGGGAGCAATTGCGACAAACGGCATGAGCAGGTTTGCACGTGACGGAAAAAATGCAAACAGTGCAGTGCTTGTCAATGTAACGGCAGAGGATTTCCCCGGTGATGACGTTCTCGGAGGAATGTATTTTCAGCGTGAAATAGAGAGAAAAGCATATGAGCTTTCGGGTTCCTATAAGGCTCCGGCACAAAGGGTCGGCGATTTTCTTAATGGGGACACTAAAACAACAAACAATAAAAATAGGGACACTAAAGTTTTGCCTACGTACAGACCGGGAGTTGTATGGAGCAGCATGGATGAGTTGTTTCCGAAATTCATAACGGAATCCTTAAGAGAGGGTATAGCGGAGCTGGATAAAAAGCTCAAGGGCTTTGCCGATGCTGACGCTGTGATGACAGCACCCGAAACACGCTCCTCCTCACCGGTGCGGATTTTAAGAGATGAAAATTTCATGTCGAATATAATCGGACTGTATCCGTGCGGAGAGGGAGCAGGATATGCCGGAGGAATAATGTCGGCGGCTGTTGACGGAATCAAGGTTGCCGAGGCAATAATCAAAGCAAGCTCATCAGACTGTATATAAGCGGCAGTGTTCCCAGGCTCAGCAGAGTTGTTATGAACACGCCCTCGGCGCTGTAGTCTGCATCACCGCCGTATTCCGAGCATAGCATAACTAGTACGGTGGAAACGGGCATTGCTGCTTGCAGAACAATAACGCCCCTTACGGTTTCGGACAGCGGTGTAAGCTTAAGAGCCAATATAAGCAGCACAGGTACGGCAATAAGCTTAATAAACGCAAGCACAAGGTGAGACGGGCGGCGCAGTATTCCCCTGAGATTTACTCCGGCGAGTATTCCACCTATGTAAATCATTGATATGTATGTGGTTGTCGAGCCTATTCCGTTTAAAACATCGCCTGCAATACCGGTAAATTTTACGCCGAAAAGCATCAAAATAAATGACAGCGTAAAGGCAATCGATGAGGGGTTAATCAGCTTTTTAAGGCTTGACGTGAGAGAGGCGGAGCGTCCGCTCTGTTTTGAAAGGAAAAACACTGCGTATGTCCAAAGCCATGCGTCGTTGGCGAAAACAAATATAGTTGCGTAAAAAAGTCCCTCTGTACCGTAAAGGCTTTGGATAAGAGGATATGCGATAAAAACCACATTCCCGAAGGCGGTCATACACCTGTGAGTAACGGGCGGAGCGCTTTTTGGGAATAATTTTTCGCAGAAAAATCCTATAAGCATAAGAAATCCGATTACCGCCAGACCGCATATTACGATTGCAAAGCAGTTCAGCAGCTTTTCGGGTGTAAGCTCTGTTTTGGTAAGGGAGGTAACAATCAGTATCGGTAGCGTGAGCCGAACAACAAGCTTTGAAACAGACGGCAGCACCTCCTTGGGCAGATAATGCGTTTTTACGCATAAAAAGCCGATGAGTGCGGCAAGGCCGAGTGTTGCAATACAGGTTACGATATTTAAAAATCCATTCATTTTTGTAATTTCCTCCCATTGAAATGTTGTAAATCAACATATCTATATTACACAATAAGACCGTCAATGTCAATACTTTTTATTCAAAAAGACTTGTAATTTTGAGCGGAACATGATAAAATATACCATAACGGAAAATGTATAAATATATTTTGAAGGTGAATTGCTGATGTGGCATTTTGTAAAGCATTTTTGTACCATTACACGGCACAGGCATATGGTGATAAGGCACTGCGCCAAAGCAGGTATTCTGCTGCAGGGACTGCGGCATGATCTGTCGAAGTATTCGCCGGCGGAATTTTTGCCCGGAGCGAGATTTTATTTGGGTGACAGAAGTCCGACCGAGGCGGAGCGAAGGGATTTGGGGTATTCTGCGGCGTGGATGCATCACAAAGGACGAAACAAGCATCATTTTGAATACTGGACGGACTACAGCGTAAAGACAAGACGGCTTGAGCCGGTCGAGATGCCTCTTAATTATGTAAAGGAGATGTTCTGCGACAGGGTAGCTGCGGGGAAAATATATCAGGGGAAAAATTATACGGAAAATAATCCTATAGATTATTTTATGAAAGGCAACGCAAGAAACATGATGCACCCTGCTACATCTGCGCTGCTTGAGGGCTGGCTGCGTATGCTGCGTGAGGAAGGCGAGAAAAAGACGTTCGCTTATATCAGGAGGCTGAAGCGGCAGGATTTATGAAAGGAGTATTATGAATCGGTTTTCAAGATTAATATATTCAAACAAGTTTTTTGCATTTTTAATGCTGATTATACAGATCGTATTTATAACGGTCGGTTACAGATGGCTTGACAGATATTATTTTTATATTCATTCGTTCACGGTGCTGCCGGGACTTATTATCTCGATATACGAGCTGAATAAGACAACCGAGCCGGCATTTAAGCTTACGTGGATAATTCTTATAGGATTTGTGCCGATGTTCGGCGTACTTATGTATCTGTTTTTGCATCTGAGTCCTTTGACCGGTGAAATGTCAAGGACATATGCCGCACAGCAAAAAATCACAGCATCTTATATGGATCAGGACGATGAAGTGATACGTCATTTGAACGAGCATCATGTTCAGGTGCCGGGTCTTGCACGTTTTCTGCGTGATCGCAGCGGCTCGCCCGTATATTCCGATACGGATGTGCGGTATTATCCGTTGGGCGATGATGCGATAAAGGCGATGATTGAGGATTTGAAAAAGGCGGAAAATTTTATATTCCTTGAATTTTTCATCATCAATCAGATGGGTGAGGTGTGGCCTGAGATACTTGAGATACTAAAGCGCAAGGCACGCAGCGGAGTTGAGGTGCGTGTTGCCTACGACGGTATGGGCTGTCTTACGACGCTGCCGAGAAATTATCCGCATTTGCTGAAGGGCTGGGGGATAAAGTGCAAGGTTTTTTCGCCCATAATGCCGCTTATATCCACATATCAGAATAATCGGGATCACAGGAAAATCTGCGTAGTGGACGGACAAGTCGGCTATTGCGGCGGAATAAATCTCGCCGATGAATATGCGAACAAGACTGTTCGTTTCGGGCATTGGAAGGATAATGCCGTGCGTTTGAGCGGCAAAGCGGTTGCGGGTCTTACGGCGCTTTTCCTTGAGATTTGGAATTGCGAGGAAAGCGGAGAAAGCGATGATTACGGATATTATATCAACGCTTCCGAGAGTGCGTCGGGAGGAGGAGCCGGATTTGTGATACCGTTCGGGGACTGTCCTCTCGATAATATTGCAGTCGGAAAGCGTGTGTATATGGACAATCTTAATAATGCAAAGCATTATGTTCATATCATGACGCCGTATCTTGTTATTGACAGTGAAATGTACGAAACCATGAGGTATGCCGCACAGAGAGGGGTGGACGTTAAGATAATCATGCCGCATATTCCTGATAAAGCATATGCTTTTTACCTGGCGAGGTCATATTATAAGGAGCTGCTTGATGCGGGGATAAAAATATATGAGTATACACCGGGATTTGTTCATGCCAAAATGTCTGTTGCGGACGGCGAGAGAGCGGTAGTCGGAACGATAAACCACGATTACAGAAGTCTGTATCTGCATTATGAATGTGCCGTGTATATGCTTGATGTGCCGGAGATAGAGAAAATGGAGATCGATTTTTCGGACACGCTCAAGAAATGCGAGGAAATAACACCGGAAAAATGCGCCGAATTTCCGCTGTATCAGCGTGCGTTCGGCAGAGCCGCAAGGATAA
Organism: Clostridia bacterium; assembly: GCA_034090805.1. Taxonomy (GTDB): domain Bacteria; phylum Bacillota; class Clostridia; order UBA1381; family UBA1381; genus Ornithomonoglobus_A. The sequence goes on from JAXDRV010000141.1 coordinate 9,606, forward strand.
TTGCGCCGCTGATATAATATAATGCTCACTGAACAAATGCGATTTTCAATCGCATTTGGAAAAATTATGACTATTGTCAAAATTTTTCGTGTAAAATCAGGGATTTTACACAGTTCGCATTGATAAAGTCTGCTAAAATAAATATTTTGAGAACAAA
>JAXDRV010000142.1:0-26964 GCA_034090805.1 Clostridia bacterium
AAGCCGCTATGCGGCTGCGTTTCATAATTGTTCAGCAGTCATTAAATAAATTTAGGAGATGATGATTTATGGAACTGGAGCTTATGGAACTGCAAAGACGTGCGTTGGCGGACGTAGGATTAAAAGCGGAGCTGCTGAAAACACGCAGTGCCGCCGAGCCGATAAAGGCATTTTGTGACAAATGTGCGGAATTGGGATATACGAAAATTACTCCATATGCTCTTGCGACCGCAGGAGAAGAATTTTGCGCCGCAATGCTTAGAAGCGTAAACGGCGGCGGAGTGGAAGCTCCCGATGGTTGGGACGATTTTTACGAGATGTTTTTCAGTGCACTTACCGAAAACGAATAAATGTACAGGTTGATATTTCTGTGTATCTTGATTATAGGTGATGAATATAAAAGCTCAGACGGAAGTTATAAAAAAATCCAAAATAAAAATAACCGTACATAAGCCGAATATTATAACAAAACAGGCGAGGGGATTTCGTGCAGAATCTCCTCGCCTGTTTAAAATCAGCTGCGATAATCGCCGTTTATCTTTACGTAATCGTATGTCAAATCACAGCCCCACGCTTTTGCGGAAACGTCGCCGCAGTTTAGCTCAATATTTACAAAAATTTCATCTTCGCTCAAGATCTCGGCAGCCTTTTCCTCCGAAAACGGAACTCCCGCACCGTTGCGGCATACGGCAACGCTGCCCTTTGCCGAGGCAATATCAACGCCAACGCCATTAATATCAAAATCGGCGTCCGCATAGCCTATGGCACAGAGAATACGTCCCCAGTTAGCGTCCTCGCCGAATACGGCACACTTAAACAGGGGGGAACGTATAACGCTTTTTGCAACGATTATGGCAGTATCGAGATCAGGCGCAGACGAGCAGGTACATTCGATAAGCTTTGTCGCACCCTCGCCGTCCTTTGCGAGCATTTTTGTCATTTCGCTCATTACAATATAAAGTGCTTGCTTAAATATTGCGTAATCATTGTTTTCTTCGGTTATTTCATCATTTCCGGCAAGGCCGTCCGACATAAGAATAACCATATCATTTGTTGATGTATCGCCATCGACACTGAGACAATTGTATGTGATTTTTGTTATTTCCGATAACGCTTTTTGGAGCATATCAGAGCTTACGGCAGCATCTGTGGTGATGAAATTAAGTGTTGTAGCCATGTTGGGGTGTATCATGCCGCTGCCCTTTGCCATTCCGCCCAGGTGGCACAGCTTATTGCCGATGTAAAATTCAACGGCGGCTTCTTTTTTGACGGTATCTGTTGTCATGATTGCCGTTGCCGCTTTTTCATTACCGTCGTATGACAGCCCTGAAGCAAGAGCGGCTATGTTGTTTTCTATAGGCTCAATCGGAAGAGGCTGACCGATAACTCCCGTAGATGCGACAAGCACCAGATTGTCGTCTATGTTCAGCTCACGTGCGGCAAGCGAACACATTTTTTTTGCTTTGTCCTCACCGTCTGCGTTGCAGGCGTTTGCGTTTTTTGAATTGGCAATAACAGCCTGAGCTTTACCGCCGGAGACGATAAGCTTGTCCCTTGTAACCATGACGGGTGCCGCTTTAACCTTATTTTGTGTGAAAACCCCGGCGGCACTGCATACCGTATCGCAGGCAAAAAGACATAAATCATTTTTGTTCTTATCACTGTTAAGACCGCAGTTTAAGCCGTTTGCCTTAAAGCCCTTTGCTGCGCACACACCGCCCTCAATATATGTATATCCTTCGTATTCCTTCATAAATATAACCAGCCTTTCTGATATAACTTCTGTTCGATTATTTACCACTATATCACAAATGATCAGATATGTCAACTTTTATTTAAACGCAATGTGCGGGTAAATTTTAAAAAAGGTATTGCAAAACGGGCTTAAATGTTATATAATAATAAATACATATCTTAAAGTCAGGAGGGATAGCTTTGGCTGATAACAAAGGAAGACGAAGAAACAGCGGCTCTGATGATTTCGACTGGGAGGCGTATGACGCACAGTCCGGCTCACGCAGCTCACGCAGTACAAGCCGTTCATCGAGCGATATAGCAAGAAGACGTGAAACAGACAGCTATGCGTTGCATCCGAGACGCACACGCAAAAAGTCCGGCAAAAAGCAGCTTACCGAAAAGCAGCTTAAGCGGCGCAAAATCGTATGGCGCAGCGTGCTTGTGGTTTGCCTTATAGGAATTATTGTCCTGACAGGTGTTACGATAGGAATGTATTTTGCGGTGTCAAGGGAAATAAAGGATATGAATATCAAAAACCTTGCGCTTAATTATTCATCATTCATATATTATAATGACGCCTCAGGTGAAACACGTGAGCTGGAGCAGATTCAGTCCACGACAAACCGAATCTGGGTGGATTCGGAGCAAATACCGCAGGTAATGAAGGACGCCATAGTTTCAATTGAGGACGAACGCTTTTATTCGCACCACGGCTTTGACATAAAGCGAACAGCCGGCGCAACAGTGAAATGGGTGCTGGCAAAGGTGGGCATAGGCTCCTCGGACTACGGCGGCTCTACAATAACACAGCAGGTTATTAAAAATATAACAAGCGAAAAGGAAAACAAGGCAAGCCGTAAGGTTAAAGAGATAATGCGTGCGGTGGCTCTGGAGAATGAGCTTACAAAGGACGAGATACTTACGATGTATCTAAACATTGTATTCTTTGCTCAAAACTGCTGGGGTGTTGAGGCTGCGGCAAATACGTACTTTAACAAGTCAGCAATTGAGCTTACACTGCCCGAAGCGGCGTCCATAGCGGGAATCACGCAGTACCCGTCTGCATATGACCCCGTTGTGCATCCGGATAAAAATGTTGAAAAAAGAAACATAGTTCTCAAAAAAATGCTTGAGCTTGGCAAAATTACACAGGATGAATACAACGGTGCGGTTGCAACCGAGCTTGTAACAAGCAGTGCCTACAGTGACAGACGTGCCAATGTTACGTCATATTTCTCGGATCAGGTGGTTTCCGACGTTATACGGGATTTGCAGCTTGAAAAGGGATATTCTGCCGATTTTGCAACGCAGCAGGTTTACAGCGGCGGTCTTAAGATTTATGCAACCATCGATGTAAACATTCAGGATATTATGGAAAGAGTGTATTCCGATCGTGAAAATCTGTATCTGTATCCCGATTATGATCTCGGAGAGGATCAGGCATATTATAAAGCACAATCGGCAATGGTTATAATCGACCCGTATACCGGAGCGGTAAAGGGGCTTGTCGGAGGACTCGGCGAAAAAACCGATATAAGAGGCTGGAACAGAGCAACGCAGGCAAAGCGTCAGCCGGGATCGGCGTTTAAGCCGCTGTCCGTATATGCACCGGCGCTTGATTTGGGTAAAATTACGGAAATGGACGTTGTTGTCGATGAGGAAATCGAAATCGGAAACGACAAATGGAAACCGAAAAACTCATACGAGGGCTTTGACGGCGAAATGACAATAAAAGAGGCGGTAGCGAGAAGCGCCAATATCCCGGCGGTTAAGGTGCTTGATAAAATAGGACTGTCAAGCTCGTTTGGATATTTGCAGAACAAATTCCATATTCCGCTTGTGGATAAGGATAAAAACTTCTCGTCACTTGCGCTCGGCGGTCTTTCGGAGGGTGTAAGCCCGATGGATATGGCGGGTGCATACTGCACATTTGTAAACAGCGGAAGATATATTGAGCCGTACACATATACACAGGTTGTCGATGCGTCGGGACAGGTTATACTTGAAAACAGACCGGATGCGTCGCAGGCGATAAGCGCCTCTGCTGCGTATATTACAAGTGATTTGCTTTACGGCGTTGTAAACGGCGACAGAGGTACGGGACGGTCGGCGCAGCTTGACTGCGGTATGCCCGCATACGGCAAAACAGGTACAACGGACGATGATTTCGATAAATGGTTTGTCGGATATACTCCGTATTACGTTGGTGCGGTATGGTTTGGCTTTGACCAGCCGTCATCACTCACACGTGCGGGAATATCACGGAATCCGTCCGTTACGGCATGGAAGATTGTAATGGATAAAATTCATGACGGATTGCCGGAAAAACAGCTTGAGAAACCGGCAAACCTGATTGAAGAAGAAGTGTGCGCAATTTCCGGAAAGCTGCCTAAGAGCTCGTGTGAAACAACAACGGCATATTTTGTTTCGGGAACACAGCCAAAATCGAGATGCACAAGCCATTACGGCAATGCGTCCTCAAATTACAAGAATAGCTCGGAATACAGTGGCGGTCAGAAAGGAACACCAAGTCCGGCACCTAAGGAGTCGGGCAGCGGCTATGTTCCGGGACGATCAACGCAAGCTCCGTCAAGCTCGTCCGTAAGCAGCGGCTCATCGGGGACATCGTCCTCAAGCGGAGGCAATACGGGAACGTCCGGCGGCGGTTCGTACTCCTCGGGCGGCGGAGGTTATTCTTCGGGAGGGTCGAGTTCTTCGGGAATGTCATCTTCAAGCGGCGGCTCGTCCGTAAGCAGCGGCTCATCGGGGACATCGTCCTCGAGCGGAGGCAATACGGGAACGTCCGGCGGCGGTTCGAACTCCTCAGGCGGCGGAGCTGAATCCGGCGGAGAAAGCGGAGAAGGCGGATCAACCTCCGAAAGCGGAACATCGGATGAAATCCCCACGGAGTCAATGGAAGAATAAAATACTGATATATTATTCGGCGGAGTTTTTGCTCCGCCGACTTTATTTTCTGCCCGTACTTGACAATCAGGGCAAAATGTGAGATAATATACAATGATATAGTAGCGTTGTTATACTCGGAGGGGATTATGCACAGGATTGATACAACTATAGGCGGCGTAGAGCAGGGGTCGCTTGCCGAACAGGCGGGACTTGAATGTGGTGATAAGCTTCTTAAGATTAACGGAAGCGATTTCCATGATATTCTCGAATACCGTTACCTAACCTCGGAATATGAGGTGGAGCTTGAGGTTGAAAAGAAGGACGGAAGCATTGAGATTATAACCGTAGAAAACGACTATGAAGATTTGGGCATAGATTTCCGTGAGGAGCTTATAGACGCTGCTCAGAGCTGTACCAATAAATGTATCTTCTGCTTTATAGATCAGCTTCCCAAGGGTATGCGTGAAACCGTGTATTTCAAAGATGATGATACACGTCTTTCGTTTTTGCAGGGGAATTACGTAACTCTTACGAATATGTCGGACGACGAAATAGACAGACTGATAAAGATGCACGTCTCGCCGATAAATATAAGCGTTCACGCAACAGACCCGGAGCTGCGCCGTAAAATGCTCAATAACCGTTTCGCCGGCAAATGCTATGACATAATGAAAAGGTTTGCGGATAATAATATATACATGAATTGCCAGATTGTCCTCTGTCCCGGAATAAATGACGGCACACAGCTTGACAAAACAATAAGCGATCTTGCCGCACTTCATCCGTATGTGAACAGTGTATCGGCAGTGCCTGTCGGACTTACTCGATACCGTGAAGGTCTGTATCCTCTTAAGGAATACGACAAGGAGGGAGCGGCGGCAGTTGTAAGGCAGGTAAGTAAATGGCAGGATAGGCTGCTTGAGGAGCTTGGTACACGTTTAATATATCTGTCCGATGAATTTTATCTTAACGCAGATATTCCCATGCCTGATGCCGAGGAATACGAGGGATTTCCGCAGCTTGAAAACGGAGTTGGTCTTGTTGCCGGAATGAAGGAGGAATTTGACAGTGCGATAAAGCTGGTGCAAAAGAAAAACCGCTCAAGGAGCGTTATTCTTGCCACCGGAGAGCTTGCGGCACCGTTTATATCATCACTTGCGGAGCGGCTTGAGGAAAAGGCTCCGGGAGTAAAAATCACGGTAAAAGCCATTAAAAATAACTTTTTCGGAGGCGGTGTAAATGTCGCCGGGCTTGTGTGCGGCTGTGATATTACAGAACAGCTCAAAGACTGCGAAAAGGCGGACGAGTTGATAATACCGCACTGTATGCTCAGAGGAGATGATGATATTTTCCTTGATGATACAACAGTTTCCGATGTGGAAGCTGCACTCGGAATGAAAATAACAGCCGTTTTGAATGACGGATATGATTTTATAGAAAAAATACTTGATGAGGAATTGTTTTAACACGGGAGGTAATAAATGAAACCATTGGTAGCGATAGTGGGTCGTCCGAATGTCGGAAAGTCCACTTTATTCAATAAAATAACGGGACAGCGCATAAGCATTGTCGAGGATACGCCGGGTGTAACGCGTGACAGGATTTACGCCGATGCGTCATGGCTCGACAAGCACTTTACTTTGGTCGATACAGGCGGTATAGAGCCGGCATCAAAGGACGAAATTTTGCAGCAGATGCGCCGTCAGGCTCAGCTTGCGATTGAAATGGCAGACGTTGTTATTCTTATGACAAACGTCCGTGACGGTGTGACGGCAAACGACAGGGATGTTGCGTCAATGCTGTTAAAAGCACAGAAAAAGATAGTCCTTGCCGTAAATAAGGTGGATAATATAGGGGATCCGCCGTTGGAATTTTACGAATTTTATAATCTCGGCTTGGGAGATCCCGTTGCGATTTCATCTACGCACGGACTGGGAGTGGGAGATCTTCTTGACGAGGTTACACACAAATTCCCGTTGGACGCAGACACCTCCGATGATGAGGACGAAATCAAGGTAGCCGTTATAGGAAAGCCGAATGCGGGCAAATCCTCACTTGTAAATAAAATTCTCGGCGAGGAAAGAGTTATTGTAAGCAATATTGCGGGTACAACACGCGATGCAATAGATTCGCATTATGAAAAGAACGGCGATAAATTTCTGTTTATAGATACCGCAGGTATGAGAAAGCGCGGCAAAATTGACGAAAAGGTTGAACGCTACAGCGTAGTGCGCTCTTTGGCGGCGGTTGACAGAAGCGACGTATGCGTTATTATGCTTGATGCAAACGAAGGAGTCACCGAACAGGATACAAAGGTTGCCGGATATGCTCATGAGCAGGGGAGGGCGTGTATTTTTGCCGTAAATAAGTGGGATATAGTCGATAAGGACGATAAAACGATGAAGCATTTTACGAACAGAGTGCGTGAAATGTTCGCTTTCATGCCGTATGCGAAAATTGTATTCATCAGCGCAAAAACAGGTCAGAGAATAAATAAGCTGCTGGAGGAAATCAAGCTTGTAAATGAACAGCATAAGCGCAGAATTACGACAGGTATGTTAAACGATGTAATAAACGAAGCGACTCATAAGCAGCAGCCACCCTCAGATAAGGGACGCAGGCTAAAGCTTTATTACGGGACGCAGGTATCGACAGCGCCGCCGACGTTTGTTATTTTTGCAAACTCAAAGGAGCTGTTCCATTATTCGTATTTAAGATTTATAGAAAACCAAATAAGAGAGAATTTCGGCTTTGAGGGAACTCCGATTAAGCTGATTGTGCGTGAAAAGGGGGAAAAACAATGACAGCAGCCGCAATAATAGCAGTAGGAGTAATATCTTATCTTATAGGCTCCGTGAATTTTTCGATTTTGATTTCAAAGGCAATATCGGGCAAGGATATACGAGAGAGCGGCTCGGGCAATGCCGGAGCAACAAATATGCTCAGAACCCACGGCAAGAAAATGGGTGTGCTTACACTTTTGCTTGACGTGCTTAAGGGCGTGGCGGCGATATTGCTGGCAATGTTGGCGGCAAAATGGGTCAAATCGTATTCGGCGGTTAATGAAGATATATTACGGTATATCGCCGGAGTGTGCGTGGTACTCGGACACAATTTTCCGCTGTATTTCGGCTTTAAGGGCGGCAAGGGAGTTGCTACATCACTCGGAGTGGTGCTGATGCTCGACTGGAAAACGGGACTTATCGTTGCCGCAATTGCCGTTGCATTAATGGCAGTAACACGCTATGTATCGCTTGGCTCGATAGTCGGCGGAGCGTTGTTTATAGTTATGGAAATCGCCAAAGCGGTTATAACAAAGGAAATAGGAGCGGTTGAGATTATATGCTCTTTAATAATAGGCGGTCTGCTTATTATAAGACATCATGCAAATATAAAGCGTCTTTTAAACGGAACGGAACATAAGCTTGGCGAGAAAAAGGGGGAGAAGGCATGAAAATAGCTGTTATAGGCTCAGGCGGCTGGGGAACGGCGGTTTCGCTGCTTCTTGCTGAAAAAGGGAACGATGTGTATTTGTGGTCGTGGATTCAGGAGGAAACAGACAGACTGAACCGTGACCGTGAAAATAAAGAATTTCTTCCGGGGATAAAATTTCCCGATAATATAACCTGCTCGCATGACATGGCAGAATGTGTAAAAAATGCGTCATTAATAGTAACTGCCGCACCCTCGCCCGCAACACGTACAACCGCAAGGCAGCTTGCACCGCACACAGCGGACGGACAGGTGATTGTAAATATTTCAAAGGGCTTGGAGGAAAGCACTCTTTCAAGACTTTCGGAGGTTTACGCATCTGAGATACCTCAGGCAAGGATAGCTGTTTTAAGCGGCCCGTCACACGCCGAGGAGGTGTCAAGACGGCTGCCGACAACAAACGTTGCCGCTTGTGCCGATATAGATACGGCAGGCTTTATACAGGACGTTTTCATGAATGAGAATTTTCGTGTATACACAAGCACGGACGTTATCGGAGTGGAGCTTGGCGGTTCGCTCAAAAATGTAATTGCCCTATGTGCCGGTATATCGGACGGACTTGGTTACGGCGACAACACAAAGGCTGCGCTTATAACGAGAGGACTTGCGGAGATTTCCAGGCTCGGAACAGCCATGGGCGCAGATGAAAAAACCTTTATGGGACTTAGCGGCATGGGTGATTTGATAGTTACGTGTACGAGTATGCACTCAAGGAACAGACGTGCCGGAATACTTCTCGGCAAGGGAAAAAGCCTTAAGGAAACTCTTGACGAGGTGCATATGGTGGTAGAGGGCGTAAATACCGCAGCGGCGGCATATAAGCTCAGTAAAAAATATAATGTCGAAATGCCGATCGTTGAAGAGGCAAATAATATCTTATATAACGGAGCCGATGCACGTGAGGCGGTAATGCGGCTGATGACAAGAGAAAAACGTGTTGAGGGATAAGTATTTTACGAAAATGGAGGATTAATTTATATAATGGCAGCTTCCAAAAAAAAGACGGCAAAAAAAGCTCCCTCAAGGAGTACAAAACCGTCGGGAGGAAATAAAAAAGCAAAAAAGAATACGGCGCAGTCCAATCCCATACCGGTTTATATAATAACGATGGGATTGCTTGCGTTGTTTCTCGGAATATTTATGTATGTTGATACCGGGGGAGAGGGTATAATAAACGAGGCTGTGCGGATATTCTTCTGCGGAATGTTCGGACGGGCGGGATTTTTTATACCTATAATATGCTTTGGTATGATGATGTATATGTCGAGGTATAAGGATATAAGAAAATTCTGGATTAAGCTTCTGCTTTTGATGTTGACGCTGATTAACATAAGCGCTCTTGCGGGACTGTATAATGACAGTATTCTGGGAACGGCGTTTGCGATGGGTGCATATAATCTTGCGGGAGGAGGTCTGCTCGGTACTGCGGTATCGGTATTTTTGACTTCAATGATACAAACGGCAGCCTCATATATCGTGCTTATCATAACGCTTATCGTACTTGCCGGTGCGGTAAGCGGTGTTCCGCTGTTTAAGCTTATGGGACACAGTGCCCAAAGAGCCGCAGACAAGGCGGCGGATAAATACGGTGAGCTTAAGGAAAAATATGAGGAGGAGCGTGTTCTGCGTGATCGTGAGCGTGAGGAGCGGGAACATATGCCTCTTGATGTTGCGCAGGATTTTGCCGATGAGAAGAAGCGTGGATTTTTGAAATTCAAAAAACCGGAGGATGGCGAGCTTCCCCAACCGAAACGGCGCAGTGAAGACGAGGATTTCTCGGACGGTATAGACGAGGTATTCGGCGCAAAGGAAGAGCCGGACAGCTTCGGATTTACCAAGGAGGACGCAGTCAAGCCGAAGTACGGAGAGCCTGCCGAGATAAAGCCTGAAACGGAATCCAAGGCGGATACGCCGGCTGCGGAGAAAGCAAAAAAACGTGAAAAGAGTATAAGCGAGGACGAAAGGCAGAGCTTCCATGAGGAATTTGACAGTGCGCTTGAGAAGCCGGTGCGTGAATACGTGTATCCTACGGTTGATTTGCTGAACGTTCCGAAAAAGATTTCGGGAGATTTGCGGGAGGAATTGAGAAGAACGGCGGAAAAGCTTATTCGGGTGCTTGACGATTTCGGAGTAAAGGCAAAGCTTTTGCAGGTAACGCAGGGGCCTACGGTCACACGATTTGAAATTCAGCCGGATACGGGAATAAAGCTTTCCAAAATAGTCGGTCTTGCCGATGATATAGCGTTGAATCTTGCGGTTTCGACTGTGCTTGTCGCTCCCGTACAGGGGAAGGCGGCGGTTGGCGTTGAGATACCTAATAACAGCGTTTCGACCGTTTCGATACGTGAGATGATAGAATCAGATAAATTCAGAAGAGCAAAATCAAAGCTGACCGTTGCGCTCGGAAAGGACATAGGCGGTAATGTTGTTGTCGGAGATATTGCAAAAATGCCGCACGTGCTTATAGCAGGAGCTACGGGAAGCGGTAAATCGGTATGTATAAATACGATAATAACAAGTATTTTGTATAAAGCCTCGCCGGAGGAGGTCAAGCTGATAATGGTTGACCCGAAGGTTGTTGAGCTGGGAGTTTATAACGGAATACCGCATCTTCTTGTACCGGTTGTGACAGAGCCTAAAAAGGCAGCAGGTGCGCTTAACTGGGCGGTGACGGAAATGATGCGCCGCTATGAGCTTTTCAAGGATACGGGCGTAAGAAAGCTTGAATCCTACAATGAGCTTATGGAAAGCAGAGGCGAGGACAAGATACCGCAGCTTGTGATAATAATAGACGAGCTTGCCGACCTTATGATGGTTGCGGCAAAGGAGGTTGAGGATTATGTGTGCCGTCTTGCGCAGCTTGCAAGAGCGGCGGGTATACATCTTATAATCGCAACTCAGCGTCCGTCCGTTGACGTTATTACGGGTCTTATAAAGGCAAATATCCCGTCAAGAATTGCGTTTGCGGTTTCCTCGCAGGTGGACAGCCGAACAATTCTTGATAAAGGCGGAGCGGAGAAGCTGCTCGGTATGGGTGATATGCTTTATTACCCGATGGGCGCACGTGAAACAATACGTGTTCAGGGTGCTTTTGTGTCCGATGCGGAGATTGAGCGGATAATTGACTTTATAAAGGATAACACAGAGCCTAATACCTACAGCGAGGATTTGGCGGAGCATATAGAACGCTGCTCTACAGGCGAAAACGGAGTTACTCCCGATACGGAGGACGACGGTGACGCACTTTTGCCGGACGCTGTTGCGCTTGCGGTTGAATTAGGCAAGATTTCCACATCAATGATCCAAAGGCGACTCGGTGTCGGATATTCCCGTGCCGGCAGAATTGTGGATCAAATGGAGGCAAGAGGAATCATTTCACCCGCCAACGGCTCCAAGCCGAGAGATGTACTTATAAGTCATGCCGATATGGCGGCAGTAAACAGCAATGATTAATGTGAAAAATATGATTAAAAACAATGATTTTTTACCCGTATGCAGAAAAGATATGGAAAAACGAGACTGGGACGAGCTTGATTTTCTGTATATTGTGGGTGATGCCTACGTGGATCACCCAAGCTTCGGTCATGCAATTATTTCGAGAGTACTCGAAAGCTGCGGCTACAGAGTCGGGATAATTGCACTGCCGGATTGGCATACAAACGACGATTTTCTGAAAATGGGAAAGCCCAGGCTTGCCGTACTTGTTTCCGCCGGAAATATTGACAGTATGGTAAACCACTATACCGTATCAAAAAAGCGCCGCAGTGATGACGCATATGCTCCCGGCAATAAAGCGGGGCAGCGTCCCGACAGAGCGACAATAGTCTACTGCAACAAAGCACGTCAGCTTTTCAAGGACGTGCCGGTGCTTATAGGCGGCGTTGAGGCGAGTCTGCGGCGGTTTGCGCATTATGATTACTGGGACGATAAGGTTCGCCGTTCGATACTCCTTGATTCAAAGGCGGATTTGCTCATGTACGGAATGGGCGAAAAGCAAATGGCGGAAATCGCCCGAAGATTGGATGGCGGCGAAAAAATATCCGATATAACAGACGTTCCGGGCACGTGCTATTTATCGCATGATTTGCCGGAGGGAGTGTTTGAGGAAATACCCTCCTTTGAGGAATGTGAGACGGACAAGCGGAAATACGCCGAATCGTGCCGTGTTCAGTATTACGAGCAAAATCCGTTTATAGGGAAAACTCTTGTGCAAAAGCACGGAGACAGGTATCTGATACAAAACAGACCGATGCCGCCGCTTGAAACAGAGGAGCTTGACAAGGTGTATGCGCTGCCGTATATGAAAAATTATCACCCCATGTATGAAAAATACGGCGGGATAGAGGCGATTAAGGAGGTAAAATTCTCCCTTGCCGCAAACCGAGGGTGCTTTGGCAGCTGCAATTTCTGTGCCCTTGCGTTTCATCAGGGACGTATCGTTACCTCAAGAAGTGATGAATCTCTTATTGCGGAAGCAAAGGAGATGATAAAGGATAAGGACTTTAAAGGATATATTCACGATGTCGGCGGTCCGACGGCAAACTTCAGAGGTCCGGCGTGTAAAAAGCAGCTAAAAACAGGAGCGTGTAAGGACAGGCAGTGTCTGTTTCCGTCACCGTGCAAAAATATGGAAATTGACCACAGCGCATATCTGAAGCTTTTAAGAAAGCTGCGTTCGCTTGACGGAGTAAAAAAGGTTTTCATACGTTCGGGGATACGATTTGATTATCTCATAAACGACAAGGACGACACGTTTTTTTACGAGCTATGCAAATATCACGTGAGCGGTCAGCTTAAGGTTGCCCCGGAGCATGTAAGCGATAATGTATTAAAATACATGGGCAAGCCGGAAAACGGTGTGTTCAATAAGTTTTCCGACAAGTTCTATAAAATAAATGAAAAGATAGGGAAGAAGCAGTATCTTGTTCCGTATCTGATGTCAAGCCATCCGGGCAGTACGCTTAGAGATGCGATAAGCCTTGCAGTTTACCTCAAGGAGCATAATATAAATCCGCAGCAGGTTCAGGATTTTTATCCGACACCGGGGACGATTTCAACGTGTATGTTTTATACCGGCTTAGATCCGTTTACGATGAAAAAGGTGTACGTACCGAAATCGCCGAAGGAAAAAGCAATGCAGAGAGCCTTGCTGCAATTCAGAAATCCCGATAATTACAGGCTTGTGTATGAAGCACTTGTAAAAGCGGGACGCACCGATTTAATCGGTTATCAGAACAGGTGTCTGATAAAACCGCCGCAGGGCGATATTTTAAATAATGGGAGGAATACAAATGGCAATGCTGTTAAAGGGAAAGGAAGTTTCGGCAAGAATAAAGCAGGAGCTGAAAAAAGAAACGGACGCACTAAAGGAAAAGGGAATAACTCCGGGTCTCGCCGTCATAATAGTGGGCGATGATCCGGCAAGCAGAGTATACGTAAACAATAAGAAAAAGGTATGTGCGGAGTGCGGCTTTTATTCGGAGGAATACGCTCTGCCCAAAGAAACAACACAGGAGGAGCTGCTTGCTCTTATTGATAAGCTGAACAAAAAAAGCGATATTTCGGGAATACTCGTTCAGCTGCCGGTTCCTAAGCATATAGATGAAACAACGATAATAAACGCAATAGACCCCAAAAAGGACGTTGACGCTTTTCATCCCGTAAACGTGGGCAAGATTATGGTCGGAAATTTCGATTTCGTGCCATGTACTCCCGCAGGTGTGATGGAGCTTATCAAGGAATCGGGGATAGACGTTGAGGGCAAGGAATGTGTAATAGTCGGAAGAAGCAATATAGTCGGCAAGCCGCAGGCAATGCTGCTGCTGCACCAAAACGGAACGGTGACAATATGCCATTCCAGAACGAAAAATCTTAAGGAGCATACAAAAAAAGCAGATATACTCGTTGCCGCTGTAGGTATTCCGAATTTCATAACTGGAGATATGGTAAAAGAGGGTGCGGTTGTAATCGATGTAGGCATAAACCGCCTTGAAAACGGTAAGCTTTGCGGTGATGTTGAGTTTGACTCGGCAGAAAAGGTCGCAGGTGCAATAACTCCCGTTCCTGGCGGTGTTGGACCTATGACGATAGCAATGCTTATGAAGAACACGGTCAAAGCAGCGGTTATAAACGAAACAAAATAGAGATTACCATGAAATTTCTTCATCTTTCGGATCTTCATATAGGCAAACGCTTAAACGGCGTGAGCCTATGTGAGGATCAACGATATATTTTTAAACAAATAATTGAAATTGCAGCAAAAAACAAGCTCGGCGCCGCAGTTATAGCCGGAGATGTGTACGATAAGTCCGCACCCTCGGCGGAGGCGGTCGAGCTTTTTGATGATTTTCTTACAGAACTGCACAATCTCGGTATTCCGATTATGATAATAAGCGGCAATCATGATTCGCCGGAGCGGCTGAGCTTCGGCAGACGGATTATGGATAACGTACATATTTGCTGCAACTTTGACGGTACGCTGCATAGGGTAAGAGTTTGTGACGTTGATTTTTATTTGCTGCCGTTTGTGAAGCCTCAGACGGTGAGAAGCGTTCTCGGAAAAGATGACCTTGACGACTTTAATGAAATGGCAGAGCTTATTTTTAAGGATTTCAAAAGCGAAGGTAAATCGGTGCTTGTTATGCATCAGTTTATTAACGCAGGTGCCGAATGTCCCGAATACGGCGGCAGCGAATCGGTGACGGTAGGGACGATAGACAATATTGATTTATCGCATTTTTCGGAATTTGATTACGTTGCACTCGGTCATATTCACAGGCAGCAGAGCATGAAAAATGCGGTATACTGCGGATCTCCTTTAAAATATTCCTTTGCCGAGGCATCATCGGAAAAGTATGCGGTGATAGTTGATACCGATAATGATATGTCCGTTGAAAAAATCCCGCTTAAGCCGCTGCATGATATGCGAAAAATCAAGGGAAGTATAGAAAATCTGCTCGACCCGGAGGTGTACGGTGATACGGACACGGAGGACTATATCAGCGTTACGCTGACGGACAGAGGCGTTATTGACGCTGCCGGAAAATTAAGGGCGGTTTATAAAAACGTGCTGGAAATTCATTTTGAAGGTGATGAAACGGAAACCTCAGCCGGAGCCGTCAGCGCCGAGGATATACGTGAGAAGTCACCGGAGGAGCTTTTCGGGCAGTTTTTCAAGGAGCAAAACGGTGCGGAAATGACAGAGGAACAGCGTGAAATTGTAAAGGAGATTTTTGAAGAGCTATGAAACCGATAAAACTTGTGATGAGCGCTTTCGGCTCTTACGGCGGCGAAACGGAGCTTGATTTTTCGCAGCTTAACGGACTTTACATAATAACGGGCGATACCGGTGCCGGAAAAACAACGATATTTGACGCAATAACCTTTGCGCTTTACGGCGAGGTCAGCGGCGGAGCGAAAGAAACATCAATGCTCAGAAGTGATTTTGCGGCCGACGATGCAAAGACGTATGTAAAGCTTGAATTTACGCACAGGGGCAAGACGTATAAGCTTGAGCGCAGTCCGGCATATATTCCGAGAGGGAAAAAAAGTCCCCGTCAGCCTACGGCACTTTTGGAGTGTTCGGATGGAAAGACGATAAGCAAGGCTCGTGACGTAACTGCTGAAATTATAAATCTTCTGGGTATCGATAAAAATCAGTTTACGCAGATTGCAATGATCGCCCAGGGTGATTTTATGCGGCTGCTTGTTGCCGATACGGAGGAAAGGGGTAAAATATTCCGCCGTATATTCAATACCGATATGTATATCGGATTCCAGAATAAGCTTAAGGAGCGGCTGTCGCTTGAAAAGGAGAATTTCGACAGCCTGCAGAAAAGTATACTGCAATATGCCGCGGCTGCGTCTGGTATAGAAACTGTATGCGATATAAACGAGCCGGAGGAATTTTTGGAGGCTTTAAAAGCAACGATCAAGTCGGATAAAAAAGCGGACAGGCGTCTGAAACTTGACGAAAATAAAAAATCGGAAAAAGCTGCGGAACTGACACGATATGCCGCCTTTGCGGAAAGCCGATTGAAGGCGCTTGGCGATACGGAGAAGATAGGCGGCGGTGAAGCCGATTCAGCGTTAAGAAAGAGCATTGCCGAGAGCATAGAGGACGACAGCGTTCAGCGCAAATTAACGGAGGATATAAACCGTATACGTGCAAGTCTTGACGAATATGAGGAAATCTCAAAAGCGGAAAGCAAACGTGAGCAGCTTGAACGGAATCTTGCGGAGATAGGCATTCAAATAAAAAAGCTCAGCAGCGAGTGCGAAAAATTAAGAAAAGAACGGGACGAAAAGCTTGCAAACGCAAAGGAGCTTGCGGGAGCGGAGCTTGAGATACAAAGCGTGAGCACATCAATCAAGGATTACGATGCAGAGCGTGAAAGACTGAATTCGGTTATAAAAAAGCTTGATGAATACGAGCGTACAGCGGCAGAGCTTAAAAAGGCTCAAGATGCTTTTATCGACGCAGAGGCGGCTTTTGACGCAGCCGACAAAAAAGCGGCTGACGGAGAAGCCTTGTTTTTGCGGGAGCAGGCGGGGATTATGGCGGCGGGATTGAGTGATAATTCACCGTGTCCTGTGTGCGGATCACTGCTGCACCCGTCACCTGCCGCACTTACCGACGGTGCACCGTCCGAAGCGGAGGTCAAGAAAATGAAGTCGCAGGCACGCCGCCTTGAAAAGGAAAAGAACGATAAAGCGCAGCGTGCGGCGGAACTGTTTAAGGAAAGCGAGCTGTATTTGTCGGAGGTAAAGGAACGGGCGGCAGAACACAAACTCGACACGGAAAACATAAGATCCTCGGCTGAAGAGGCAATCAAGAAATTATCCGACAGGGAAAATACGGCAAAATCAAGGCTTGAAATTCTTCAGCAGCAGATAAAAACACGTGAGGCAATGCTCAGCTCTGCGGAGCTTGTCGGCAAGCAGACTGAAAAGCTTGAGAATGAGCTTAAAAATAAGCAAAAATCCGAGCAGGAAATCAGCAGCGATATAAAAGCAGCCGAAAGCCGAATCAGTGAGATGAAACGCCGATTATCATATGCTACGAAAACCGAGGCGGAAAATGAAATGAATAAAATCATGTCCGGACTTTCCGAGCAGCGTGCGTGCATAGAAATTCTTGCGGAGGAATACAATTGTGAGCTTAAGGAAATAAAAGAGGCTCAGCTTGAAATTTCAAGCGAAAGACGCAGAATTTTCAGCCGTATCGAAAATAACGGCAAGGCAGTGGCGGAGCTTGAGAAAGCCATCCCCGAATACCGTGCTGCCGAAAAGCATTTTATTGAGCTTGATATACTCACAAAGACCGCTTGCGGAGATTTAAAAGGCAGAACAAAGCTTGCCTTTGAACAGTATATTCAAGGAGCGTATTTTGAGAGAATTATACGTGAGGCGAATAAACGCTTCACACGCATGACCGGCGGCAGATATGAGCTTGTAAGACGTTTTGACGCTCTTAATAAGAAAGGAAAAACGGGACTTGATCTTGATGTACTCGATAATTACACCGGGAGAAACAGAAGCGTAAAGTCGCTTTCCGGCGGCGAAAGCTTCAAGGCTTCGCTTGCGCTTGCGCTCGGAATGTCCGATGTGATACAGGCGTCTGCCGGAGGAGTGAGCATAGATGCGATGTTTGTTGACGAGGGCTTCGGCTCTCTTGATGACGAATCGATTGAGCTTGCGGTTGAAACGCTTGCGGAGCTTACCGACAGCAGCAGGAGTGTGGGGATTATTTCCCATGTGGCGGAGCTTAAGGAGAGAATAGACCAAAAAATCATTGTAACCAAAAGCCGCAGCGGCAGCAGTGCGGTTATTTGCAGATAAAACAAAAACAGGGACGAGGCTTGTATCGTCCCTGTTGCTTTGCTGTTTAATTCTTTGGAACAGTTTCCCAATCCTTCAAAAATTTTGCGATTCCCGCATCAGTAAGAGGGTGGTGCAGCATCTGCTCGATTACCTTGTACGGAACGGTTGCAATATCACACCCGGCTCTTGCGGCATCAATAACGTGAATGGGATTTCTTATTGATGCGGCGATTATTTCCGTTTCAATTCCGTGAATATCAAATATCTCCGAGATTTCCTCAATAAGTGCCATGCCGACCGTGCCAATATCGTCAAGCCTGCCCAAAAACGGGCTTACGTACGAAGCGCCGGCTCTTGCCGCTAAAAGTGCCTGAGCCGCCGAGAAGATAAGCGTTACGTTTGTACGTATTCCCTTTGCTTTAAGCTGCTTTACAGCCTTTAAACCCTCTGCGCACATGGGGATTTTGATAACGAGATTCGAGTTGTTTATTTTTGAATAAAGCTCCTCAGCCTCCGTTACCATCTTGTCCGCTTCAAGCGAAATGACCTCTGCGCTGATAGGTCCGTCAACGATGCTTGTAATCTCCTTGACAACCTCGATAAAATCTCTGCCCTCCTTGGCAATGAGCGATGGGTTGGTTGTAACGCCGCAGATAACGCCCATATCATTGACCTTTCTGATTTCTTCAACATTTGCCGTATCGATAAAAAATTTCATAATTATGACCATTAACTCCTTTCACAAAACCAAGTTTGAAATAAAATCGCTCAGATTGCCGCTTTGCAGTGAGTGGTGCTGTACCCAACGGTTTTGCTTGCAAAACTCGCCAAAGGCGACTATCGGCAAAGCCGATAGCGTAAGGGTGCCGCCCCGAACAAAAAGCGGTGAGATGGGCGAGTTTATCCAAATTTTTAATGCTCCTTTTGACATATACTATCTATATTATAGCACTTATTTCCAAATAGTCAAGTGAAAACTATACATTGGAATGGGTAAAATATCAAAATAATTGCCGTTGAAACGAAAATGTTTTGTTCAGGGCATAAATATTGTGAAAAAAATGTTAAAAAATAAAAAAAACACTTGAAAACCTCGTCATTACATGGTATAATGACAATTGTATGTGAAAAATAGCGTGTTATTATTGTCAGCACGTTTAATTTGTCCCTACGGACGCTAAAGGAGGATTTATCACTATGGCAGTGAAAAAGGAACAAGTAGAAAAGAATTTGGTTAAACTTACTTTCGAAGTTTCTGCGGAGGATTTCGCAAAGGCTATTGACGGCGTATACAAGAAAAATGCAAAGAAGTTTAATATACCGGGTTTCAGAAAGGGCAAAGCGCCCAAGGCAATAATCGAAAAGTTCTACACAGAGGCTGTATTCTATGATGATGCGGTAAATGCTGTTTTGCCCGATGCTTACGATGCAGCGGTTAAAGAGGCAGAGCTTGATGTGGTTGCAAGACCTGAAATTGACCTTGAGGAAATCAAAAAGGGCGAGCCGGTTGTTTTCACTGCTCTTGTAACAACAAAGCCTGAGGTAACTCTCGGCGACTACAAGGGTATAGAGGTGGAAAAAATTGAGTATAATGTAACTGATGAGGATGTGGACAAGGATATTGACGCAACCCGCAGAAAGAATGCACGTCTTATCACTGTTGAGGACAGAGGCATTGAAAACGGCGATATAGCTGTTATTGACTTTGAAGGCTTTGTTGACGATGTTCCCTTTGACGGAGGCAAGGGCGACGATTATGAGCTTGAGATTGGTTCGGGTACGTTTATCCCCGGCTTTGAGGATCAGCTTGTAGGCGCAAATGTCGACGATCTCGTGGACGTAAATGTAACGTTCCCGGAGGATTACCATGCAGAAAACCTTAAGGGTAAGGATGCTGTGTTTAAAGTAAGAGTAAATGAAATCAAGGTAAGAGAGCTTCCGGAGCTTGACGATGATTTTGCAAGTGAGGTAAGCGAGTTCGATACTCTTGAGGAATACAAGGCTGACGTAAGAAAGAAGCTTGAGGAAGCATCGGAAAACAAGGCTAAGGTTGAAACCGAAAATGCAGTAATCGCAAAGGTTGTTGAAAATGCTGAGTTTGAAATTCCCGAAGCAATGAAGGAAGCTCAGATTGACAGACTTGTAAACGATTTTGCACAGAGAATTCAGTATCAGGGCGTAGATATGGATATGTACCTCAAATATACAGGTATGACCATGGAGCAGCTCAGAGAGCAGTTTGATAAGCAGGCACTTGATCAGCTCAGCACATCTCTTGTTCTTGAAGCAATCATGAACAAAGAGGGTATTGAAACAGGTCCCGAGGAGCTTGAGCTTGAGCTTGTTGATATGTCAAAGAAATACAACATGGAGTTGGATAAGCTTAAGGAGCTTATTTCGGAAAATGAACGTGAGAACATGAAAAAGGATCTTGCTATACAGAAGACTATCACAATGCTTGTGAACAACGCCGTTGTGAAATAATTGCCAAAGATAACAATATCTGAACATTAAAAGGAGTATTGATTTATGGCTTTAGTACCTATGGTCGTTGAGCAGACAAACAGAGGAGAACGCTCTTACGACATTTATTCCAGACTTCTGGAGGACAGAATAATATTCCTGTCGGGACAGGTTGACGATACAACCTCAAGCCTTGTTGTGGCGCAGCTTTTGTATCTTGAGTCAAAGGATCCCGATAAGGAAATACAGCTTTATATTGACAGCCCCGGCGGATCGATTACCGCAGGAATGGCTATTTACGATACAATGCAGTACATCAAGTGCGATGTATCCACAATCTGTATAGGTATGGCTGCGTCAATGGGAGCATTTCTGCTTGCAGCCGGAACAAAAGGCAAGCGCATGGCACTGCCGAACAGCGAGGTTATGATTCATCAGCCGCTTATTGGCGGAGGAGGTCTGAGCGGACAAACTACCGATATAAAGATTTATACGGATCATCTTGTACAGACTAAGGAAAAAATGAATAAAATACTTTCTGAACGCACCGGCAAAACTTATGAACAGGTTTGCGAGGATACCGAAAGGGATAATTTTATGACTGCCGAGGAAGCTTTGGCATACGGTCTTATAGACAAGGTTATAGAGAACAGAAAGTAGTTTTAATCTGCGGCAGAGTCGCCGTGCATGACATGGTGTCTTTGTGCGGTCTCTGCCGTATATATTATGGAGTGATTTATTAATGGACGAAAAGAAACAATGCAGATGCTCCTTCTGCGGAAGAGCTGAATCAGAGGTTGATAAAATGCTTTCCGGCAGGGGAGTATATATATGCGATAAATGTATAGATACCTGCAATCAAATTATTGCAAGGGAATCGGAAGTTGATTTCAGCGTAAAGGAGGAGCTCCCCAAGCCCAAGGAAATCAAGGAGTTTCTTGACCAATATGTAATCGGTCAGGAGAAAACGAAAAAAATTCTTTCCGTTGCGGTGTATAACCATTATAAGCGAATTGACCACGAAGAAGCGGCGGGTGATGTTGAGCTTCAAAAAAGCAATATCCTTATGGTAGGACCCACGGGCAGCGGAAAAACCTTTCTTGTACAGAATCTTGCAAAGATACTGAATGTTCCGTTTGCCGTTGCGGACGCAACATCTCTCACGGAGGCGGGATATGTCGGAGAGGACGTTGAAACGATACTTTTGAAATTGATCCAGGCTGCGGATAACGATATAGAGGCAGCCGAACGCGGAATTATATATATCGATGAAATAGACAAAATCGCCAGAAAGTCCGAAAATCCGTCAATAACACGTGATGTTTCGGGCGAGGGCGTTCAGCAGGCGCTCCTGAAGGTAATTGAGGGGACAATAGCCTCCGTACCGCCGCAGGGAGGAAGAAAACACCCGCATCAGGAATGTCTGCAAATAGACACGACAAATATTCTGTTCATATGCGGAGGCGCATTTGACGGAATAGAAAAGCTGATAGGCGACAGAGTGGGCAAAAAGGGACTTGGCTTCGGCGCAAATGTCGAAAGTAAAAAGGATATGAACCTTACGGAGCTGCTTGCTCAAATTATACCGCAGGATTTGCTGAAATTCGGTCTTATACCGGAGCTTGTCGGCAGACTGCCTGTATTTACAACGCTTGATCAGCTTGACAAAAATACTCTTATAAAGATACTGACAGAGCCGAAAAATGCTCTTACAAAGCAGTATAAAGCGCTTTTTGATTTTGATAACGTTGAACTGGAATTTACAGAGGACGCTATCGAGGCGATTGCCGATAAGGCAATAGAGCGCAATACCGGCGCAAGAGGACTGCGTGCCATTATTGAAGAGGCGATGGCGGATATAATGTTTGAAACACCGTCGGACGATTCGATTAAAAAGGTGACTGTAACACGAGAGTGCATTACCGAGGGCGCACAGCCGCTTACGGAAAGAGAGCTTATCGAAAGTGAGCCTCTGCCGGAGCTTCCCGACGGAGAAGCAAGCTAAGAAACTTAAGGAAGGTGTAGAAATATGTTTGTATCAAAGAATTTATCTGTAAATGAAAAAAATCATCTTATTATCGGCAAAAACGATACCGTAGAGCTGGCAAAGGAGTTTGGGACACCGCTTTACGTTATTGATGAGGATTTGCTGCGTGAAAATTGCAGAGTATATAAAAATGCAATGGATAAATATTATGGAGGGAACGGACTTGTTCTTTATGCAAACAAGGCTTTATGTACAAAATACACCTGCCGCATAGTGAACGAAGAGGGACTTGGAATTGATGTTGTTTCCGGTGGCGAGCTGTATACTGCGATTAAGTCAAATTTTCCCATGAATAAGGTCTATTTTCATGGTAATAATAAGACTGTCGATGAGCTTACGATGGCTGTTGAAAACGGCGTCGGGAATATAATTGTCGACAACATCTATGAACTGGAAAAGCTCAATGAGATTGCGGGAGAGCATGGGATCGTTCAGGATATAATGTTCAGAATCAAGCCCGGCGTCGATGCACATACTCACAGCTTTATTCAGACAGGTCAGATAGACTCGAAATTCGGAGTTGCATTGGAAAACGGAGAAGCCTTTGAAATATGCAAAACCGCAAACGAGATGGAAAATGTAAAAGTAAACGGCGTACACTGCCATATCGGCTCTCAGATTTTCGATATTGAGCCGTTTTGCAAGGCAGCGGAAGTGATGATGAATTTTGTGGGCGACTTGAAGGATAAGCTCGGAATGGAAATAGATAAGCTTAACCTTGGCGGAGGCTACGGAATAAGGTATACCGAAAACGACGACCCCGTTCCTTATGATGCTTATATAAAGCACGTGAGCGAGGTTGTTAAGGAAACTGCGAAAAAACGCGGTGTAAAGCTTCCGTTTATTCTTATGGAGCCCGGACGCTCGATAGTTGCCCCGGCGGGAATAACGCTGTATACGGTTGGTGGAATCAAGGATATAAAGAATGTAAGAAAGTATGTTTCGGTTGACGGCGGTATGGGTGATAACCCAAGATATATACTGTATGAGTCGGAGTATGCTGCGGTAATTGCAAACAATGCAAACGCACCGAAAACCGAGAAAGTCACAATAGCCGGAAAATGCTGTGAGAGCGGAGATTTGTTGCTTAAGGATGCTATGATGCCGGAGATACACGTAGGCGATACCCTTGCTGTACTTGCTACAGGCGCTTACAATTATTCAATGGCAAGCAACTACAACAGAATACCCCGTCCCGCAGTTGTAGCCGTAGCAGACGGCAAGGCTAAGTTAGCGGTAAAAAGAGAATCGTATGAGGATCTTATACGCAATGATCTGTAAAAGATGTATAACAGTCGCTGTGTTGTATAATATGATACAATACAGTGGCTGTTTTTGTGCGATATTTTATTAAAAAAGCTCTTGACTTTAGTGAGTTAAAGTGATAAAATATCATAGTATTGCATATGGCAAACAAATAAATGCGGTAGATCCGCACAGGAGGTATAATTATGAAAAAATTTATGGCATTAATTTTAGCGGGCATGATGGCTGTTTCGCTTTCAGCGTGCGGAGCATCAAAGGATAATTCGGACGCTGCGTATGTTGAGGACAAAGGGAAAATGGTAATTGGATATACTGTATATGAGCCGATGAACTATAATGACGAGAGCGGTGAGCTTACGGGCTTTGATACGGAATTTGCAAAGGCAGTATGCGAAAAGCTCGGTGTTGAGCCTGAGTTTGTTGTAATAGACTGGGATAACAAATTCCTTGAGCTTGAATCGAAGAGTATCGACTGTGTATGGAACGGTATGACAATTACAGATGAAGCAAAGCTGAATGCTTCGGTTACAGATCCGTATGTAAAGAATGCACAGGTTGTTGTTACATCAAAGGATAATGCCGCAAATGTTAAATCGGCGGAGGACATAAAGGGCAAAAAGCTTGTTGCGGAGGCAGGCTCGGCAGGAGAAGCAGCAATAAAGGATAACGGACTTGACGAAAATTACACCGCTGTTGCAGCTCAGACAGACGCACTTCTTGAGGTTATGAGCGGTTCTGCGGACGCTTGTGTAATAGATATTACAATGGCAAACTCCATGACAGGCGAAGGCACAAGCTATAATACGCTTGCTCCCTCGATTGAGCTTACATCAGAGGAATACGGAATTGCATTCAGAAAGGATTCAGACTTAACCGCAAAGGTGAACGAAGTTATGGCTGAATTAAAGAGTGACGGCACACTTCCGGCTCTTGCTGAAAAGTATGGACTTACACTTGCTGAATAATTAATTGGATTTTGTAACAGACCGCAGAAATTTATTTTCTGTGGTTTCTGTTGCTTATCGGTGAAGTTTAAAGAAAGGCATAATACATATGTTTGAACATTTTATAAGCGTAACATTAAGCCTGCTTAACGGCTTTCAAACAACCCTGGAAATTTTTGCGCTGACATTATTGTTTGCATTGCCGCTGGGACTTATTATAGCCTTTGGCTCTATGAACCGGGTTAAGGTTATAAAGTGGATAGTGAAAGCCTTTGTGTGGATTATACGAGGAACTCCGCTCATGCTTCAGCTTATAGTAATTTACTACGGCCCGGGTCTTGTCGGAGAATGGGCAAAGGATATGGTTGCAGCGGGCAGCACGGGAGTCTTTTATCGCTTTTTGGCAAACTGGAGTGTATTTGACAGATTTCTTGCGGTAATGATTGCTTTTGTGATAAACTATGCCTGCTATTTTTCGGAGATATACCGAGGCGGTATAGAGAGTATTTCAAAGGGACAGTATGAAGCGGGACAGGTGCTTGGTCTGACGAAGGTGCAGGTGTTCTTTAAGGTAGTGCTTTTGCAGGTTATAAAACGCATTATCCCGCCTATGAGCAATGAAATCATTACTCTTGTCAAGGACACATCTCTTGCGAGAATTATAATGGTTTACGAGATTATATGGAGCGCTCAGCAGTTTATAAAGAGCGAGGGGCTTTTGTGGCCGCTGTTCTATACGGGTGCATTCTATCTGGCTTTTTCCGGCTTGCTTACGCTGCTGTTCGGCTATGCGGAAAAAAGGTTGAATTATTTCAGGAGTTAGTGCTATGGCAATATTAGAGGTAAAAAATTTATATAAAAGCTTCGGAAAAACAGAGGTCTTAAAGGGTGTTGACTTTTCCATGGAGGAGGGAGAAATTCTTGCGATTCTCGGCTCGTCGGGAAGCGGAAAGACGACTCTTCTGCGCTGCATAAATTTCCTGGAAACAGCCTCAAAAGGGCAGATTTTCGTTGATGGGAAATGTATTTTTAACAGCGATGCTGCGGAAAAGCCGACGCCGAAGCAGATACGTGAGCGTCAGCTGAATTTCGGTCTGGTTTTTCAGTCGTTTAATCTTTTCCCACAGTATACGGCTCTTGAAAATGTTATGCTTGCGCCGAAGCTTTTGACAAAGGAGCGTCCTGATTTTAAGGCAAATAAAAAGCAGATATTTGATGATATAGAAAGAGATGCTCTCGGACTGCTTGAAAGAGTGGGTCTTAAGGATAAAACGGGAAATTACCCGTGTCAGCTCTCCGGAGGTCAGCAGCAGCGTGTATCAATTGCGCGTGCCATGGCTCTTAATCCGAGAATATTATTTTTTGACGAGCCTACCTCGGCACTTGACCCTGAGCTTACGGGTGAGATACTTAAGGTAATCAAGGATCTTGCCTCAAAGCACATGACAATGGTTATAGTTACGCATGAAATCGAATTTGCAAAAAATGTTGCCGATAAGATTATATTTATGGACGGGGGAGTTATAGCCGAGGAGGGTACGCCCGAACAGGTTATCGATAACCCCAAAAATGAAAGAACACGTGCGTTTTTAAGTAAAATGCTGTAAATAACAAAAAACTCTTGAATTTGACGGGTAAAATGTCTGATTTCAAGAGTTTTTGTTATTTATTAGAAATTACTCCATTTCCTGATACCCAAAAGTCTGATTGTTGTGCTTAAAAAAATGATAAATGCTGCGTTTAAGAAGATTTAAACATATTTTCAAAATAATTACATATCTGTTACAATATGATGTATTTATTTTTGAAAGTATTGACATATAGCACGCTCCGGAGTATAATAAATGGGAAATAAAGGATACCGGAGGTAAATATGGAAAAATATCAATTGGTGAGCTCATCACTTGAACTTGAGAATATCATCTATAACTGCTATGGAATTGCTTTTAATGACGGTGAAAACATTAATACGATTATCCGTGATGTTTCCATAGATAAGGAATTTACAGACAAAATAGTTAAAAAGTGTAATCTCTGCAACGCATCACTTGTTCATATCACAGACATTGTATATGACAGCTTAGTATAAACCGAAAAAAGTCCTTTCGTAGATAGATTATCGCCGAAAGGACTTTTAGTACGAGTAAATATATAATGCTCACTGAACAAATGCGATTTTCAATCGCATTTGGAAAAATTATGACTATTGTCAAAATTTTTCGTGTAAAATCAGAGATTTTACACAGTTCGCATTGATAAAGTCTGCCCAAATAAATATTTTGAGAA
>JAXDRV010000143.1:0-26085 GCA_034090805.1 Clostridia bacterium
CTCAAAATATTTATTTGGGCAGACTTTATCAATGCGAACTGTGTAAAATCTCTGATTTTACACGAAAAATTTTGACAATAGTCATAATTTTTCCAAATGCGATTGAAAATCGCATTTGTTCAGTGAGCATTATTTATATATTATTTTTCTCTAAAATGCAGTACATATACTGCCAAAAATAATTTTTGCAATTCCAAAAACAGTAAAATCATGTCGTGTTACAAAGTCAAACAGCGGCGGTGCTTATACGCAGACTTCCTCGCTTTGCGGTTGTTTGTTTTCGGTAGGTGTTTTCCGCTGCTTTTTTGCTCGTTTTCTTTTGATTATGACCGCAAGCGCAATAAGCATAAGCAGAAATGCTGCCGCTATGAAAATCAAGGGATTTAATCCCTTTTGCGAATAATCGATACAGATTGTGCTGCGTGCGCCCGATGTTTGCAATATTACGTATTTTCCGCGTTCGCTGACCTCGATAGGCTCCCAGCTTCCGTCTTTAAGCAGGTATGCCGAGGCTTTATGCTTATTTTCGTTCAAAATCCGCAGCTTTACCGGGTCGCCGTTCTTTATATCCGTACCGGATAGGGCGATATCGTAGACCGCCGCACTGTCACCCGCAGAGGAAGGCGGCTCTTCCTTGCCGGAGGAAATGTGCAGTACCGCCTCGTCCGTAAATTCACCCTCCGCCAATGCTGCGGCAAGCTTTCCGCTTTGATTTCTTTCTTCGCTTGAAAGAACGGTGATATACGGCAGATATTCACATTCAACCTCTATATTTTCAGTGACCGTCGCTGATTCGATATGCTTCCATTTTCCGAAATGTCCGTCCTTGGCGGGAATGTCGGGAGGAATGATTTTTGAGGTGTCCTCTCCGTATTTTATTTCACGTGTTTCCACGATATTTCCGTCTGCCTTAAAAGTTACGGTAAAGCTGATAAAACGTTTGGGTATCCCGTTCATGGCGGCAAGCTTTTCGTATGTTACCGGCTCGACAATGCCGGAATAGCTGATGCCGTCTATGCCGCCGATACCGTTGTCGGTAAACAGATTTGAGCGTATATTGTCACGCTTATCCGAATCGCCGCATACTGCGCCGACGCTTTCTTCACCCTTAACGTCGGATATTGAGCAGCAGCCGGACAGCACCTCCGCCTTGCCCGCAATACCGCCTACATACCGTTTGCCCTCTGCTTTGCTTTTTGAAAAGCATTTTCGGACGGTTGTTTCGCTTTTTCCGACAATGCCGCCGATATAATTTCCTCCAGTGGAGGAAACGCTGCCGTAATTTTCGCAGCTGTATGACGTGCCTATTTCCGCAAGACCTACAATACCTCCGCTGCAGTCCTTTTTACCCGTCACCGCTCCGTCATTTACGCAGTCCTGCAAAATCGCTTTGGTTTGATATGTAAAATTAAGGGAGTTGGGCTTTTCCAGATCGTCCTCCGGGTCTTTTGCATATTCAATCGCCATTGCTCCGGCAATTCCGCCGACATTGCGGTCGGACTTGACCTCGCCGAAATTACGACATTCGTCGATTTTTCCCTGTTTTGTATTCTCAATATCCTCGTCCGATACATCTGTGAAAATTTCGGACGGTGTTTCAGTGCCGTTTTTCAGCTCATCGGCACCGGCAATAAGCAAATTCAGAACATGGTCAAACTGATTGCTGAGTGATGACGCTCTTTCCGATAAATTGTCCATATCATCGGAAACCTCGTCCTTCAGACCGCTTATTGCGTCCGATATTCCCGCAAACGAGTCAAAAAGCTTCTCGCCGGCAGTGCGGAAATCATCTCCGAGCTTTACAAACTGCGCCGAATCCTCCTTGGATAAATCAGAGATAATCTGCTTTATGCTGTCAACGGCGGCTTTAATATCATCAACAGCTCCCGCAGCACTGCCGAGTGAGTCCGACAAATCATCGCAAGCCTTGTTTAGCTGAGCACTTATATCATCGGCATAGCTGCCGAGAGATGAGAAAGTATCGCCCATTGCTTTGTCAAGTCCGCGCACTGCTTCGGATAAATTATACATGGCATCGCTTAAATATCCTGCGGCTTGTTCCATATGACGTGCTGCACGGCGCAGCTCTTTAGGATCGAATTTTGCGTTGGACGTTATTATATCGAGTCCCTCTTTAATGGTTTTAAGTGATGATATTATTGTAAGGTTGTTTTGAAGAATGGTTTTTATGCTGTTGAGAATTTCCTGTGCATTAACACCCAGACTGTTAAAGCTGTCGGGTTTTGTTTCCAATATGGTGCGGATTGCCTCAAGCGAGGCTTGTATCGTTCTTCTTGCCTCAAGTATATCATTTACGGCGGAAATGAGATTTTCCGCTGCCAACTCCACCTTGGAGGAATTGTCAAATTCAATAAAGCTTTTTAACTCGTTTACGGCAAGCTTTGCACGGGCGGTTGCGTTGGATATGCTTTCTCCTGCGTCCGCTATGTCGCCGAGAGCATCGCTTATGCCGTCCGACTCTTCCTTAAGGTCAGGTGCATACAGCTCAATACTGTCAAGAGCCGCCGAAATGCCGTTCAGCGATTTTGTAAGATTATTGCAGCTGCTTTTCAGATTATCGAATGCCGGCTCAAGCTTGCCTATGGTGTTTGACAGTATTGCCGCCTGTGCGTTTATCTCCGCAAGATTGTCGTCCGTAAAATCAACGGCAAGCCCGGAAAGCGTTTTTGCGTTGTCACGTGCGGATTTTACATTGTCGGAAATTCTTGTAAGGTATTGTTCCGTGCCGCTTTTGCCGGAGCCTGCGTCGGTTATGAAGCTGTTGACCATGGTATGCAGTCCTTTAAGCTCCGTGTCAATATCCTTCATGGTGCTTTCCGAGGTGTAGAGCAGAATATACGGCTCCGCCTGCCCGGCAATGCCGCCGGTGTCCTTTCTGCCTTGAATCAGCCCATGGTTTTCGCA
Organism: Clostridia bacterium; assembly: GCA_034090805.1. GTDB lineage: Bacteria > Bacillota > Clostridia > UBA1381 > UBA1381 > Ornithomonoglobus_A. Next base: position 2,926 of record JAXDRV010000143.1, read on the forward strand.
GCCGAGGATATACCCCGACTGTCTGCCCGCAATGCCGCCGACGTTATAGCCGATGTGCTGATAGCCGACTGCGGCGGTGTTTGTGCAGCCTTTGATTATACCCGATGAGCGTCCGACAATGCCGCCCGTGTCGGTATGACCGAGGACGCTTTCCTCCTCGTTTTCTTCCTTTTCCGATTTGTAGCTTTCAACAATAGAGCCTACGTCCGTATTTATTTCCGTTGCGTCCTTCTTTTTTTCGACATATGCGGTGTTCACTGCGGCATTGTTTGTGCAGTCCGAAATAAGACCGTCGTTTTTGCCTGAAATGCCGCCTGTGGAGTTTTCTCCCGTAATGCTGCCGTCCGTGGTGCAGGAGAGTATCTGACCGCTGTCGGTATTTCTGCCGGCAATGCCGCCTATATCGTTTTCACCCTTGATATTTCCCTCGAAGGAGCATTTTTCGATAACACCGGAGTTTTCCCCGGCAATGCCGCCTATGAAGCTTTTTGAGCCGCCGGGAGAAAGATTGGCACGCACGTTAAGCTCCCTGACCTTGCCGCCGCTTTGAATATGCCTGAACAGACCGGTATATGAGCCGCTTTTTGAAAAGCTTATGCCGGATATTGTAAAGCCGTTTCCGTTAAACGTCCCGCCGAATGTGGGAATGGGCGAAAAATTCGTGTCCCCAAGCTCAATATCACACGTGAGGTTTACGGTTTTTCCCTGCGACCATGTATCGAGAGTGCAGTTTTTGGTAAATTCAATAAATTCCTCGGTGCTTGAAACAGTGATCTCTGCGCCCTTTGCGGAAATTATCGGCGGAAGTGAGCCAAGCATTGACGCAGCAAGCACCGCTGCGGTTATTTTACGCATTTTCATCCGTATTCCCCCCAATCTTAATATGATCCTTTATATTAAATGAAGTTTTTTCTATTATTTTATCACTCAGCACAAGAAGCTGCGGCAGTATGCACATAACAAGCCCGATCGAAATCAAGGTACCTCTGCCTAGGCATATGCCTATTGATGAAATTGCTGCGTCCGACGAAAGCAGACCTATCGCAATACCCGCAGAGGCAAGAATCGTACCCGATGTGAATATCGTGGGGAACGCAAGGTTGAGCGACTGCTTAACAGCCTCGAATTTATTCATCTTGCGCCGCAGCTCGGTGTAGCGGTTGGTTATGACTATGGCATAGTCTATGTTTGCACCCATCTGAATGGAGCTTACAACAAGATAGCTCATAAAGAACATAGGCTTATTCTGCAAATACGGGAACGAGAAGTTTATCCACACACTGCCCTGAATAACCAGAATCAATATAATAGGTATACCTGCCGATTGGAATGTAAAGAACAACACTATCAATACAAACAGAATAGACAGAATACTTATTATCATATTGTCACGGCTGAACGTGGTTGACAGATCATAGTTATTCGTTGCGTTGCCCGCAAGCAAAACATCTTCGCCGTAATATTTTTTCGCCGTATCACGTACCTTGCCCAAAAGCTCAAAGGTTTCCTCGCTTTCCTCCGATACGTTCAGATTAAGCACAAGACGTGTGTGTGCGTCGCTTGCAAGCTGCTTTTTGCCGTCGGCGAGCGTGTCGTGAAGCTCATCGAGCTTATCCTTTATCTCCTTATCCAGTGAGATATAACCTTGATCGGACATATCGTATACAAAATCAAACATATCCATAAGCGCAATGCGGTAATCGTCTATGCCGCCCACGATTTTTCCGTAGCTGTCCTTATCTGCGGCATATGCGGAATAAAGCAGCCGCACAAGCTCAATATCTATATCCGTCATTTCGGAAAATTCACGTGGAGTAAGCTTATCTCCTATGAAATAGCCGTCGACGGCGTCCTCGGACGCAAGACCCGTTACACTGTCCACCTCCGAATATTTTTCAAGCTCCGCCTGCAATGCCTGCTCCTTTTCGTAATCGCCCGATGGGACAAGAACCGCTAAAACATTGTCACGGCTGAAGGTGTTTTTTATCATTTCGTCCGCTATCTGAGATTTACTTTTTGTTATTGTGGTAAGATTTGTATAGCTGTACGCATATGGGCAATGATTGGACAGAAAAAACGCCGCCGCAATCATAACCGCAAAAATGCACGGCGTGATAAATCTCAGCTTGACAACAATATTGCACCATGATGTAATCTGCGGTATAAAGCTTTTGTGGTGAGTTTTGTCTATAAGTCCCGAAAATGACATAAGCAGTCCCGGCATAAGCGTAAATACCGACAGTATACTTATAATAATTGCCTTAATCAGCACGATACTCATATCAAATCCGATTTTAAACTGCATAAAGCTCATTGCCGCAAGGCCGGAAAGCGTGGTAAGGCAGCTGCCGGAAATTTCGGGAATTGCTTTGCTCAAAGCCGCAATAACCGCCTCTCGCGGCTCTTTTTCCTCACGCTCCTCCGTGTACCTGTGGCACAGGATAATGGCATAGTCGATTGCAAGCGCAAGCTGCAGCACTATTGCAATTGAATTTGAAATAAACGATATTGTCCCGAACATGAAATTGGAACCTTTGTTCAGTATCGCCGCTACTCCGAAGGTAAGCACCAAAACAGGTATCTCCATATATGTATGCGAGGAAATCAGCAGCACCGCCAGTATAATAACACAGGCAATGAGCATAACGAGATTCATTTCCTTGGCGAGCTGCTCCGATTTCGCGTCGCCTATTTCGGCTGAGGTGTATATATCGTATTCCGAAAGCCTATCCTCAATTTCGGAAAGAGCCTTAACGCATATATCGTCGCTGCTTTCGCCGCTGAAGGTGACGGAAAAGAGCGCCGAAGCGTCCGAATAGTGGGCGGTGGTATCGTCAAAGGCTATGCTTTTGACTCCGTCTATGGTTTCAAGCTCACGGCATATACTCTGCGCATCGGTGAGCGATATGTTGTCTACCATGACCTCCGCCGTGGCGTAGGTGGTAAATTCGTTGTCCATAAGAGTGATTCCCCGCCGTGTTTCGGAGGAGTCTGCCAGATAATCTGTCAGATTGTTGTTTACCTCCACCCAATTGGCGGAAAATATACTGAATATGATCAGTATTATATATATAAGATAAAATCCCTTCCGTTTGTCTACAATAAATGCAGCAACTCTTTCAAGGGGAGATGCTTTGCCGTTTTGCCCGCTCATAAAAAACCTCCGAATGATTATTTGATTATTGACAAATGTTGATTAAACGATTATAATATATTATACCACGATTGTCGGATTATACAATAATCAAATATTTTTATAATGATGATTAATCAACAAACATTAAATAAAATGTTGATTAATTCAAGAAAGGTTGAATTTATGGCACACACAGAGGACAGGAGAGTAAGAAAAACGAAGCGTGCGATGATAAAGGCACTTGCAGAGCTGCTGATGAAAAAGCCTCTTGCAAGCATAAGCGTGCGGGAAATAGCGGAAACTGCGGATATAAACAGAGGGACATTTTATCTGCATTACCGTGATGTGGAGGACATGGCGGAAAAGCTCCAGGCGGAGATATTCGAGGAATTTAACAGAATAGTGGACAGGCACGAGGCGGACGTGCAGAGTGACAGGCTGTTTCCGATGCTTGCGGAGATATTTAATTTGCTGTTGAACAATGCCGAGCTTGCATGTGTGCTGATAAGCAAAAACGGAGGAACGGCTTTTATCAACAGTCTAAAAACTGTGTTGAGAGATAAATGCTTTGCGAATGCGCATGATGTCCTTGGAATCAAGAATAACGATGAATTTGATTACTTCTATAATTATACCGTTAACGGGTGCATAGGCATATGCAGTGCATGGCTTATGGGAGGCATGAAGGAAACACCCATGGAAATGGCGGATTTTACCGAAAGGCTGATAACAAAGAGCGTTGAGGCTCTGAGATAGAGGGTATATACACTTTTTTGTGATTTTTGGAAATAAAATTTCAAAAAAGGGTTGATATTGGCGGGAAAATTAGTTATAATATAGTATAATGGTATTTTATGATTAAAATTACGAAAGGATTATTTATAATGGATGACACACTGAATATGGCGGAGCTGCTGTTCCCGAATATTACAAAAACACCGGAGGATTATGAAAAGCAATACCCCGAAAGAGATTTGCCGGAGGGCGCAAAGGTAACGAGATTTGCCCCCAGTCCGACAGGCTTTCTGCACATGGGAAGTCTTTTTGCGGCATTGGTTGCAAAGAGGACGGCAATGGCGGGGGGCGGAGTTTTCATGCTGCGCATTGAGGACACGGACAAAAAGCGTGAGGTTGAAAACGGCGTAACCGGTATGGTTGAGGGACTGAGAAACTTCGGCATAGACATAGACGAGGGAATGCTCAGCGAAACCGAAAGCAAGGGCAGCTACGGACCGTATATCCAAAGTGAAAGAACACCGATTTATCAGGCGTACGTTAAGGATTTGGTCAAAAAGGGACTTGCCTATCCGTGCTTTATGACCGAGGAGGAAATAAGCGATATAAGAGCCGGTCAGGAGAGAGATAAAAAGCTCCCCGGAATATACGGCGAATACGCAAAATACAGAGGCATTTCCTATGACGAGGCGAAAAAGAGAATTGAAAACGGCGAGGAATACGTTGTAAGACTTTTGTCACCGGGAAAAGAGGATAACAGAATTGCATTTGACGATTCGATAAAGGGCAGAATAGAAATGCCGGAAAATATCCTTGATGTGGTGCTGCTTAAAAAGGACGGAACTCCTACATACCACTTTGCTCATGCGGTTGACGACCATCTTATGCGGACAACGGACGTGACGAGAGGCGATGAGTGGATTTCCTCTGCGCCGATACATCTTCAGCTGTTTGACGTGCTTGGCTTTGAAGCACCGAGATACGGACATATAGCACCGATGCAGAAGGAGGACTCCGAAACGGGCGGCAAGCGTAAGCTTTCAAAGCGCAAGGACCCCGAGGCAGCGGTTGACTATTTCCGCGAGTGCGGTTATCCGGCGGAGGCGGTTATCGAGTATCTGCTCACGATAGCAAACTCAAATTATGAAGAGTGGCGGATAGAAAATCCGGACGCAGACAATACTGAATTTGAGTTTTCTTTGTCAAAGATGAGCAAGGCGGGAGCTTTGTTTGACCTTGCAAAGCTGAATGATGTGTCGAAAAATTATATATGCAGGCTGAGCGCCGAGGAGGTATACGACCTTTCGGCGGAATGGGCTAAGGAATACAACACAAGGCTTTATGAGCTTTTGACGGACGATGAGGAATACGCAAAGTCGATATTCTCCATTGAAAGAGGAAACGAAAAGCCTCGTAAGGATATAGGCAAATGGGAGGACGTTGAAAATTACGTTTCCTATTTCTATAACGAGCTGTGGGACAAAAAGCTTGACTTTGCCGATAATTTATCGAATGAAGATATGATAGAAATCCTTGAGCAGTACAAGGAGATATACAGCGAAAACGACCCGGCGGAGGAATGGTTCCCGAAGGTGCGTGAAATGGCTGTTGCACTCGGATATGCAAAAGCACCGAAGCTGTTCAAGAAAAATCCGGAAGCGTACAGAGGTCATGTCGGAGACGTTGCGGGAGTTATACGTGCCGCAGTGACGGGACGCAGAAACACCCCGGATTTATACGAAATTCTCCAGACTCTCGGCACGGACGAGGTTATGAGAAGATTTGACAGCGCAATAGTTTCATTAAGCAAATAAAATACTTAACAGAGAGGATAACGGATTTATGGAAGAATTTTTCAGCAGAAACTTTATAGAAGAAGCTATAGAAAAGGATCTTGACAGCGGAGCATACGATCATGTGCAGACACGTTTCCCGCCGGAGCCCAACGGGTATCTTCATGTCGGTCACGCAAAGGCGATATGTATAGATTTCGGAATGGCGGAAAAATACGGCGGCGTGTGCAATCTGCGTCTTGACGACACAAACCCCACAAAGGAGGATACCGAGTATGTTGACGCAATAATGCGGGATATTGAGTGGCTCGGCTTTAAATGGGGTAAGATACTCTATGCGTCCGATTATTTTGACGATATTTACGCCGCTGCGGTAAAGCTTATCGAAAAGGGTAAGGCATATGTATGCGACCTTTCTGCGGACGAGATAAGAGAATACAGAGGCACGCTTAAGGAGCCGGGCAAAAACAGTCCGTATCGTGAGCGTTCGATAGAGGAAAACCTTGATTTATTCAAGCGCATGACGGACGGCGAGTTCCCGGACGGCTCAAAGGTTTTAAGAGCAAAGATAGATATGGCATCACCGAATCTGAATATGCGTGACCCGGTTATTTACAGAATTTTAAGAGCGCATCACCACAGAACGGGAGATAAATGGGTGGTATATCCGATGTATGATTTTGCGCATCCAATATCGGATACCGTCGAGGGAGTAACACATTCGCTTTGCTCTCTGGAGTTTGAGGATCACAGACCGCTCTACGACTGGGTACTGCGTGAGGTGGGCTATGAAGCACCGTCAAGGCAGATCGAGTTTGCGAGAATGAATTTAAACTATACTCTGACAAGCAAAAGAAAATGCTTAAGACTCGTTAAGGACAATATCGTTTCCGGCTGGGACGATCCGAGAATGTCAACGCTTTGCGGTATGCGCAGACGAGGATATACGCCTGCGGCAATACGTGATTTCTGCGAACGCATAGGCGTGTCTAAGGCTAACAGCGTTATCGATTTTGCGCTGCTTGAGGCGTGTCTGAGAGATGACCTCAATAAAAAAGCACCGAGAGCTATGGCGGTTTTAAAGCCTATCAAGCTTGTGATAGACAATTATCCCGAAGATTTGGTTGAGGAGATAGAGGTTGAAGTAAACCCGGAGGATCCCTCAATGGGTACAAGAAAGGTGGAGTTTTCCAAGGTTCTCTACATTGAGGAGGACGACTTCATGGAGGAGGCACCGAAAAAGTATTTCAGATTAAAGCCCGGCGGTGAGGTTCGGTTAAAGAGTGCATATTACGTGACGGCGCAAAGCTGCGTCAAGGACGAAAACGGCAAGGTTACGGAGGTTCACTGCACGTACGACCCGGAAACAAAGGGCGGTCAGTCGCCGGACGGAAGAAAGGTCAAGGGTACGATTCATTGGGTGAGTGCTGCTCATGCAATAACGGCTGAGGTACGTCTTTATGACAGACTGTTTAATGTAGAAAATCCGTCGGACGAGAGCAAAACGGGAGATTTTACGGAAAATCTTAATCCCGAATCGATGATAGTGCTTGGTAATGCAAAAATAGAGAGTACGATGAACAATCTCAAGACGGGTGATTCGTTCCAGTTTATGCGACAGGGATATTTCTGCGTTGACCCCGATTCAACGGAGGAAAGACCGGTATTTAACAGGGCTGTCGGATTAAAGGACAGCTGGGCAAAGCTGAAAAAGTAAATATTTATAGAAAGAAGTATAATGTGAAAAATACACTGCGCATCTCACCTCCTTTCGGGACTCGGAGTATACACATACACCGTCGTCCCTCAAGAAGGCAATCTGCACTCACAGCAAAGAAGGGCGGATGCACGGAGTGCGGCTTTTGCAAAGCAAAAGTGATGACAAGTGTCTTTTCCACATTATGATTTGTGCCGCCGCATGGCGGCGGAATGGAGATTAATGTAAATGAATTATGAAAAATTTTATGCAGACAGAGTAAAGCCCATGAAGGGTTCGGCAATAAGAGAAATGTTTAAGCGCATGGCAGACCCGGAGATTATCTCGCTTGCGGGGGGGAATCCTGCATCGGAGCTTTTCCCCGGTGACGAGCTTTCAAAGATTGCAGGGAAAATTCTTATGACAAACCCGACAGGTGCACTCCAATACGGAACAACCGACGGAGTACCCGCAATGAAGGAATGTGCAAAATCACGTGCCGCAAAGGTAAATTCCGTCAAGGAGGACGATCAGATCATAATTATGACGGGTGCAAACCAGGGTATTGACCTTACGGCAAAGGCACTTATAAATAAGGGTGATAAAATAATAGTTGAAAGTCCAAGCTTTATCGGTAGCCTTAATGCGTTCAGAACATATGAATCGCAGCTTGTCGGAGTAAAGGTTGAGGATGACGGCATGAGCATGGAGGGACTTGAGGAAGCACTTAAAAATAACGACGGCGTAAAGCTGATTTACACAATTCCGACCTTCCAGAATCCCACAGGCACAACGATGTCGCTTGAAAAGAGAAAAAAGCTGATAGAGCTTGCCAATAAATATGACGTTCTCGTGCTTGAGGATAACCCCTACGGAGATCTGCGTTTCAGAGGCGAGGATCTGCCTACGATAAAATCGCTTGATACCGAAGGCAGAGTTATCTATGCCGGATCGTTCTCGAAGATTTTGTCACCGGGTATGCGTTTGGGATATATTATAGGCGCACCGGCAATTGTTGAAAAGATTGAGATACTAAAGCAGGTAAACGACGTTCACACGCCTGTGCTTACTCAGCTTATGTGCGTTGAATTTATGAAGAAGTATAATATTGACAAGTACATAGAGAAAAACAGAGAGCTTTACGGTAAAAAGTGCGATGTTATGCTTGAAGCAATGGAAAAGTATTTCCCGGCGGGAAAGGTAAAGTGGACTGTTCCCGATGGCGGTATTTTCCTGTGGTGTGAATGTCCGGAGCTTGAGGATATAACGCCTCTTGTTGACAAGGCACTTGAGAAAAAGGTTGCCATTGTGCCGGGATCGAATTTTGCGATAGATATGAAAGCACCGTCAAATATGTTCAGACTGAATTATTCGTCCGCAACTCCCGAAAAGCTTGAGGAGGGCATAAGACGACTCGGCGAGGCACTGACAGAGGTACTTTGAATTATAACAGAGAGGAACGTATTTCAATGGAAGAAGCAAAGAAAAGGATATTTTCGGGGGTACAGCCCTCGGGAAATATAACGCTCGGAAATTATCTCGGAGCGATAAAAAACTGGGTTGATTTGCAGGAGGATTATGACTGCACGTATGCGATGATGGATCTGCACACGATAACCGTCCGTCAAAATCCGGCTGATTTAAGGCGCAGAACGCTGGAGCTGCTTGCGCTCTATATTGCGTGCGGTATAGACCCGCAGAAGAACACGCTTTTTGTGCAGTCGCACAATCCGCATCATGCGGAGCTCGGCTGGGTTCTCAATTGCTACACATACATGGGAGAGCTTCAGAGAATGACGCAGTTCAAGGACAAGTCCTCACGTCATGCCGATAATATAAATGCGGGACTTTTCACATATCCCGTGCTTATGGCGGCGGATATTCTGCTTTATCAGACGGATCTTGTGCCGGTCGGAAAGGATCAAATGCAGCATATAGAAATCTGCCGTGATATAGCACAGCGATTTAATGCGATTTACGGAGATGTGTTTACAATACCTGAGGGATTTTTGCCTAAGGCGGGTGCGAAGGTTATGAGCCTCCAGGAGCCGACAAAGAAAATGTCAAAATCGGACGAAAATCCCAAGTCATATATTTCCATGCTTGACGACCTTAACGTTATCGCAAAGAAGATTAAGAGTGCGGTAACGGACAGCGAGGGAGTTATAGAATATCGTGAAAATGACGAAACAAAGGCGGGAATCAATAACCTGCTTACGATTATGTCTGCGGCAACAGGCAAGAGCATAGAAACGCTTGTAAGCGAGTATTCGGGACAAGGCTACGGAGCTTTCAAGGGTGATGTTGCCGAGGCTGTTGTGGAAATGGTGCGCCCCATTCGTGCGGAATATGACAGAATTATACAGGACAAGGCTTATTTAAAGGGCATTTGCGACGAGGGAGCGCAAAAGGCATATGCGGTTTCAAGAAAGACGATGAACAAGGTGTACAAGAAGGTCGGCTTTGTGCAAAGATAAACCGTACATCTGAAAGGAGTTAGTGGTAACAGAAATGGAAACACAGCAAATTTTACACATTATATTTGCGTTTATAATATCCTTTGTATTTACATTCGCAACAACGCCGCTTGTAAGACGGCTTGCATTTAAAATAGGTGCAATAGATATTCCCAGGGATAAAAGACGTATGCACAAAAAGCCCACTCCGAGAATAGGCGGACTTGCCATTGTGTTTGGATTTTTGGTGGCAACGCTGTGCTTTGCCGATATGTCAAGGCAGCTTGTGGGAACACTGTGCGGAGCGGCGATAATAATTGCGATGGGAGTTGTAGACGACTGCCGCGCGCTTGACGCAAAGCTGAAGTTTGTGATACAGATTGCCGCTGCGCTTGTTGTGGTGTATGTGGGCGATATAAAAATCGATGTGTTCACAAACCCGAACATTTTCAGTGATAATCCCTATTGGGTGCTGCCGCCGTGGCTTTCGGTGGCACTGACAGTGATATGGATTGTGTTCATAACAAACTCCGTTAATTTCATAGACGGACTTGACGGACTTGCAGCGGGAGTAAGCGCTATAATGTCGGTTTCGCTTGTGTTCATCTCAATAAGAGTGGGCGAGTATTCGATAGCGATTCTCGGTATCGCTCTGATGGGGTCATGCTTTGGATTTCTGCCGTTTAACTTTAATCCGGCAAAAATATTTATGGGTGACACAGGCTCAACATTTCTCGGATTTATGCTTGCAACGCTCTCGATTCAGGGAGTGTTCAAGAGCTATGCTGTGATTTCGTTTGCTGTTCCGCTGCTGATTTTGGGACTGCCGCTGTTTGACGCAAGCTTTGCGATGATAAGACGTGTCGCAACGGGAAAAAGTCCTATGATAGCCGACAGAGGACATCTTCATCACAGGCTTATCGATATGGGATTTTCCCAAAAGCAGACGGTGTTTATTCTGTATGCGATAAGTGGTGTTTTGGGCATAACAGCCGTGCTGCTTGCGGAAAGCGGTGCGTTAAGAGCATTGCTTTTGCTGATATGCGTGCTGATTTTACTTCTGATAGGCTCTCTGCTCGGAAAAAACAGCTATGTGCATCATATAGAAAAGCCTGAGGAAGAGGAAGAAATAACAGACTGATAACATGGAGGATTAACGTGAAAAATAAGCGGCGCATCTTGCCCTTTATCGGAGCTTGAAGTATCAACATACGTCGGCGCTCCTCAAAAGAGCAATCTGCACTCACCGCCAAGAAGGGCGGACGCACGGAGTGCGGCTTTTGCGAAGCAAAAGTGATGACAGGCTTCTTTTCCACGTTATGATTTGTGCCGCCGCACGGCGGCGGAATGGAGGATTACTATGAAAAAGCTAAAGGTAATGACCGTATTCGGCACACGTCCGGAGGCAATTAAAATGGCTCCGCTTGCGCTTGAGCTGAAAAAATACGATTGCATAGATTCCGTTGTGTGCGTAACGGCGCAGCACAGACAAATGCTTGACCAGGTGCTTGAAATTTTCAAGCTTAAGCCGGATTATGATCTCGATATAATGAAAACACGCCAGACGCTTGTGGAAATTACAGCAAGAGTTCTTGAGGGACTTGACGGCGTAATCAAAAAGGAGCAGCCGGATATTGTGCTTGTTCACGGTGACACGTCAACGAGCTTTGTTGCTGCGCTTGCGGCGTTTTATAATCAGGTAAAGGTCGGTCACGTTGAGGCGGGACTGAGAACCTACGATAAATATTCGCCGTTCCCGGAGGAAATGAACCGCCAGCTTACCGGCAGAATTTCCGATCTGAATTTTTCGCCGACAGAGCAGAACAGGTTGAATTTGCTTAAGGAAAACGTAAGCGACGATACGATCTATATCACGGGAAACACGGTTATAGACGCATTAAAGACAACCGTAAAAGACGGGTATGTATTCAAGGAGCCGGCACTCAATGAGGTTGATTTTGAAAATAAGCGTGTGATTATAGTGACGGCGCACAGACGTGAAAATCTCGGCGAGCCGCTTGAAAACATATGTGAGGCATTAAAGCACATTGTGACGAAATACGAGGATACGGAGCTTGTATATCCGGTACATCTGAATCCGGCGGTAAGAGAAACCGCATTCGGAATCCTTGACGGACTTGACAGAGTGCATCTGATAGATCCGATTGACGTTGAGGATTTGCACAATGCAATGGCAAGGAGCTTTATGGTAATGACGGACAGCGGCGGAATACAGGAGGAGGCTCCCGCACTTGCAAAGCCGGTGCTTGTATTAAGACGTGAAACGGAAAGACCTGAGGCGGTTGAGGCGGGAACGGTCAAAATTGCCGGAGTTCAAAAGGAAAATATAATCGCTCTTGCGGAGGAGCTGCTTGAAAGCGAAGAAGCCTACAACAAAATGGCTCATGCCGCAAATCCCTACGGTGACGGAGAAGCGTCACGCAGGACTGTGGAGGCGATTTTATATGCCTTTGGAATAAGAGATGAAAAACCCGATCATTTTACGGTTAAATGATTTTTAAACATATATTTTGACGGGAGGCGATGTCATTGGAAAATCTTCTCAGTGTAATCGCAAAGCTTATTGAAGAACGTAAGTATATGGCGGTAAAGGAGATAATGAGTGAGGAAAACGCTGCCGATCTTGCGGCGTTGTTTGAGGAAATGTTCGGCGATGATTTCAAGGAGCGGCGGGAATTTCTTATCCTTTACAGGCTGCTGCCGAAGGATTTGGCGGCTGAGGTATTTGCGTTTATGAATACCGATATGCAGCAGCATCTTATAACAGCGTTTTCGGATGCGGAGCTGCGTGAAATCCTCGACAACTCATTTATTGACGATACCGTTGATATTATAGAGGAAATGCCGGCGAATGTTGTTTCAAGAATACTGCAAAATTCCTCAACCGGAGCAAGGAAAGCGATAAACACGATCCTCCGTTATCCGAAGGACAGCGCAGGCTCGATTATGACGATCGAGTACGTAAGTCTGCACAGTGACATGACGGTGGGGGAGTCTTTTGCGAAAATACGGCGTGTCGGCGTCAATAAGGAAACAATTTACACCTGTTATGTAACCGAAAACAGGAAGCTTATCGGAATTGTAACGGTAAAGGATTTGTTCCTTGCCGATGAAGATGACCGTATTGGCGATATAATGGAAACGAATCTCATAAGCGTTGATACTCTGGAGGATAAAGAGGTCGTGGCGAATATGTTCCAAAAATACGATTTCCTTGCGTTGCCCGTGACTGACCGTGACGGCAGGCTTGTCGGTATCGTAACGTTTGACGACGCTATGGACGTTATCCAGGAAGAGAACACCGAGGACGTAACCAAGATGGCGGCAATCGCTCCGAACGAGGACACATATTTCCGAACCGGCGTTATAAAGCACGCCAAAAGCCGTATAGTATGGCTACTGGTACTTATGATAAGCTCAACAATAACGGGATTGATAATAACCAAATACGAAACTGCGTTTGAGGTGATGCCTCTGCTTGTGTCGTTTATGCCAATGCTTATGGATACGGGCGGTAACTGCGGTTCGCAAAGCTCTACGCTTATCATACGAGGCCTTGCGCTTGAGGAGATACACTTCTGCGACTTTTTCAAGGTTGTATTTAAGGAATTTCGCATTGCCATAATAGTAAGCGCAGTGCTTGCGGTGGTAAACGGAATAAGAATTTATCTTACGTACGGCAGAAATCTTACGCTTGCGCTTACGATATCGATGTCGCTGATCTGCACGGTAATAATGTCAAAGCTCATAGGCGCAATGCTGCCGATGCTGGCAAAGCGTGTTAATCTTGACCCGGCGCTGATGGCAGCTCCGCTGATAACAACAATTGTGGACAGCTGCTCGATATTTATATATTTTAATATAGCCATGGTGATGTTTGGACTCAGATGAGTTTAAGCTTGGCTGAGGGGAGTAATTTAAATGGATACAAGCTTATACAAATACAGAACAGAGCTGCACGCTCATACCAGTCCCGCAAGCAGGTGCGGTCAGATTCCGCCTGAGGAACTGATTGAGATTTATGCGGGAAAGGGATATGACAGCATAGTGATCACTAATCATTTTACGCATGATATGAATGAAGTGTCGAATAAGAGAAAATGTATAGATTTATATCTTGATGATTATCACAGAGCGGTTGAAGCGGGAGAGCGGCATGGATTGAATGTGATTCTCGGCTCAGAGCTTCGTTTTTCGGAGAATTGGAACGACTATCTTGTGTATGGAATAGATGAGAAGTTTTTTGACGATGCGTATGAATATCTGAATCGGGGTATTGCTGAGTTTTCGGAGTTTTTCAGGAGTGAAAACACGGTGCTTTTGCAGGCGCACCCGTTCCGTGACGGAATGGAGCTTACGGATATGAAGTACCTTGACGGCATAGAGGTGTTCAATATGCACCCCGGGCAAAATTCGAGGGTTGCATTGGCGGCTCGGTATGCCTCCGAACATGACTGCATAGCAACGGCGGGAAGCGACTGCCACGAATACGGACGAGAGGGGATAGCGGCGATACTTACCAAGGAGGAAATGAAAACCTCCGAGGACGTTGCAAAAGTGCTTAAGAGCCGTGATTTCCTTATCGATATAGGCGGCTTTATCATCAGCAGACCGTAAATAAAAAAGTCACTATTGTGACTGTCGTTCCGCTGTGCTGCACTCCCATAGGTAGACTTTTTTGCTATTAGGAAATTGAGAAATTTCCTATTAGATAAAAAAGTCACTATCGTGACTGTCGTTTCGCTTCGCTGCACTCCCATAGGTAGACTTTTTTGCTATTAGGAAATTGAGAAATTTCCTAATAGATAAAAAATATAAGCACCGTATATTACTGACAATGTACGGTGCTTTTTGCATATTGTACTGATTTTTAGTGGGTATTTGCGGCAGCCTGTTCCATCATAACGGCTGCGTCGATTCTGTTGAGAGGCTTGCCGACTGCCCGTGAGGTGAGATTTTCAATAATACCGTTTTTATCCGCTGCGGTTATAAAACCGTCGGGATATGCGGCCGAAGAATCTGCAATGCCACATACTACGGTGAGAATTTTTACACCCTGTTCAAAGGTTATCGTGCCGTCGGGGTCGAATTTGTTGTCGCCGACTCCGTTTATGGCTCCGGTGTCTGTGCAGGACTTGATATAGCTTGAACCCCAATGGCTTGCCGCATCGGAAAAGCCGCACGGCTCGGAGACGGTGTATTTCATCATACGGCAAATCATAGTCGCAAACTCCGCACGTGTAATGGTGTTCATCGGTTTTATCGTACCGTCTGTATAGCCTGTCATAATGCCGTTTTTGACTGCGTAATCCAATGCGCTTTTCTGAACGGAAAGCAGCTGAGAGGTATCGCTGAAATCACAGTGGGTGTTGGTCTTTGTCGTACTGTTCAGTGAAAAGCTTTTTTCGACTGTTCGGCCGTTGCTCCCACGTGCTGTAACACGCAGCGTATGTGTGCCGGATATGCCGTTTATGTCAACGGTATACGGAACTGTGCTTGATGAGGCGGCAAGATTGCCGTCTATATAATAATCCACAGTAACGGATTCCTCTCCGTAAATATGCGGGTATGAGCTGAGCCGCACACTTCCGTCCGTGTTAAGAGTGCTGCCGAGCTTTTCAAAGTATGATTCCGCCGAATTATCGGTGCTGTTTTGGATAAACCATGGCTTTGATGTAACGGCTTTATATGTGGCTTCAAGCGCGGGAGAACCGGCAAAATTATATAAATTCGCCTCCGAGCCCATTCGCTTGTTGAAATAAGCAATAAGCTTTACCTGCGGATATACCATCGGAATGAATGAAAAAATCTGCGTCAGACGCTCTGCACCCCATTCGTGATGCGTTTCGTTTATTTCTCCCTGCGAACGATATGAGCTGCCGCACTCCGATACCATTATAGGCTTTCTGTCACCGTAGGTATCTGCGAGATCCTTAATCATGAGAACGGGATCGGAATTAAGTCCTGTTTTAAAGCATACCTCGTTAAAGTATGATACTCCGTCCCAGCGCTTTGCGCCAAAGTATTTGTTGGTGTAAACCGTTGCTCCGACCCAGTCGACATATTCATCTCCGGGATAAAAATCGTTTGTTGTGTACGGCCATGAATCGCTTTTCCATTGTGATGTATGTGCAATGCTCCATACGGTGGCAATGTTGGGTATTGCCTTGAATTTTGAGGCGATTGTTCTGTAAGCTTTTTTAAAGTCGTCGGGTGAGCAAGGTGAAACGCTCCAGATATTTACCTCTGCGCCGATTCTCAGATAAACGGGAATGTACGGATACCTTCCGAGAAATTCGGCAAGCTTCGCAAGATAGGGAGATGATGCGTCAATTGAGCGGGCGGTGTCTCCTTGATTTGGGAAATTCAACGCAAGCTCTACGCTTTTATTTTCTCTTGACGCTATATCAAAAACGGCTCTCGCCCAGTTAAACTCGTCAAAGTTACCGTATTCGAGATATAAAAGCACCATGGACTCGTTTCTTTGGGAACATTCGCTTACCTGTCCGTAAAGAACGCCGTGAGGCTCATTTTTTGCACCGAAATACTTCTGTTCGGCAGAGGTGTGCTTGTATACGTCAAATTCCGTTGTAAGCTGCTTAATAAAATTTTCGGCTATTATTACGCCGTCTGTCCAGTTTTTCTCCTTGCCGTAGGGGATATACAGTTGGAAGTATTTAAGAGCATTATCGTAATCGCCCAAGAAAAAATATGCAAAAGCTGTTTCATAGGCTCTTGAGCCGATAATGTCCACAGTTTGGTCGTTCTTTTCCTCTGAAAGTATCATATTTACTATTTCACTGCCGTATTTTGCGGTGTCCGAATAATTCTTCTCATCAACCGCTGACAGATATTTTTCATTTACACTCCAAAATGCACTCGGCAGGTCATAAGCCGATACAACAGCCGATGGGATAAGCGAGGCGATTACGGTGACTGCGGATAATACGGAGATTACTCTTTTCTTCATATTTTTTCTCCTTATTTCCCTAAACTGTAAAAATCCTCGAAAAATTTCGGGTATGATATTTCAACACATTTTGCGTCGTCAAGCGTTGAAGCACCGTCCGCAAGCTGTGCAAGTACGGTAAGGCTCATTGCCATGCGGTGATCGCCGTAGGAACAGAAATCCGCCCCGTGCAGCGGCTTTTGACCTCTAATTATCATTCCGTCGTCGGTTTCGGTAATATCCGCACCGCACTTTTTAAATTCGTTCACAACAGCGGTTATTCTGTTGGTTTCCTTGACCTTAAGCTCCTGTGCGTCCTTAATCACCGTTTCGCCGTCGGCAAAAAGCGCTGCGGCGGCGATAATCGGCAGCTCGTCTATAAGTCTGGGTATAATTTCTCCGCCTATGACCGTGCCCTTGAGGGACGAGGTTTTTACAGTTATGTCGGCAGCATCCTCTCCGGCTGAGGAATGAATGTTTTCGATTGTCATATCCGCTCCCATATCACGCATTACATCTATGATACCTGTTCTTGTGGGATTTATGCCTACGTTTTTCACTGTGATGAGCGAATTTGGCATTATTGCGCCGAGAACCATGAAAAATGCAGCCGATGAAATGTCACCCGGAACATCAATTTTCTGTGCAAACAGCTCATGCGCCGGTGTTATGGTTATGTCCCTGCCGCTCTCGTTAATATCTGCACCCATAGCCTTAAGCATAAGCTCTGTGTGGTTTCGTGATTTCTCCGTTTCATGGATAACCGTAGGCGAGTCGGCATATAACCCAGCGAGAAGTATGGCTGTTTTCACTTGCGCCGAGGCGACTGTCATCCGGTAATCCATTCCGTGAAGCTGTGTGCCTGTGATGCGGAGAGGACAGTAATTACCCTCTATTAATGCGCCCATTCTTGAAAGAGGCTCTGCAACACGTTTCATGGGGCGTTTGCATATCGAAGCGTCACCTGTGATCACGCTGTCAAAGCTCTGACCTGCAAGTATTCCGCAGAGCAGTCGTGTGGTTGTGCCGCTGTTTCCGGTGTACAGCGTGTCGGACGGACGGGACAGTCCATGCAGACCTTTTCCGTAAACCGTAACCTTACCGCCGTTAAGCTCGATGCGGATTCCCATTTTTCTGAAGCAGTCAATAGTCGAAAGGCAGTCTGCGCCCGATAAAAAGCCGTTGATTTCGGTCATGCCTTCTGCGAGCGAGCCGAGCATGACACCCCTGTGGGAAATGGATTTGTCCCCGGGGACTGTTATTTCGCCGTATGCACGTTTAATCTTTGCTATATCCATTGTAATTTTTTTCTCCTTATATGTTCATGAAATTGGGTGATTGTAAAATCGGGATTTGAGAGTGTTTTTGGATTTATTCGTACTCAAACATCCCTTGCGGTAACTCAGCTGAACAAACTCAAAAACACTCTCAAATCCTATAAGTTTTTATGATTTTGGAAGAATTTGTTATGTTTATAATTGATTTTCGACGAGTTACCGAATGAAGTGAGGGATGTCTGAGCTGAAGCTCAAGCAGAAATATCTCAAATTCTACAGAAATCTCACATTTTACAATTACCTATGTTCATAAAATGATTATAGCATATATATAAGAAAAAAACAAGGGGTTGATTTATTTGAAAAAGCAAAATTTTGTTGTCGGAGCGGTTATATTAATGATAGCGAATGCCGTTTCAAAGATACTTGGGGCGATATTTAAAATACCGCTCACATATATAATAGGGGAGGAGGGCATGGCGGTATACAACACAGCCTTCAGTATTTACATAATGTTTTTGTCGTTTATAATATCCGGTCTGCCGTTTGCGGTGTCAAAGCTTGTGTCGGAATACAGTGCAAAAAAACAGCCGTCAATGGTGGGGTATACGGTCAGGCTGTCCAATGTTATTTTGCTGCTTGTAGGACTTGCGGGCAGTGCGGTGCTGTATTTCGGAGCGGAGTTCTTTGCGCTTGCGCTGAAGGAGGAAAAGGCTGTATTTGCCGTGAAGATGATTGCGCCGTCGGTGTTTTTTGTGGCGGCGGGAACGACAGTGAGGAGCTATTTCCAGGGTGTATCAAATATGATCCCCACAGCAGTGTCGCAGGTCATAGAGGCTGTTATAAAGCTTGCGGCGGGATATATACTTGCGGCAAGGCTTCTCGGCGGAGGGATAAGCGCCGCAGCCGGAGGAGCGGTCATGGGTGTGACGATAGGAGAGGCGGCGGCAACGGCGGTGTTCTTGGCTGTTTTCGTGTTTTCGGGCAAAATCCCGGATCGGTGCCGCCCGGAGGAAAAGCGCATAATACACAGCGAGCTTACGGCGATAGCACTTCCACTGTTGTTTGCGTCGGTGCTGTCGGCAATGCTGTCG
This sequence comes from Clostridia bacterium, assembly GCA_034090805.1. Taxonomy (GTDB): domain Bacteria; phylum Bacillota; class Clostridia; order UBA1381; family UBA1381; genus Ornithomonoglobus_A. The sequence goes on from JAXDRV010000143.1 coordinate 22,083, forward strand.
GCGGTTGATACGGCTGTGGTGAGGTCGGGACTGCTTATAAGCGAAGCAGATGCGGACAGCGCAAGGAGAATTTACGGAGCATATACGGGATATGCCCTGACGCTGCTTCATCTGCCGGCGGGGATTTTGGCAACGCTTGGGGTAAGCTTGCTGCCGGTGATAGCGGGAGGACTTGCATCGGGCAATCGTGTGCGTGCGTCGGCGGCGGCAGTGACGGCAGTACGACTTACCGTAATATTTGCGGTGCCGTGTACGGTGATAATGCTGACGATGAGTAAAGAGCTGCTTGAAATACTGTTCGGAAATTCGTCCTCGGCATATATGCTCAGCATGAGCGCACCGTGTATAGTCATGATATGCGTGTCCAATATATTGATTTCCGTAATGCAGTCCGGAGGTAAAATAATGAATACGGTAGCATATTCGACGATCGGAATGGCAATAAGGCTGATTATGAGCGCTGTGCTTATACGTGATATAGGTATTTACGGAGCTGTTATAAGCGCAAATGTAAGCTCCTTGGCTGTTATGCTGCTGTGCGCTGCGGGTACGAAAAAATTTATGGGTTTAAAATTCGGAATTAAGGAAACAATTATAAAGCCTGCATTTGCCGGAATGGCGATGTATGCGGTTATATATCTGGCGAAAGAGCCGATTTGCATGAAAATTCCGGGGATTTTTCCGTCTGCCGCCGCAGTATGCGTGCTGTCTGCGATTGTATATGTTCTTTCGCTTGCGCTTACAGGATCGGAGGAAATAAAACATCTTATATTGATGCGAAAATCGTTGAAAACTATTGAAAAATCATGAAAATAGTGGTATAATTATCTACTGAATTATGATTTGTGCCGCTGCATGGCGGCGGGATGGAGGATTACGATGGATTTTATTAAGGAACAGTATACAATTGATGATTTATTTGAGATTCTTACGATATTAAGAGGTGAGAACGGCTGTCCGTGGGATCGTGTGCAGACGCATGAGAGCATAAAGAAGAATATGATCGAGGAATGTTATGAGGCGGTGGACGCACTCGATAACGGCAGCGACAAGGATTTTGCAAATGAGTTGGGCGATGTGCTTTTGCAGGTGGCATTCCATGCGCAGCTTGCCGGGGAGAGGGGAGCGTTTTCGTTTGACGATGTATTGAATGAACTTTGCACAAAGCTGATAACCCGCCATACCCATGTATTCGGAAATGATAAGGCGGACAGTGCCGACGAGGCTCTGACAAGCTGGGAAAAGAATAAAAAGAAAGAAAAAAAGCTCGATACGTATACGGAGGTGCTCAAGGATGTGCCGAATTATCTGCCTGCGCTGATGCGTGCGGAGAAAATACAGAAAAAGGCAGGGGATACCGGCTTTGACTGGACGGACATAAACGACGTTTACGATAAGATAGAGGAAGAAATAGATGAGGTAAGGCAGGCTAAGACGGCAGAGGAAAGAGAGGAGGAGCTGGGGGATTTATTGTTCTCGGTTGTAAACCTCGGCAGGTTTTTAAAGGTCAACAGTGAAACGGCTTTGACGAATGCATCGAATAAATTTATCAGACGTTTTGCGATGCTTGAAGGTGAAGTGAAGGCGCAGGGAAGGGAGCTTTCGGACCTTGATTTGACGGAAATGGACCAAATTTGGGAAAAAATTAAGAAAAAATAAGGTTTTATACGGGAAAATATAGAAAACTACTTGACATTTTGCGAATTTTATAATAAAATACAAGTAGAAATGCGGCTTTAAGGCAGCTGTAAGTTATTCGGTTGTCCAAGCCTTATTAAATATTTAATTTTCAAGGAGGAAATTTCAACATGAATAAGTCAGAATTAATTGCAGCTGTAGCACAGAGCGCAGAGCTTTCAAAGAAGGATGCTGAGGCAGCTGTTGCAGCAGTCACAGAAACAATCACAAAGGCTCTCTGCGAGGGCGATAAGGTTCAGCTTGTAGGCTTCGGTACCTTCGAGGTAAGAACAAGAGATGCAAGAACAGGCAAGAACCCCAGAACAGGCGAGGTTATAGAGATCGCAGCAACAAAGGTTGCTGCATTCAAAGCAGGCAAGGCTCTTAAGGAAGTTGTAAATAAGTAATAAAGGATAAATACAAAACAGCCGGCGATTTTGACGGCTGTTTTGTGTTTATTAAAAATGCTCTCAAAGTGAGATTAAAGTTTCTGTTCTTGTGAAATCGCAGCAGAGCAGAAGGCGCGCGCTGTCTATGACAACATCCTGCGCCTTTCCGATGACCCGGATGTAAACGAGGTTATTAAATTCCTGCGGCAGCGTGAAATAACACATTTCCAACGTTTTGGTGAAGCACTCGACAAAATACAACAGAATTTGACAGAAAAAAACAAGTTTTATATGAGTAAATAATTTTAATGGACTGTTTTCAATCCCGAAAACAGTCATTATTACATTTATAATCTGGCGAAATTTGTCAACAAATTGTCCTTTTGACGAGTCAGCAGGTGTTCAAATGCCAATCAAAATAGCTATCGTGCATCTTTTTCGAAAAGATGCACGATAGCTATTAACAAATAAAAAGCTTTGTGGTAATATATGTATAGAGGGAGGAGAAAATGATGGTGCTTAAATATATCTGCGATAGATTGCAAGACTATAATATAAACTTTTTTGTTAATGAACTTGTGGAAGCATCTAAGAATCTTGGCATCTTACAAGCTAAAATTGATGCTTACAAATTTAATAGCATACTAATACCTATGTTTCATAGGAAAGAGGTTATGTCGTCTATGGATATAGAGGGAACGCAAAGGACAACCTTATCTGATATATGTGAACGTGAGGTTGATCCTAAGCTTCATGATGAAAAGGAATCTATTGAAATCAGGAATCACACAAAAGCGCTTATTTTTGGTGCTGAACATTTAAGAGCAAACAAATTTACCCACTCATTCATTCAAGAAGTACATAAAATCATGTTAACTGATGTAGAACCGCCCAACCCTGACAAGCCTATTGGAAAATATAAAATCAAAAACAATCAGATTGAGAACGGTGCAGGAACTGTGGTGTTCATTCCTCCGGTAGTATCTGACAAAGAAGTACATGAATGAATTGATTGATTTCATAAATAACGGTTCAGATATCCACCCGCTCATAAAAGCTGCTATTATACATTCGCAATTTGAATCTATACATCCTTTTGCTGATGGTAATGGAAGAGTTGGAAGAATACTTGTTAGCTTATATCTTTATAAGGCAAATGTTATAAATTTCCCGTTTTTTTATGTTAGTGAAGCAATAAATCAAGATAAACGTGTGTATTACAATATGCTTACCAATTCAAGAAACAGTAGCTATGACGAGTGGATAAAATATTTCTTAAATAAAATTATTGTCCAAACAAATAAACACACAGAATACATAGATTCACTCAATAATTTATACAGCAAAACCAAAAGCACAGTACAGAAAATAATCAATAGTCCTAAGTTTGATGATGTTATAGAGTGTTTATTCACAAATCCCGTTCTTAACGCAAATTATATTGAGGATAAACTAAATATATCACATGGTCAAGCAGTCAGATATTTGAATGTACTTGAAAAAGCCGGTATATTGTTCGGAGATGACAAGCAAAGAGGAAGGAGATTTTATTTCCTGGAATTGCTGGATCTTGCGCAATAAATTCAAAATTATTAGAAGGGCAGGTGATGTATATTGATTGTATTGACAAAAAAAGAAAAAACACACCGATAAGTTATTGCAGTAACAAATCAATGTGTTTAACTGGATATGGAATTGTCAATATATGTACAGTCATAAAATACACTAAATTTCCAATATCATATTTTTAGATTTTCTAAGCCGGAGCAAATTTAAAGTTCTGCTGTAAGCGGTATAATAAAGTGTACAGAATTTCGCCAATAAAATATACAGGTTTTCGCCACAAAGTGTACAAGTTCTCGCCATAAAATGTACAACTGCACTTTTTCTGATATAATGAATGCATATCAGAAAAAAGGCGGTACAAGGAATGAAAG
>JAXDRV010000144.1:0-6177 GCA_034090805.1 Clostridia bacterium
CTGCACCCTGTTTCTTTGTTCTTCTTGCCATGATGTTCTCCATTCAAAAATTTCCTTTCTTCTATTATATCACACTTATCTTAAATTGAAAAGCGTGTAAGCTACTTTTTCTAACTTACACACTTTATTATACACTCTCGACAGTATTTTGATTTATTGCCATTATACATATAATATTTTCCGCAAACCGAACATTTCTTCGTGTTGGGGTTTCACAAAATCAATATACAACGTTTTATCAAGCGTCGGTGCGGTAAATATCATTTGGAAGTTAGTGATACTCTTTGCATGGTTCCATCCCAATCTACATTTACGCCGAAACAGTCTGCAACAAAACGCACCGGCACAAGCGTTCTGCCGTTTAAAACCTTTGCAGGAACATCAAGCGTTATATTCTCTCCGTTTTTAACTGCAATTGTGCTGTTTATGGTGAGTGATATTTCCGTATCATCTTTTCCCGCAGTTACCGTCTGCGTATCACCGTTCCAATTTACGTCTGCTCCGATTTTTTCAAATATAGCACGCAAAGGAACAAGCGTTCTGCCGTTTTCTATAACTGGTATCTGGTCAAATACTATCTTCTCGCCATTGTATGTTACCGACGGAATAATTCCTTTTTTTAATTTTATAACATAATATTTATCATTTACGGTACATTCCATTTCGTTGTTGGGATTGTATATTCCATATCCGTTATCGTCAAATTCATATATTGATCCCTTAAAATGATATTCCTTGCCGTCCTCCCATGGATTGTAAATATAGGTTATTGTATCGCCTGAAAGTACGCCGCTGTTCATATCTCTTACCAAATGGATAAGACCGCAGCTGTAGTTTTCGGTACAATACCATGTATCAAAATCTACAACTTCATTTCCGTTTATATCCTTGTAGGTTGTGTGAGGCATGGAATACATCGGATCTATTTCATCTTCATCCACCCAATAATAGGGTGCCAAACCGTCTGTTACAATACCTTCATCATCAGCATATTCATCTTCATATCGTATCAACTCATGTCCCGTTACATAGGCATTTCCGTCATAGTCGATTTTGATATTTACAGCTTCTTCTCCATTGAGTGCCGTAAACTGATTTGTGTTGATTTCAAAGCCTTCAACGCCGCCGAATCCAAAAAATGACTGTGTAATATTCGGATATTTTTCCTTTATTTCGTCCGAAAACTTAATCTCGCTTACCATCTCAAACAGGTCATTGTTAAACGGATCCGAAAACTCAGCCTCATACCAGTTCGGAGCTGCAAATGCCGTTGTCCCAAGCAGTGTAATCACTGCCATTGCCGTAGCTGTTAGTTTTTTCTTCATAATTAAAAATCCTTTCGTTTTGTAAATTTATATCAACCGCAAAAGCGGTAAATATCATCAGAACATTCCTCCCATGTTATTCATATCGTTCATGCTGTTCATCTGATCTCTTTGGAAATCAGCCGCCATAGTGTCGGACGGGTTGAAACCGTCGCCCTGAACGTAACCGCCCATATCAAACGGTGTCACTGACTTTATTGCTTCCTGCATTGCCCATTCGTTCTGAAGACGCTGCATTTCCTCCATGTCACGCTGAAGTGCCTCATCTGAAAGATTTTGATGCCGCATATGATCGTTCAGCTGCTGCTGTCTGCGCTTTATCTCATATTGCTTCTTTTTGTAGTTGTCACGTGAAGAGCTTGATTGCCTATAGCCTTTTTTTGACATAAATTGACGTATGTTGTTCTTTATGTCCCCAAAATGATACATAATAAATTTGGGGAAATAATAAGAAAGCATAGCTATCGCAATTACGGCAAGATTTACAATCAGCTTGCGCGTCTGAATATCCTGCGGCAGTGAGACTGTTACCGTTGGTTCTGCAAATGCAGTTATACACACTGAATTTAATGTAAAAAGACTGATTAAAATAATATTTTTGACCTTTTTCATGTTCATCTACTCCTATCTTCTGTTGTTTTTTAAATCTGATTTTAGTTTTTTTGCGTTTTTTTTCACGTTATCCTTGGAAAGATATTCCATTGCTCCGCTTTCTCTGTAAGCCTGTGCTACGGTTTTGTTGTTAAAGTCAGCACTTCTTTTGTAGCAAAGCTCCTCAAAAAACGGATTATAACCCATGTAGCTTATAATAAGTGTCAGGGAGGTATTAAATCCTACAGAAATAAGTAAAAACACAATATATGCTATGATATATAATGGGAGCTCTGTTGCTTTGATAAATATAGCTATTCCGCAAATTGCAACAGCAATCCAAAAGGCTGTCCTTTTCTTAATCATATCCAATATCTTTTTCGGATAATTTCTGTACATATACGCCAACTTTGGAACAGAAGGAGTAGAAAGCACATATAAAAAACTCCAAAATAGGCTTACCACACCCATGATGATGAATACGGTGGTGTCAGCTTGCGTCTGAGCTTCGGTTGTCTCCGGTAGGGAAAAAACCAAGAGAAAGCACGACGGTATATAACGAATCAGCGCACCGTAAATAACTCTGATAATAAATATCGGCAATGCCAATGCCTTTAAAGATAGTTTTAAAAATTTGTTCGTTTTTCAACACCTCTTTCGTAATCATATTTATATTGTATTATGAATTTACAGCATTGTCAATAGAAATTTCGGAATTTTTGGAATTTTTTTGATAAACAGTAATAAAAAAACTTTTCAATACCTTTAAAACCGAACACATGAAAAATATTGATTTTATTTTTATTTGGTGGTATAATAAAATAAAAACAAAGCTTTGGAGGCGGTATTATGTGTACGGCGGCGACATATCAAACTAAGGATTTCTATTTCGGAAGGACGTTGGATTATGAGTCCTCATATGGCGAGGAGGTGACTGTAACGCCCAGAAATTATCCTTTTCATTTCAGGTCGGCGGGAGATTCGGAGAAGCATTATGCGATGATCGGCATGGCACACGTGGCGGGGGATTATCCGCTTTATTATGATGCTGTAAACGAAAAGGGTCTGGGAATGGCAGGCTTGAATTTTGTGGGGAACGCAGATTACAAGGAAAGGGTAAACGGTGCGGATAATGTGGCGCAGTTTGAGTTTATACCGTGGATTCTTTGTCAATGCGCATCGGTGAGCGAAGCGAAGGAGCTGCTGAAAAAAATTAACATCGACAATACTCCGTTCAGCGATAAGATGCCTTTGGCGCAGCTGCATTGGATAATTGCAGATAAAAGCGGTGCGATTACGGTGGAATCCGTAAAGGAGGGACTTAAGGTTTACGACAACCCTGCCGGAGTGCTTACGAACAATCCTCCGTTCGGAGAGCAGATGCTTAATCTGAGCAATTATATGAATTTGTCCCCGAAATCACCTGAGAACAGGTTTTCGGAACAACTGCCTCTGCAAACCTACAGCCGAGGTATGGGGGCGTTGGGACTGCCGGGAGATTTATCATCTCAGTCACGTTTTGTAAGAGTCTCATTTGTTAAGATGAATTCAATATCGGGCAGTACGGAGAGCGAGAGCGTAAGTCAGTTTTTTCATATACTCGGTTCTGTCGATCAGCAGAGAGGCTGCTGCGACGTCGGCGGCGGTAATTTTGAAATAACGATTTATACCTCCTGCTGCAATGCGGATAAGGGTATCTACTATTATACTACCTATGAAAATCACCAAATTACGGCGGTCGATATGAACAAGGAAAACTTGGACGGTACGCATCTGATAAGCTATCCTCTTATTCAGGGCGAGCAGATAAAAATGCAGAATTGAAAATAATTCATAAAATATTCATTTATTTTTTAAATGTGTTTAAGCTTGATTTAAGTTTTTTATGGTAATATAAAGAAAAATAAGTCTTATGCCGTTTAAGAACGGCAGAACGGAGGTTTACCATGAAAAAACAAAAAATTCTGGCGGTAATTACCGCTGCGGCAATGTTGGGCGGGCTGTCGGTTTCGGCACCAATGGCTTCTGCGGAGGAAATTACCGTAAAATACGACGGACAAACCGTCGACTTTGATGTTCCGGCTCAGATTATCAACGACAGGACAATGGTTCCCATGCGCAAAATATTTGAGCTTTTCGGCTCAAAGGTGCAGTGGGAGCAGTCGACGCAGACGGTGACGGCACGCAAAAATTCAAAGACAATCACAATGACTATAGGCAGCAGCGATATTACAAAATCCGATAATGACGGCACGAATGCCGAAACGACGGTAAGTGACGCAGCACCTGTGGTTGTGGACGGGCGCACGCTCGTTCCGCTGCGTGCGATAAGTGAGCTGTTGGGGTTGAACGTCACTTGGGACGATGACAGCAAAACGGTTGACATAACGGAAACAGAGGACGGCAGCAGTGAATGGAAAAACAATATCGGCAGCGCAAATCTCACAACGGGAGAGGTTGACGGCAGCGGGATTTCTCTTGACGGAGGAGTTTTAACGATAACAGAAGGCGGTGATTTTGCGATCAGCGGAACACTTGACGGCTGTATCACTGTCGACACGGATGACAAGGTAAGGCTGCGTTTTGCAAATGTAAGCATAAACGCCGTTTCGGGACCGGCGGTCTATATTAAAAATGCCGATAAGGCGTACATCACGCTTGAGGACGGAACGGAAAATTATCTTACGGACGCAGATGAGTATTCGGGAGATTATGCCGCTTTAAAGGGGTGCATAAGCGCAAAGGATAAGCTTGAGATAAACGGCAGCGGTGCGCTCAAGGTGACATCTGCGGCACACAGAGGGATAAATGCGTCGGACAGTCTTGAGATTTCGGACGGAAACGTAACGGTTAATGCCGAAAAGGACGGAATAAGAGTAAATGATACGCTTACCGTAAGCGGCGGCGAGGTGTCGGTTACATCGGCTCTTGACGGAATTTATTCGGAGAGCATTGCCGATATTACGGACGGTGATATTTCCGTTGTAACAACGGGAGAGGTTACAGCATCACAGAGCGGCTTCGGCAGACAGGCTGCAAGCGTGCAGACGGATAGTACATCGGATATATCCTCAAAGGGGATAAAGGCTGATTGGCAGCTTGACGTTTCCGGCGGCAGAATTACCGTATCGTCAACCGATCATTGTATGGATTCGGACGGAAGTATTAACATAAGCGGCGGAGAGATTACGCTTGCGTCATCGGTAAAGAAAGGTATTTCGGCCGAGAAGGACGTGACGATTGACGGCGGTACAATAAATATCACGCAATCAACCGAGGGAATAGAGAGCGGGCGTATTCTTAAGGTAAATGACGGTGAGATAACAATAACTGCAAGCGATGACGGTATGAATGCCGGAGGCGGCGGAGAAATGATGAACGGCGGCGGTCAGCGGCCGCAGACGAACAACGGAAATCAACCGCCGGAAATGCCGGAGAATATGAGCGGAGCAGATCGCCCTCAGAAACCGCAGGACGGAATCATGGGCAGCCGTGAAAATATGAACGGCGTACAGCCTGAAAACAGAACAGCTCCCGACATCATGGCGGGAGGAAAGAACGGACGTATGCAGAACGGTGAAAATCAGCCGCCGGAGGGAATGCAAGAGCGTCCTCAAAGACCGGAGATGAACGGCGAAATGCCACAGGGCGGCAAAGGCGGACGAGGCGGTATGTTCGGCAGCGGAAACGGTGAAATAAGCAGTGAGCATCATATTGCCGTAAACGGCGGTTCTATCAGCATAACCGCAGATGGTGACGGCATAGACTCCAACGGCTCTCTTGTGATAAACGGCGGTACGGTCATTGTCAACGGCCCGGAAAACAGTGGAAACGGTCCGATAGACACAAACGGCGCATTCCTGATAAACGGCGGTACGGTTATTGCGGCGGGAAGTTCGGGAATGATGGTAGCACCGGGCGAGGCGTCAGAGCAGTATTCAATAAGCAAAAGACTTGCAGCATCATATGAGGCGGGAACTGCCGTAAGCATTAAGGACAGCAGCGGAAATGCTTTGACCGAATTTACACCGACAAAGAAATTCGGATATATATTATTCTCATCGGCAGAGCTTGACAAAAATGAAAGCTATACGCTGTATATAAACGGCGAAGCGCAGCAATAAATAATGCTCACTGAACAAATGCGATTTTCAATCGCATTTGGAAAAATTATGACTATTGTCAAAATTTTTCGTGTAAAATCAGAGATTTTACACAGTTCGCATTGATAAAGTCTGCCCAAATAAATATTTTGAGAACA
>JAXDRV010000145.1:0-31458 GCA_034090805.1 Clostridia bacterium
GTTCTCAAAATATTTATTTGGGCAGACTTTATCAATGCGAACTGTGTAAAATCTCTGATTTTACACGAAAAATTTTGACAATAGTCATAATTTTTCCAAATGCGATTGAAAATCGCATTTGTTCAGTGAGCATTATATAAAGGACAGGACGAGCAGATAAAACAAGTCTGTATGAAACGGGAGTTGAAGTGTGTTGAATTTGCCTGTATGCTTAATGTAAGCCGGAGTATGACAAATGCGCAAAGTGGCTGCCGATACAAAATCAGGCAGCCGCTATTTTATCTGCAATAGGACATACAACGAACAACCTCCTGCCGCATATTATACGGTAAGGGGGTGTTTTTGTGTTCGGAGTTGTATTTGAATGGCTGAAGGCGGTGCTGATTTTAACGGGGTATGTGAGCGGTTCGGCATCGTTCCCGAAGCCGCTTACGCCGGAGGAGGAGCGGGAGTGTATAGAAAGATACAGAAACGGCGATGAAAATGCGAAAAATATTTTGATTGAGCGGAATCTGCGTCTTGCGGCGCATATCGCAATGAAATACTGCGGCGAAAAAAATCCGGAGGATTTGATTTCCATAGGCGCTATCGGACTTATCAAAGGCGTGAACACCTTTAACCCCGACAAAAACCCCCGCCTGTCCTCGTATATTGCACGGTGTATAGAAAATTCTATACTAACATAGCGGAAACATATAAATTTGAAAATGTACCTTTTGCAGATAAATGGCAAGTTTTCAGTAAAATAGATGATAATTTATATGTTCTATGTAAAAAGGATAATAGAAAGACAATGTATACTCCAATGTTTATACATAGCATTAAATATATTATTGGCAGAGATTATAATGAATGCGACAAATTTAATCTTGAAATTACCAATCCCGGTGATATTGATGATATAAAAGAGAAATTAAGATATTTTCGTTTAAAGAATTCCTTAAGTCAAGAAGATGTTGCTGAATATATAGGAGTTGACAGGACAACCTATATGTCATACGAAAACGAAACAAGAATCTATCCGATAGATATTATGCACAAAATGGCCAAAATGTACGATATAGATGTAAGTTTGCTTTTAGATGACTATCATAAATTTATATATTTCGGTCAGGGTGAAAATATAAAAAGAATAAGAACTGAGTTGGGCTTAAATCAATGGGAATTGGCAGAAGAACTGGGTGTCAGTCTCAGAGTTATAAAAACTGCGGAACAAGAAAAGGTTAGATTTTTAAAGAAGAATTACATAAAGCTGATAGATTATTATAGTGAAAATATTTAACGAATATCATAAATAAGAATATTACATTTCGGTCGTTTTAATCGAAATAAGTAATATTCTTATTTTTATGCTTACAATTATGAATTGCTGCGATATAATAATTGCGAATAACAAACTTAAATAGTTTGTATTTATATTATAATTAAATATGAAAAGAGGTTTTATATTATGTTATTAACAGTATCAAACAAAAATAATGTCAGTGATTTACCATTTAAAAATGAATATGACAACATTATCTCTTGTGGGGATAATACATTTATACTCTACAAAAATGGTAAAATTGGATTATGCAAATATGAGGATAAGCAGCTCAATATGATATGCAATTGCGAATACGATTTGATTGATTGCATAGGTGATAATTTGTTTTTGAGCAATGATACACATATATATCATTATAATTTGTTTTCCGGTGCTTTAAATAAATATTTAGAGCTTGAAATAGAGCCGCCTTATATTTATGCTTGCAACAATGAGTATCAATACATCATACAACAGGAATCAGGAAAGATAGTATATAAGCATAAATATACCGATAATAAAATACGTTGGTTTAAGTTTTGCTGTGAAACTGAAAAAGGTCCGGTGTTCTATGATTATCATTATAGCGATTATCTATATCCGTATGGTGAAGAATATCAATGTTATAAAGACACATTACATCATCCGTTTATCATTAACCAAGAAAATATTTTAAACGTCATATGGAGCGAAAATGGACTTGGTATTATAGATTCATTTGGAAATATGGTTATGGATAATAATTATGATGAAATTACTATTGAATTATGTGTGACGGGTACAAATAAAAATAGCAGTATTAAAAAGATAATAAAGCTTCCGAATTCTGTATTTAATAAAGATACCATATCAGATATAAGAAAATGGTAGTATATAGGAGAAATCGGTCAGGTAAGAAAAAAACAGACCTATTTGTCTGTTTCGTCAGATGTTTGCATATTATCAATAGCGTATTCGCAGCATTGTATAACAAAACTGTTTAATGAAACATTTTCTTTCTGAGCAATTTCAGACATTTTTTCCAACAAAGAAGCCGGAATCCTGAACGTTTTATTTACAGTATCTTCTGTATGGCGCACCTTAAACATAAAAATCACCTCGTATATATTATACAGGCATTTTATACATAAATACATATACCATTTATGCACTTTAATAAATATTGCAAATAGCACTTGACAAGATGTGTATTTTGTAGTAAAATGTAAAATATCAGGAAGGAGCATGTGATAATGAAAATGTATGAAATGAAATGGAAACCTAATATCGCTAATTTTCAAATGCAAATTGATATTGTTAACGCAAATTCGCTTGAAGAAGCCACGAAAATGATAGAAGGTAAAGCCAAAATGCTTGGTGCAACAAGTATAGACTGGTTTGGAAAGCGTGAAATCACTAAATATTAAATAGATGATGTTAAGTAGGAGAAAACAAATATGGATAATTTTTGTACACAATGCGGAAATCCGCTGAATGGAAAAAATAAATGTGATAAATGTGGTCATATAACATCTGATTCGGTAATAGATAAAATTTCTCATACAGTAAAGAATTATGACTATAAGGGAAAAGCAGAGCAGGTTGTAAAGTATTCTAAGGATATTGTTCAAAGCGAGCAGTTCCAAAATGTAAAAAATGAAACCGTCAAGAGAACTCATAATTTTTTTGCGTGTAATATTAATAATGACGAGGATTTTATGAAAGCACATAAGAGCAGTAATAAATGCTTGTATATAATATTTATAGTAATATCTGTTACCATATTTTTATTTCCGTTTTATAAGGAGTTTGGGTGGGTTGACGGAATTTTGGGATTCCTTGCTAAAATATTAAGTACATTAGGATTAATTTCAAGGATTGTTATTATTCCGCTTGTAATTGTTTTTGGAATAAAATATTTGATTGCACGTAAAGCGATAAAAGAGTATAAAGATGAAAACCCCAGTGCTGAATCGCTCTTCTTGCATGCAAATAAGAGGATTATTTTATCGGTATTAATGGTGTGTGTAATATCAGTACCAATAGTAAATAAAATTAAAACACTTTCGTCAACAGAAAGCATGGATGAATATACCACAAACCCCACAGAAAATGTTGATGATATTGGTAGCAATAAATATTATTCATGTTTAGTTGAAAAAGATAATCATTTAGAAATAAATGTTACAGTTCAAGCCTTTTTAAATAATTACAATAGATTAAAAAAATCGTATGAGAATAAAGATTATAAGGACCTTACCCCCTCAGATTTCTTTTTTATTGAAGAATATATTGACACATATGGAGCCTCAGTAAAATCGTACGGATGTTCTCAAACTATTTTTGGAACATTTGATGATTTAGTGATAGCTCTTGATACAAAAGGGGATAAAATATATTCAATATCTTTTGGTATAAAAAATAATAAATATGCTGATATGTACTATTCAGACGAATATTTTGGCCCTATAATGATTAATTATCAATTGTTAATTTCTTCCGTGACGGGCTGCGATATGAACACATCGAAAAAATATGTAGATAACATGTTTAATAACAAAAAATCAACCGGTAAGATTAGTACATATGATAAGGGTCTTGCTTTTATAGTCGATACATCACAATCAAAAGCAGATTGGTACAGAATTATTCCTTGTACAGAAAAAGAGTATAAAGCAATTCGATAAATAAACTCGATAAGCTATATTATGAGGAGAATGTATAATGAAAAAAAGACTTATATTTAGAAGTTGCATTGTTATAATGACTTTAATAACCATTGGATTAAGCGGATGTAATAAAAAATCAGATGAGAGCAAAATATCAGAGACTGTTGAACATATGGCTGCAAACGAAGCTTTAAATGAGACGGAAGAACAAAACAACGATATGGAAAAAACATCTAATAATGAAACTATAAGTACACCATACATTATAGATACTGTCGCAAATGCTGATATAATTGATATATATAGCTACAGCCAGGATAAAGAGGATAATATATATTACATAGATAATAATTGTATATATAAGGTAAACGCTTACGGCGGTACGGCAAATAAAGTTTTAGACGCAAAAGATGTTATTTCAGATAACTCTGGAATGTCTATATCGGATTTCCAAATAACAAGTGTTTCGTATGATAACAATACAAATAAACTATTTATGACTTGCAGGAATGGCGATAATACCACGAATAATTCTTGTTTATATTCTGTGTATAACAACAATACAGAACTTATATATGACAAGTTTAAGTCAGATGATGCTTTAGTGAAAATACTTAATAACGGGGATTATATTATTGGGCCTCGTGAAAGTATTATTAATTCTCAATCGTTTGAAGAAACCAATATAGTTTGTGATTGTATTGATGTCTTTGATAACAATACGGAGTTAAATATGGTATCACAGTACGCATTTCATAAATACAATTATATTGAAGAAACAACCGAATGGAATACTTTTGCAGGTGGTTGTCCCGTAGGAATCAATGATACTTATGTAGTAGGTGCTACAGAAGATAGCTTTATGTTATGTGATTTTGCAGGTGAAACAAAAGAAACCAGATTATTTAGTGATTCAACTATACTTGATAGAACTAAAATAGATTCAAATGAGTTTGAAAATAAATTGTTGCTTACAAGCAAGAATGATATAGTATTCTACGATAAAACAGCTAAGGCATTCAGGATTATAAAAAAGAATGACACTACAGATGGCTTATCAGCAGATGATACTCAATAATAAATCTTATATAAAAAATACACCACTTTTATATATAATAATTAAATAATAAGAAGATTTCAATGTAAAATTAAAAAATAGTGATTACTTAAAAATGGCGTAGCCTCAAATTAACGAGGTTACGTCATTTTTTGTTTCTATTTTTAATTATTATATATAAAAGTAGTTCGTTTCTTTGATACCCGCATTTTAATCATAAAAATAAAAATTCAAAATTATAAAAAAGGCAATAAGGATTATGTGTATTCCTCATTATTATTAAGTGAAACCCTAAATATTTTTGGGCTCGGTTGAGGAGGTGACATATAAATATGTCTAAAGAAGCGGCTAACTTAATTTCTAAAAATGAAATTGTTACTTCATATCAATGCGGTGATTATACCGAGATTATATGTAGTAAACATAAGGCTTCATCTATAGATATTAAGAGGCTAAACAAAACTCAGTATGTGGACAAGCATACGGGATGTATACGGGAATATCAATTCTCGGGCAATAAAACCTTTAAAAATTTCAAGAAGGAATTCAAAAACATTCCTCGCTATATTAAAGGTTATTTTTGTGGTGATGAATCCGAAAGATTGATTACTCTCACATATTCATCTAACATGAACAATCCTTATCAGCTATCCACAGACTTTAAAAACTTTATTTTAAAACTCGAAAGGAGGTGCGGCAAATGCAGGTATCTTTATATAAAGGAACCGCAGGATAACGGCTCTTGGCATATCCATGCCATTGTAAAAAGTATGGAATCATTAAAATTTCCTATAAGTGATGAAGAATTATCTTTATTATGGAAATTGGGCGATTTTGTTAATGTTCAACAGATTTATAATATTGACACGTTGCCTTACTACTTTGATATTACGAGATATGCCGATAAAAAAAGAAGAATCAGATATTATCCTGCTTATTTACATATCTTCGGGCATTCTGAAGATATGAAGTTGGAAACAAGCAGGGGAATTTATGAAACTCTTATACCTGAATCCAGTGATATGATATATGAGGCTGAAAAAAGAAATGACTCTTATGATACGGAAACAGGTGCAATAACGGGATATTTTACTAATATCTATCAACAGTTTTTAAAAAGAAAGGACGATAAAAATGAATAATAATAAGATGAACAATGAAATAATAACCAGAAAAAATCAGGAGGTTGTAAATATGTACAATAATTCAAAAAACAATGTGGAGAATGGCAAAATGGTATGTGATGATAAAATTTATGTTACAAATGTAATTTTACGTTTTCCTGAAATTGAAAAAAATATGTTTGATAATTATTTTTACAAAGCCAGAGACCTCGATGGTTACGTAAAATATGGTACTAATATTATTATTCCGGCTAAAGAACGCGAAACGATAAATATGATTGCTAATTCTATTAAAAAAGCCGCTGCAATCGGAAGAGCGGAATATGGTGATAGCATGGAGTTTATAAACCCTCTTGAAAAACCCGAGAGAAAAACTGCTGACCCAATTGGTAAATTCAACTACAATATATATGCATGGTCTTGGAATAAGAAACCTAAAGTGTTTAACATTATTGGAAAGGAAATACACCCAACAAACCGTTATTTGGATTGTAAATATGCAAATGCAACCTTGTCTTTTAATCCATTTACAGTGAATGGTTACCTTAAAGTAGGCTGCAATATTCACGAAATTCAACTATTAAGAGAAAGAGCTAAGGTTGAGGAATTTATATCTGACTTCGGCAGATGATTTTTAATATCATCTGCTGCAACAGCAGCGCAGATTAAAACCGTCTGCCCTGTAATGAAAGCTAAATCAATAATCATAAATTTTAACACACCGATTTAGTCAAGAAAACTATAGGTTTAATTGATTATGTTGGGAGAGCTTTCAATGCTTAAAAATGTAATAGTACAAGTCTGCATCACCATAAAGTATTATAAAAGGGTTGGTGATGTGCTGTGAAAAATATAAATTTTAAAATCATTTGTCATATGCCTAATGATAAATATGCTGAAGAACTTCTTTCCGAGAAAGTTGCGGAAATTCATGCTGAGGCAGCAGTAAATCACTTAAACAGATTAAATATCCAAAATAATGATAAGGAAAAAGCACTGCAAAATATCATTGAAATAGGCACTTAAAATAAGAGGCAGTAAAAATTTTTACGAATATTTTTGTGAGAATTTTTACTGTTTAGCCGCTTACAAATGAAGAAAAAAGTATTATAATTATAATATAACCTAAGCGCAGGTTACAATCTGTCGCAGGCTCTGCTCCTTGCAAGCAAAGCAGGAGCATTGCTTCGATTTAAACAAAATATCATACAATAGAATTTACAAAGAGGTATTAAAAAATGAAAAATGCTAAAATTGAAACTTTGAAAAATATCGCAGTTTATTCAAGAAAGTCAAAATTTACAGGTAAAGGCGAGAGTATAGATAATCAGATTGAGATGTGTAAGGCATATCTTAAAATGCACTTTAGTGATAAATATGACGATATGAATATAACCGTATTTGAAGATGAAGGATTTTCCGGTGGAAATACAAACAGACCGCAGTTTCAGGAAATGCTTAAAATGATAAAGGAAAGAAAGTTTGATACACTTATTTGTTATCGGTTAGACAGAATAAGCAGAAACACGGGGGATTTTGTAAAACTCATTGAAGAATTAAAGCAGTATGGTATATCTTTTATTTCAATAAAAGAAAATTTTGATACCAACACTCCTTTAGGTACTGCTATGATGATGGTATCTTCAATATTTGCTCAGCTTGAAAGAGATACAATCGCAGAGAGAATAAGAGATAATATGCATGAACTTGCAAAGACGGGTAGATGGCTTGGAGGAACCACTCCTACCGGTTATAAAAGTGAAAAGGTTGAAAAGATTGATATTGAAGGAAAAAAGAGAAGCTTATTTAAATTGAATGAAATAGATGATGAGATAGAGATTATAATGATGATATATAATAAGTTTTTGGAAGAGAATTCATTAACGAAAACGGAAACCTATCTTATGAATAATGGAATAAAAACAAAGAACGGTAAGTATTTTTCAAGATTTGCTATAAGAAGTATTCTTGAGAATCCTGTTTATATGATAGCCGATAGTGATGCCTTGGAATACTTTAAGGACTTACAAATTGAGATATACTGCGATGATAATGAGTTTGACGGCATACATGGTGTTATGGCTTATAACAAGACCAAACAAACGGTAGGCGGTACACATATAAAAAATAATATAGATGAGTGGATTATAGCTATCGGTGAACATAAAGGAATCATATCAGGGAAAGACTGGGTTAAAGCACAAAGATTTTTAGAACAGAACAAATCGAAGACGTATAGGAAGCCTAAAAACAATACTGCTTTATTATCCGGTGTTTTGATATGCGGAGATTGCGGAAGATTTATGAGACCGAAACAAGTCAACAGATTTAATAAAGAAAATGAAAAAGTGTTTTATTATATGTGCGAAAGAAAAGAAAAGAGCAGACAACATTTATGCGATATGAGAAATATAACCGGTAATGTTTTAGATAAGGTTGTATGCGAAGAAATAAAAAAGCTATCGCAAGATGATTCAATTTTTATTAAACAATTAAAAAAGGCTAAAAATAAATTTACGAACAATGCGAATAGTGTATCGAAACAAATTAAAGAACTCGAAAAAAAGATAGCAGCTAACGATAATTCCATTAAAAAGCTTGTTATTTCATTAGCAGAAGGCAATAATGAGGAAATCGCCGTTAAATATATAAATGAGCATATAAGTGAATTACATGCCGAAAATGAGCTTTTAACAAATAAGATAGATGAACTTAAAAGTATAGATTGCAATTTATCTGATATGGATTTTGAAGGTATTAAAAGTATGCTGTCATCATTTACAAAAACGTTTGATATTATGACTTTGGAAGAAAAACGCAATGCTATAAGAACATTGGTAAGAAGAATTGTATGGGACGGAGAGAACGTACATATATACTTCCTCGGTTGTGATTATGATGACAGCAATGTTATCACAACGGATACGCAAGAGGAAAAAATGTTACCCTTAGGTAAGGATAGCAAACGAGGTTCTGATGTATCTGCGGTCGGCGCAGAAGCTCAGCCGTGAGGTTTCGCTTGAGGAGAGCATCGGCACGGATAAGGAGGGTAACGCAATGACCCTGGCGGATATTCTTATGCAGGAGGGGGCGGACGTTCATGAGGCGGTACAGGCGGGACTTGATGCGGGTGTGTTGTACTGTGCAATTAACAGAGCCCTCACTCATGACGAAAAGAAGATTATAATCGAACGCTACGGATTGGGCGGAACAAAGCGCAAAACCCAGCAGGAGATCGCCGACGAGCTGGGAATAAGCCGCAGCTATGTGTCCAGAATTGAGAAAAGATGCCTCAAAAAGCTGCTTGATGAGATACAATAAAACCGCCGCATTAATGCGGCGGCTGCGTTATTCCTCAACAGGAATCGTGATTACAAAGTCGGAGCCTTTATTTACCTCGCTTGTGATTTTGATTTTACCGTTGAAGGCGGACTCGATCGTCTGCTTGGCAATCGCAAGCCCCAGTCCCGTGCCGCCCTTATCTCTTGAACGAGCCTTTTCAACACGGAAAAATCTGTCGAATATATTGGGCAGCTTATCCTTGGGAATACCTATTCCGTTATCGGAAATCTTGATATTTATGTCCTTATACACCTTGGAGGTATAAATTTCAACATGACCGCCCGTGGGCGTGTATTTCAGAGCGTTGCTGACGATATTCACGATCGCACGCTCCAAACCGTCACGATCGCCCATGATTTTCGGCACTTCGTTAATCGGGTGATACGTAAGCTTCTGCTCACGCTTGCGTGCCGTTAGCGCAAAACGCTCGACTATCGTTTCTATCATGGCGCGTATGTCGATTTCCTCAGGGGTTTTATCGTATGTTTGGTTTTCGTCAAGCTTGGAAAGCGTAAGCAAATCGCTTATAATCCTCGTCATGCGGTCCGTTTCCGAGGAAATGGTACCCAGAAAACGTGTGCGCAGCTCTCTGTCGGCGTCCGGCGTGTCGGCGAGAATATCAGCATACGATTTTATTATCGTAAGCGGCGTACGCAGCTCGTGCGAAACATCGGCAACGAAATCACGGCGGGACGCTTCAAGCCGCTCCTGCTTTGTTACATCGTGGATAATAACGATTATTCCGCCGATTTTGTTATCGGAGTTGAACACCGCAAAGTTAAGCTGCAAATACTGATTGTTGAGCTTTATCTCACGTTCCACTGCCGTTTCCGGCTTCATGTAAAGCAAATCTCCCAGCGAGATATTTGCGTTTATTTCCTTGAAAAATCTGTCAAAGCGTATGTCATCGAGGTACTTGCGCTGAAGCAGCCGCTTTGCCTCCGGGTTTACGTGTATCAGCTTGCCGGAGATGTCAAAGGCAAGTATGCCGTCATTCATGTTCTGTAGGATTGTTTCGATTTTTACCTTTTCGCTTATTGCCTGCTCGGTCGATTCCTGACGGCTGTGGGCAAGGTAGACAAGTGAGTTTGTAAGCTCACCAAGCTCATCGTCTGCCTGCGAGGGAGTAAGCGCATTCAAATCTCCGTCCGCAAGCCGCTTTGCGTTTACGGTGAGGGATTTTAACGGCACGGATACGGAGCGTGACAGGAAATATCCCATAACAAGCGCCGCTGCCGCTGCAATAAGCAGAGAATACAGCATTATATCATATATTCTCCCAACAACGGCGGAAGCGTCGTCTCCGGAGTCCTTTACGTAAATGACAAACTTGACCTGCGAGCCGTTCATAAGCGGCAGCGCATAGTCCATGTACGAGGCGGACATTCCGGTTTCCATGCCGGGCATTCCGTTGAGAGCACTCACAAGCACGGGAGTATGCTCCGTCTGCGTTGCGTTCGACGAGGAATACAGAACCTTTCCGCTGCTGTCAAGCACTGCGTAAAAGCGTGACATACCGAGCGAAAGCCCGGCTGTGTACAGGTTCATTATGCTTTTTATTGTTTCAAGATTTTCTGCGGGATTTTCTTCTATCACCATTGCGCCCGCCTGCGGCTGCGTCGGCGAAACGCCGTTTGCCGCCTCCGTAAGCTCAGCCTTCAGGTCATCTGAAAATACCGTTGTTACGGCGTTTTCAAAGCCGGTGCGGAAATATTTTGCCGTCCATGACAGCGCAGCAACTCCTCCGATAAGCTGTGCCGTGATTACAAGCAGCACAAAATATGCCGTGATTTTCCAACGTATACTTTTAAACATCAGTGTTTTCCTTTTCTTCGTTATTTTATCGTGACTTCGGTTTCTCCGACTGTTGATGTGACAACTCTTGTGCCGCTGACCGTGACGGGTACTCGGTGAGTCCCTGCGGTAAGGCCGGAGAGATCTATTTCTGCTGTGATGTCGGACGCTTCTGTTTCCTCCGCACACTCGACTTGTGCGTCAAGCTCATGGCTAAATTCAGCACTTAAGCCTTCGCCGAGGTTTTTTGCGGTTATGTTAAGCTTCATCTGCTTTGTCAGCTTTTTAATAATTACCGGCTTTACCTTTACAACGGATTTTTCGTATGGAACGTAAATCCCGCTGTCTTGATTGAGGTAAAATTCCGTTTCGTCACCCGTGAGCTTATCGATATTTGCCGTTACGCCTTCGCCGCTGAAATCGGCACTTACGCCCGCCTCGATTACCGGCGGATAAACGACTGTTTCCGCTCTGTCAAGCATATATCCTTTTTCAAGCTCATCGCTTAGTTGAGGGATAACGGGAAGGGTCTTTTTGGTGTAGGGCGTATTTATAATATGGACGGACGGACTGTGCGCCTCAAGTGTTTCGTTTTTGTCGATTACGGCGTTGCTCTTGTCGTACATCGCATACGAGTATTCGCCGGAGGTTTTTTCGCTGATTAACGATATATCCACAGCCGCAAGAGCATAGGCAACGTTGTCAACCTCGCTTTTTGCGCCCGTTATATCGATATAATCGTCCTCTATTTCCGATTTTATATAGTAATTTTTATTTGCGCCTGTCTGCTTTGTCAGAACCTGAACGCTTTTATGCTCCAAAGGCTCAATATCAAGAATTATCTGCTCGTTGCCGCCTTTTTCGAGGGTGAGACGGGAGTTGGGCATTTCAACGCTCGTTGTAAACTCCTGCTCGCCCGTTTCGGTTACGTCCTCAACGTCTATTTTCAGGTATATGCTGTTCATGTAATCCATAAGGTCGCTCCGCTTTCCGCTTACGGAAACGGACATTGACGGAAGATCGTTTTTGCCCGTTACGGCAAGCCCCTTGGCACGGAGCGCAAGCTCTCCGGAACAGCGCACATCTACGTTGTTAAGCGTGATGGTTATGCTTGGGTCGTTCATATACACAACCATTAGCCATATTGCTATCGCAAAAAATACGGAAACCGCCATTGTTTTCAGCTTGTCACGGCTGCGTTCCGTTTTTTTGTTTCCGAAATTAAACAGCTTTCTCATTTTGACCTCCAGAATTTCATCTTCTCAAGCGTTTCGGCTGACTGCTGCTTTTTAAGCAGGATCTTTGTCAGAGCCTTTTTCAGTGATTCTTCGGTAAGGTTTCTTGTCAGAGAGCCGTTGAGCGCAATTGAAATTTTGCCTGTTTCCTCGCTTACGACAATGATAACCGCGTCCGTAACCTCGGAAAGACCTATCGCTGCACGGTGGCGTGTTCCCAGCTCATGCGAAAGATTGCTGTTTGCCGTCAGCGGCAGCAGACAGCCGGCGGTGATGATTTTATCCCGCCTCATTATGACCGCTCCGTCGTGGAGGGGGGTATTCGGAACAAATATATTTTCAAGCAGACGGCTTGAGATTCTTGCGTCAAGGAGCGTGCCTGTTGAGATATATTCTCCGAGCCTTGTTTCACGCTCAAACACCATAAGCGCACCGGTGCGTGTTGAGGACATATTCGCCGCAGCCTCGGCAACCTCGCTTATTGCCGCAAGCATTGCATCGTCGTCGCTGCTGCCGCTTGTCAGATCGAGAATTGTCCCTGCCTTTATTCTGCCCACACGCTCAAGCAGATTTCTCAGCTCCGGCTGAAAAATTACTATTACCGCAAAAACTCCGAAGGACAGTGCGGCGTTTAAGATATAATTGAGCGCAGTAAGCTTCATTGCGCTGCTGGCAATGAAAACTATACCGAATATCACCAGTCCTTTTAAAAGCTGCATTGCCTTTGTTTCACGGACGAAGCGTATCAGATAGTAGAGAATTATTGCAACTATGGCAATATCTATTGCGTCGTTTATTCTTAAAATTCTTAAATATTTTAAAATCTGCGAAAAGAACGCCTCCATATTGATTGCCCCCTTTTATTCGTTTTCGTTAATCATATGATTAAGTCCGGGAATGTGATTTGTTACGACAAAATCCACGCCGTAGCTCATATACTGAGCCGCCTCCTCGCCCGTGTCAAGCGTCCATACTCCTGCAAGAAGTCCGCTTGCGTGAAGCTCGTCAATGACGGACTTGTCAACGGAGTGATAGTCGTACAGTATTCCCGAATTGTCGGGCAGCTCTTTTATAAGCTCGGTGTAAAAGGTGTAGGGTTTATTGGAATAGCCTACCACCATAAGCGGTATTGAGGTATTAAGAGCACGTATTTGCTTTAAATCCTCGATTCCGCCGCTTATTATGCAGCGGTTCATAAGTCCGCTTTCCTCTATCGTTTTCAAAAATGCTTCGTAATTGTCGATTTGCTTTATTTCTATGACGGGAACGCAGTCGTATATTACGCACATATTCAAAAATTCTATCATGGTCGGGATTTTAAGGTCGGGATAGTCGGAAATATCGTTCCCGTAGTCTACGCAGAGCTGCGAAAGCTCGTTGTACGTATGGTCAATTACCATGCCGGAGCCGTTTGTCGTTCGGTCAAGCTCGTCATCGTGCATACACATAAAAACGCCGTCGAGAGTTTCGATAATATCGGTTTCTATACCCCAAAAGCCCGCCTTGCCCGCAAGCTCAAATGCCGGCACGGTGTTTTCGGGCGCATGGTCGGAAAGTCCCCTGTGGGCAACGAATCTGTCTGTCTGATAGCTGTTGAAGATAGGTTCGGTGCTTATTGTAAAATTAGGGGAAGGCTCGGCTGTTGCGGAGACGGTGACGAGCTGAGAGCCTGCCCGTTGGGATTTATGCTTGGACATATACGCCGAGTCCGCAGCGGCAAGCGTTACCGCAAGCACAAAAAGCACCCAAAGCTTTTTTCTCAATTCAAGTCACTCCTCATTTTAGCTCATATAAATACAGTATACTATATTTTTGGGGATTTGTAAATATATATTTTGTGAATTTATATTGAAAAACTTTTAATTTTATGTTATTATAAAGAGTGTAGCCGCAGGACGGTACGGAAAGGGAGGGTTGAGATGAATCATTTCGGCATAAAGGCGCTTGTGCTTGCGTGTGCGGCGGCGGTGCTGTTTTTGGTATGCTTCGGCATAGCAAAGGGGACAAGCCTTGATAACGCAGACAGCTCAACGGCTTACAATCTTTCCGCATGGCTTGCGAAAAATAATATAACGATAGACAGGCGGCTGATCGATACGGACGCTCAAACCGTGCGTGCCGCTACGCTAAAAAGCACTGTTTCCGACAGGAAAAAGACGGCGGAGGCAATGCTCGGCAGTGCGGGGGACGCAGGTGCGGACACATATACCGGAGAAAACGGGACGGTTGTTTTTGCAAAGGACACCTTCACCATGACTGCGGCGAAGGGGGCATTTGGAAAGAGTGTGTCCGGGATTGACAGATACAACTCCGGCAAAAAGGCAGAGGAGATAGCAAAGGCTATGGGCTTTGACCTCAGCGGCAGCGTGATAAGCACCGAGGAGGACGGCGGCATATTTACCGCATATATTACAAAGACCATTGACGCAAAGCCTGTTTTTGACGATTGCATAACGCTTACGGCTGACAAGGACGGATTAATATCGGCAAGCGGAGTATGGTATGTTCCGGAGGACGGAATCGGTAATGAACGCAGGGCAAAGCCGGCTGCGGACGCTCTGGCGGAGCTGCTTGAACGTCTGGGCGGAGAAAAAGCGTCTGTCAGCTCTATGACTCTCGGCTACAGAATGAAGCACAGCGGAAATATAACGGAGATCGTACCTGTATGGCGGTTTGAGATCGAGGACAGGGACGACATTTATATTGAAGCTTAAAAATAAGCCGCACGTTTCGGGAAGCGGTCAGCTTGCTTCTTTACACGTTGAATTTGTGCCGCAGTGCGGCGGAATGGAGAATCAGATGAAGGAAACACAGTCTGCGGGGATTAAGGAGTTTATTATCGCTCTTTTGTGGGCGGGGGTGCTGTTCTTTTTGGGCGGCTCGGTAAGCTATGCGATCCCTGTTTATAAGGTAATCGGCGGAGTAGGCACGCTGCTGCTGTTCTGCGCATTTGCGTTTTTTGTACTCACACGCTACAGTGCGGTATTTACTTATTCGCTTGAAAAGAATGTGCTGAGGGTGAACCGCAAAATCGGTCACAGAAACAAGGAGGTTGAGATACGTGCGGAGGAAATTGTCAGCATATCGGATAAGGACCCCAAGCTGCGTCCCACCTATCGAATGAAAAAGCGTGTTCTGCGCAGCAGATACGACTGCTATATAGTTTATGTTCATAATGGTACTGAGGCATGTCTGCTTTTTAACCCGTCAAACGAGATGATAAAACGCATAAAAAAGGAAGTAAAGAAAGCTGAAAAATATCAAAATCAGTGACGGTAATTTACAAAGTGTCGGTTTTTGATTTGATAGTATTTTTGAATTTATACGGACTCAAACATTCCTCACTGCGTTCGGCAACTCGTCCGAACAAACTCAAAAACACTGTCAAATTATGTAAGTTGTTACAGGGTTGGAAGAATTTGTGATGTTTCCGATTAAGTTTCGGTGAGTTCCCGAACGAAGTGAGTGGTGTCTGAGCTGAGGCTTAAGCAGAAATATCTCAAATTCCGAAGAAATTTATAATTTGCGGTCACTTAAAAATTGAAAGGAGAAACAGATATATAAATGAAGAAAATAATAGGAGTAAGATTCAAGCCGGCGGGAAAATCGTATTATTTCGATCCTCTCGGCTTTAAGATAAAAAAGGGGGATCATGTTATTGTTGAAACAAGCCGCGGTGTTGAGTACGGTACGGCTGTTTCCGATATACGCATGATTGAGGACAGTGAGCTGCACTCTGCGCTGAAGGGCGTAATCAGAATAGCGGACGAGAATGACAATGCAAGGTGCAGGGAGAACAAGCGGCGTGAAAAGGAGGCATATGAGATATGCCTTGAGAAAATACGTGAGCATAAGCTTGAAATGAAGCTTGTTGAGGTGGAGTATACCTTTGACGGAAGCAAGATACTGTTTTATTTTACCGCTGACGGAAGAATTGATTTCCGAGAGCTGGTAAAGGATCTGGCTACAATTTTCCGCACAAGGATAGAGCTAAGGCAGATAGGCGTTAGAGATGAGTCTAAGAGCATGGGCTCGATAGGGGTGTGCGGCAGAAGCCTTTGCTGCTCACAGTGGCTCGGCGAGTTCGTGCCTGTGTCGATAAAAATGGCAAAGGAGCAGGGACTGTCTTTAAATCCCACAAAAATCAGCGGTGCCTGCGGCAGATTGATGTGCTGCCTTAAGTATGAGCAGGACGTTTACGAGGAGCTTATACGTGAAATGCCCAAGCCGGAGCAAAAGGTCAAAACTCCGGACGGTATAGGAGTGGTATCGGCGGTAAGCCTGCTCAAGGGAACAGTGCGTGTTGCATTTGAAGAAGGCGGCGAAAGACTGCTGAAGGATTATAAGGCTGATGAGATAAAGCCGATAAAATCAAAGAAGAAATAGAAGTATATTATTCATGATTGGATTTTTGATTTCCTAAATATATAAAAAGCTTTTGACAAAGCATTCCATGCACCAAAAATGCAGCTTTGTCAAAAGCTTTTTGTCTGTCAGGAAATTTATCGCAGAGTGAGCAATCTTGCTTATTGCAAGAAACAACCTTTATTTATGATAGCTTTCGTTTGCGTTTATTTTAAAAGCGCGGTAGATTTGCTCAAGAAGAACCACACGCATAAGCTGGTGGGGAAGAGTAATCTTGCCGAAGCTCAGATTAAGATCCGCTCTTGCCTTGATTTCGTCACTCAATCCGAGTGAGCCGCCTATTACAAAGGTTACATGGCTTGTTCGGAGCATAACCTCCTCAAGCTTTTGCGCAAGTCCTTCGCTGCCCAGCTCCTTTCCCTCTATGCACATGGCGATTACATACGAGCCGGGTTTGATTTTGGCAAGCATTGCCTCGCCCTCACGGCGTTTTATTGCATCTTCCTCTTTTTCGGACGCACCCTGAGGTATCTTTTCATCGGGAATCTCCGTAATTTCGAGTGACGCAAATCTTGACAAACGCTTTTTATATTCATCTATTGCCGCAGTGAAATATTTTTCCTTTATCTTCCCTGCGCAGACAACGGTTATCTTCATATATTTTACCATTCCTATCCGTAAGCAAGTGGATTAATATAATTGGCTGTTCCGGTTTTATTGTTACGGTCGGTCGAATTTTGTCACGGCATACCTGTCGGCAACCTTGAGCATTACATCGCCGCCTATTTCCACGCCGGCGCCGGTAAGCATATTATACGTTTCAAGCATTGCAATTTCCGGACGGTTGTTTTCCTTGCTCAGGTGTCCGAGCATGATTTTTTTCGTGCCGCTTTTGACAAGCTCCAAAGCCGCCTCGGAGGCACTTTCGTTTGAAAGATGACCGTAGCTGCCCAAAATTCTCTGCTTGAGCGGGAACGGATACGGTCCGAAGCGAAGCATCTCTATGTCGTGGTTTGATTCGAGTATTATCTCATCGCTGCCCTTTACAGCGTCCAAAATTCCATCGTTCATTTTGCCTATGTCCGTTGCGATCGAGAGCTTTTTTTCTTCGCAGAAAAAGCTGTAGCCTACAGGCTCTGCCGCATCGTGAGGTATCGCAAACGGCTTTATGCCTATGCTCCCTATCGTAAGCTCACTGTCGGCTGTGACAACGTAACGCAGACTGTCGTCTATTTTTCCCACGTCCATTGCCGAATGAGTGCCGAGGGTTGCGTATACGGGAATTTTATGCCGTCTTGCGATTATCCCCGCACCTCTTACGTGATCCGAATGTTCGTGCGTAATCAGCAGTGCGTCAATTTCCGCCGCAGAGCTGCCAATTTCGCAGAGTGCCTGCTCAAGACGCTTGCCGCTCATTCCGCAGTCAACCAAAAGTCTTGTATGCCCGTCCGATATAAATGCGGCATTGCCGGACGAGCCGCTTATAAGTGATATAAATTCCGTCAAATCAGTAAATATCCTCCACAAACTGCACACGCTGAATATCGCCGCCGAGCTTTATGAATTTTTCCTCGAAATTTTCATAGCCTCTGTCAATGTGGTAGATGTCGGTGATCTCCGTTGTGCCCTCCGCCATAAGTCCGGCGATAATCATAGCCGCTCCGGCTCTCAGATCCGTAGCTCTTACCCGTGAACCCAAAAGCTTATCCACTCCGTCTATAATGGCGAGTCTGCCCTCGACACGAATGTTTGCGCCCATGCGCTTTAACTCGTTTGTATAGCGGAAGCGGTTGTCCCAAACGCCCTCTCTTGCGGTGGACGTGCCGGGGATTGTCGTAAGCAGCGTGACAAGCTGGGGCTGCATATCCGTCGGAAAACCGGGATAAGGCAGCGCAATAAAGCTGATATGCTTTAGCGGCTTGCTTTCGTCAACCCACACTCTTATGCTGTCGGCACCTTCTTCGACGTTTATGCCCGCTTCTTCAAGCTTGGCACTGATTATGTCGAGATGACGGGGGATTACATTATTAAGTACAACATCGCCTTTTGTTGCCGCTGCGGCGATCATGAATGTTCCCGCCTCGATCTGGTCGGGAATTATTGCATATGAACCGCCGTAAAGCTTGCTGACACCTCTGATTTTGATTGTGTCCGTGCCGGCACCTCTGATGTTTGCGCCCATTGAATTTAGGAAATTGGCAAGGTCAACTATGTGCGGCTCCTTTGCCGCATTTTCTATGACGGTTGTACCGTCGGCAAGAACCGCCGCAAGGATTGCGTTTACGGTTGCTCCGACTGTCACAACGTCAAAAAATATATTTGCGCCGTGCAGCTCGTCTGCCGAACCGTTTATCATTCCTCTGTCAAAATTTATCGAAGCACCGAGTGCCCCAAGACTTTTTATATGCTGGTCTATAGGACGTGTGCCGAAATCACAGCCGCCCGGAGGATCAACGCTGAATTTACGGAAGCGACCCAAAAGAGCCCCCATAAGGTAGCTTGAGCCTCTCATCTTGCGTGTAAGCTCACCGACAGGCTCCCAGGAGCTGACGTTTGTACAGTCGATCTCAACGGTGTTTGAATCGATGATTTCCACCGAAGCGCCGAGGTTTTCAAGTATACGTATATAAAGCTTAACATCCTTGATGTCGGGAAGGTTTTCAATACGGCAGCGTGCCTTTACAAGCAGACAGGCGGGTAAAATTGCAACGGCGGCATTTTTTGCGCCGCTTATTGTTACGGAACCGTGCAGCTTGTTGCCGCCTTTTATCACGAGTTTCTCCAAACCGATACACTCCTTTACTGTAATTGTGGTCAATTGCAAATATCCATAAAAATCACAACAATATTATATCAGAAATACGTAAAAAAAGCAAAACAAATATTATAAAAAATTTAAAATTTAACAAACTTGTAATATTTGAAGCCTTATATATACGAATTTTTGCAATTACAAAGAAAAAAACAGCCTGCCTAAAGTGCAAGCTGTTATAATTTCGGTTAAATCAAACCGCACGCTGCACCTTTCCCGAACGAAGGCAGCGAGTGCATACATTAACTGACTTTACAGAACCGTTCACAACAGCTCTAACCTTTTTGATGTTAGGCTTCCATGTTCTGTTGGATCTTCTGTGCGAGTGCGATACCTTAATACCAAATGAAACGCCCTTGCCGCAAATTTCACATTTTGCCATTTTAAACCACACCTCCTTAACATAATAATCGAAACATCAAGAATTATTGTACCACAAGTATTTTGATTTTGCAAGAGTTTTATGATTTTTTTTGCGGATTTTTTTAGATTTTTTCAAAGATTATCACTTTCGACGTAGGATAAGTATAAAAAGACGATAAAAATTATATATTTTTATTGAAAAATCTTTCGTTTTACGTTATAATATAAAATAGGGTAATGCGTATAAACGAAAAAATACGCAAAATAACCGATGAAAGGCGGATCTGCAATGACGGAAAGCGGATTTACAGTACATTTAACAAATATCATAGAGGAATTTGAGCTGGAGAAGATATACGAGCCGACAGATATAGAAACGGTGCTTGTCGGCAGCGCAAATCTGAACCGGCCGGGGCTTCAGATGATAGGCTTTTTTGACCATTTCGACAAAAACAGAATACAGATAATGGGCAGAGAGGAGTTTACGTATCTGGAGCAGTTCAGCGTTGACGAGCGTGAGGAGAAGCTGGAGAAGTTTTTCCGGCTGGAGTTCCCGGCGCTTGTTATTACAAGGGGAATGCAGATTTTCCCGGAGATGGCGGAATATGCGGAAAAGTACGGAGTGCCTCTGCTGCGTTCGGAGGACACGACCTCGTCGTTCATGAGTGCGCTTATTTCCTATTTAAACGTACAGATTGCACCGAGGCGCACACGTCACGGCGTGCTTGTCGAGGTTTACGGCGAGGGTATACTTATCATGGGCGAAAGCGGAGTGGGCAAGAGCGAAACGGCGATTGAGCTTGTAAAGCGAGGTCACAGACTCGTTGCGGACGATGCCGTTGAGATAAAGAGAGTGTCAAATAAAACTCTCGTAGGCTCTTCCCCGACGATTATAAGGCACTTTGTTGAGCTGAGAGGTATCGGAATTATCGATGTAAAGGAGATATTCGGTATCGGAGCGATAAAGGATACGGAAAACATAGATATGATAATTCATCTTGAGCCGTGGGAGGAGGGGCGCCAGTACGACCGCCTCGGCATGGTTGACGAGTACACGAATATCATGGGCATAAATGTTCCGTCGCTGACAATCCCCGTAAAGCTCGGCAGAAACCTTGCCGTTATAGTTGAGGTTGCGGCAATGAACAACAGGCAGAAGCGCATGGGCTACAATGCTGCTGTTGAGCTTAACAGGCGGCTTATGCAGCAGATGGAGGAGCAGCTTAATTTATAACGGGAGCATAGGAAAATGATAGATATAAAGGCAGATACACATACTCATACGGTGGCAAGCACTCATGCCTACAGCACTGTTGAGGAAATGGCTAAGAGAGCATCGGAATGCGGAATGGAGGCAATTGCGCTGACGGATCACGGCATGATGCTGCCGGACGCACCGCATGACTGGCACTTTCACAATTTAAAAAACATTCCGAGAGAAATACACGGAGTGAAGATACTTTACGGGATAGAGGCGAATATCCTTAACCGCAGAGGTGACATAGACCCGCTTGCGGAGGAAATTTACGAAAAGCTCGATATTGTAAACGCAAGTATTCATGTGCCGTGCTACGAGGAGGAACGAGGCGGTGATCATACGGAAACATACCTTAATGTTGTGAACAATCCTATTGTGGACGTAATATGCCACAGCGGGACGGCGGCGTTTCCGTATGATTACGAAAAAATCGTGAAGCTTGCGAAAAAGAACAATAAGCTTATCGAGATAAACAACCATTCCTTTTATGTAAGGCAGAGCAGCGTACCCAACTGCCGCCGGCTTGCGGAGCTTTGCGCCGAGTACGGCACCGGGATAGTCGTAAGCTCGGACGCACATATAAGCTTTGATTTGGGAGAATACGGGAAAGCCTTGGAGATGCTGGAGGAAATAGGTTTTCCGGAGGAGCTTATCATAAACAGGAGCTTTGACAGCCTTGCGGAGTTTTTTGAAAGAAAGGGCAAGCCGTTTTTCAGGTGGAAAATGGGATATAAATAACATTGTGTAAATGAGGAGCAGTATTAAATGACAATAAATAAAGAAGAAATACGTGCGCTTGCGCAGACGGTGATGTTTGATGAGCCTATGAAAAATCATACCACCTTCAGGATAGGCGGGCCTGCGGACGTATTTATAGATGCGTGCTGTGCGGAGGAAATAAAGCGCACGGTGCGGTATTGCAGGGACAGCGGCATACCTGTTGCGGTTATGGGCAACGGCTCGAATATGCTTGTCGGCGACAGGGGAATGAGAGGCGTTGTTATACACGTCGGAAAGAGCATGAGTGATGTGGAAATTGACGGAGAGCGTGTGTATGCCGAAGCGGGAGTGCTGATGTCATCACTTGCGAGTGCGATACTTAAGGCGGAGCTTACGGGCTTTGAAACGATTTCGGGAATACCGGGAACGCTGGGCGGAGGAATATATATGAATGCCGGCGCATACGGCGGCGAGCTTTCCTCGGTTATCGAGAGCGTGACCTATATGGACGAAAGCTGTGAAATTATCACAGCGCCGAATGACGAGCTTGACTTTTCCTACAGGCACAGTATGTTTGAAACCGGGAAATACGTTATATTGTCCTGTGTGCTTAAGCTTAAAAAGGGCAGCTATGATGAGATAAAGGCTGCGATGCAGGATTACAGCAAGCGCCGAAGTGACAAACAGCCGCTTTCGATGCCGTCTGCGGGGAGTACGTTTAAAAGACCGGAGGGGTATTTTGCGGGCAAGCTGATACAGGACTGCGGGCTTATGGGGTATTCGATAGGCGGCGCACAGGTGAGCGAAAAGCACGCGGGATTTATCGTTAATACCGGCGGCGCAACGGCCGCGGACGTACTTACGCTTATCAGGCACGTTCAGGATACGGTTGAAGAAAAATTCGGAGTGCGCCTTGAGCCGGAGGTAAGGCTGACGGGCGAACAGTGATAAAGGGGTATGGCAAAATGAAATTTACGGTTGTAACCGGAATGTCCGGTTCGGGAAAGACAAGAGTAATACGGTATCTGGAGGATATGGGATATTTCTGTATAGACAATATGCCGCCGATGCTGATACCGAAATTTACGGAGATGCTGACATCTGCTACCGGGAAATTCAGTAATGTTGCGCTTGTTGTCGATATGCGTGTGGGCGATATGCTAAACGAGCTTTTGGAGCAGATTTCGGAGCTTAGAAAAAAGGGCTACGAGGTCACGCTGCTGTTTTTGAATACGGACGACCAAACGCTTGTAAAGAGGTACAAGGAAAGCAGACGTTCCCACCCGATTGACAGCGCAAACGGTCTGCTTGCCTCGATACACGAGGAGCGCAGACTATTGTCAAAGCTGCTTACCGAGGCAGATTATGTGATAGACACGTCAAGGCTGACAAACAGCGACCTGCTTGATGAGGTAAAGAAAATTTACGCACCAAAGCAAACAAAGGATATTGAGATAAACGTTATGGCGTTCGGCTTTAAGTACGGAATACCGCTTGATGCCGATTTGGTGTTTGATGTGAGGTGTTTCCCGAATCCGTTTTATATTGATGAATTAAAAAGGAAAACGGGAAACGACAAGGAGGTTCAGGACTACGTCATGAGCTTTCCGACGGCGGTAAGCTTTATGGAAAAGCTCAATGATATGCTTGATTTTATGATACCGCTGTACATTGAGGAGGGAAAGGTTTCCCTGACCGTTGCGATAGGCTGTACGGGAGGAAAGCACAGGAGCGTAACCATGACAAACAAGCTTGCGGAGCATTTAAAGCAGACGGGGCATGAGGTGAATGTAAGCTGCCGTGACATCGGCAGAGAGTAAGCTTGAAAAATAAGCGGCGGAATGGAGGATTATTATGGCTGACGAGCGTGTTGTCGCTATAGGCGGCGGAACGGGACTTTCTACGATGCTTAAGGGTCTTAAGCTGCATACGCATAACATAACTGCGGTCGTGACCGTTGCGGACGACGGCGGTTCCTCCGGTGTTTTGAGGAGTGATTACGGTATGCTGCCGCCGGGAGATGTGCGCAACTGCGTAAGTGCTCTTGCAGAGGTGGATATGGAGCTGGGCGAGATACTCAATTTCCGTTTCCGTGACGGTGCTTTTGCGGGTCACAGCCTCGGCAATATGATACTTGCGGCGATAAATGAGACGTCGCCGGATTTTGAGTCGGCGGTAAAGCGTTTTTGTCGTCTTGCGGGAGTTGTCGGCAAGGTGATTCCGGTGACGAACGAAAATGTTGTGTTAAATGCACGTCTTGCGGACGGTACGGTGATAAGGGGCGAGAGCAATATCGGAATACACCGCAGCGCCATGCCGATAGATACCGTGTTTTTGGATCCGCACGCAGATGCGGTTGATGAGGTTATAAAGGCAATCGAGAGGGCGCAGATAATTGTCCTCGGACCGGGCAGTCTTTATACAAGCATAATTCCGAATCTCATAGTCGGCGGAGTTTCGGAGGCGATACATAAAAGCTCCGCAGTCAAGATTTACGTCTGCAACATAATGGAGCAGGAGGGTGAAACGGAGGGATACTCTGTCGGAGACCATTTAAGGGCGATAGAAAAACATTCGTATTCCGGGATAGCCGATGTTGTAATAGCAAACAATGCTCCCATACCGGAGGAGCTGAGAATAAAATATTCCTCGCAGTATGCGCATCCCGTTGAGGTGGACGCACAGAATATTACGGACAGAGCACAGCTGCTTTTGGGCAATCTGACGCTGATAAAGGACGGTCAGATTCGTCATAATTTCAGCCGTCTTGCGAGGGTTATAATGAAAATATACAGGGACAGACAGATTTAAACGGGAGGATTGAAATGTCGTTTTCCTCTGAAATAAAAGAAAAGCTTTGCACTCATGCGCATGAGTGCCCATGCTGCGCCGCAGCGGAAACGGCGGGGTTGTTCTGCGTTTCCGGCAATGTCGGCGGCACGCTGAAATTTAAAACGGAAAATCCCGCCGTTGCGGAAAGAGCGGCGTATGATATAAATGAATGTTCGGGAATAAAACCGAGGATAACCGAGGGCGCACGCTCAAAGAGCCTTGCGGCAGAAGGGTATGATGCGGAAAATCTCGGCGAAATAATAAGAGGAGTGCAGATGCCTCTCGAATGCTGCAAATGCGCATATTTAAGAGGTGCGTTCCTTGGCGGCGGCTCAGTGTCCGATCCGAGTAAGGCGTATCATCTGGAGATAGGAACACGTGACGGCGATACTGCGCAGCGCATAAACGACCTGATGCGTGAGGAGGGCTTTCCGTCAAAGGTCACAAGCCGAAAGGGTGCGTTTGTGGTGTATCTCAAGGGCTGCGAGGCAATAGCGGACTTTTTGGGATATATGGGAGCGGCAGGCTCT
Source organism: Clostridia bacterium (assembly GCA_034090805.1). Classification (GTDB taxonomy): domain Bacteria; phylum Bacillota; class Clostridia; order UBA1381; family UBA1381; genus Ornithomonoglobus_A. Next base: position 25,387 of record JAXDRV010000145.1, read on the forward strand.
GCGCTTGAGGTGTTCACCGTTCAGATAGAAAAGGAAATGCGAAACAACGTCAACAGGCGTGTAAACTGCGAAAGTGCAAATGCCGACAAGCTTGCAAGAGCGGCATCACGCCATATTTTTGCGGTTGAAAAGATAAAAGCGGCGGGAAAATGGGAAAAGCTGCCCGATGCGTTAAAGGAAATAGGCGATCTGCGGAGCGAATACCCTGAGGACAGCCTAAAGGAACTTGGGGCAAGACTTGACCCGCCCATAGGCAAGTCGGGAGTCAATCACAGGCTGAACAGACTGCTTGAATTTGCGGACGAATTGTGACATTACTGCGGAATTTGAGATATTTCCGATTACGGGGCGGCAGGGACACCGCCCCCTACACACTCTCACTTAGTTCGGTAATTCGCCGAAACTTAATCGGAAACATCACAAATCCTTCCGAGGCTGTAAAAACTTGCGGGATTTGAGAGTGTTTTTGAGTTTGTTCGGACGAGTTACCGCAAGGGATGTTTGAGTCCGGATAAACTCAAAAATACTCTCAAATCCAAAAACGACATCTCGCAAATGCCTGTTTATAATATTAATGAAAGGATAATACAAAAATGGGATTTTGTCATCTTCATACGCATACCGAATACAGTCTGCTTGACGGAGCATCGGATATAACGAAGCTTGTTAAGCGGGTAAAGGAGCTGGGAATGACCTCGTGTGCGATTACGGATCACGGCTGTATGTACGGTGCGGTGGATTTTTACCGTGCCTGCAAGGCAGAGGGTATTCACCCGGTTATAGGCTGTGAGGTGTATATGGCACCGGGGAGCCGTTTTGACAAGGTGCACGGTGTTGATAACAAAACAAGCCATCTCATTTTGCTTGCCGAAAACGAAATCGGATATAAAAATCTCATTTACCTCGTCAGCATGGGGCATATCGAGGGATTTTATTACAAGCCGAGAATAGATTTTGAAATTCTTGAGCAGCACAGCGAGGGACTGATTGCGCTGTCCGCCTGCATTGCCGGGGAGGTGCCTAAGCGTTTGCTTGCGGACGATTATGACGGTGCGCTTGAGCTTGCGAAGCGGTATGCCGATATATTCGGAAAGGATAATTACTTTATCGAGATACAGGATCACGGACTGGCGGAGCAAAAGAAGATTATTCCGCAGCTTATAAAGCTGTCAAAGGAGCTGGGAGTCGGTCTTGCGGCAACGAACGATGCACACTACATTAAAAAGTCCGATGCACGCTATCAGGACGTGCTGATGTGTATTCAGATGGACAAGACCGTAGACGATCCCGACAGAATGAGGTTTGAAACGGACGAATTTTATATAAAATCTCCGCAGGAGATGGCGGAGCTGTTCTCGTATGTGCCGGAGGCGGTGGAAAACACCGAAAAAATAGCGCAGCGGTGCAAGGTTGATTTTGATTTTGAAACACGTCATCTGCCGGCTTACGATGTGCCGGACGGAAAAACCGCACCGCAGTATTTGAGAGAGCTTTGCGAAAGCGGTCTTGCGAGATGCTACGAAAATCCCTCAGAGGAGCTTAAGCAGAGGCTTGATTATGAGCTTGGCGTAATAAACAGCATGGGGTTTGTGGATTATTTTCTGATTGTATGGGATTTTATCCATTTTGCACGGAACAACGGAGTAATGGTAGGACCCGGCAGAGGCAGTGCGGCGGGAAGTCTTGTTTCGTACTGCTTGGGAATAACGAGCATAGACCCTATAAAGTACACGCTGATTTTTGAAAGATTTTTAAATCCGGAGCGTGTGTCGATGCCGGATATAGATATTGATTTTGCGCCGGAGGGACGGCAGAAGGTCATTGATTATGTCGTGAGAAAATACGGCGAGAAAAACGTTGCGCAGATTGTGACGTTCGGTACGATGAAGGCAAAGCTGGCGGTGAGGGACGTGGGCAGAACGCTCAGTATGCCGTATGCGGACGTGGACAAGGTGGCGAAGCTTGTGCCGAACGAGCTTAACATCACGCTTGACCGTGCGCTTGAGGTTTCGCCAGAGCTTAAGAGCGCATACGACAACGACCCACAGGTCAAGGAGCTTATAGACGTTTCACGTGCGCTTGAGGGACTGCCCCGTCATGCGTCGACGCACGCAGCCGGAGTTGTTATAACAAGCGAACCGATAGTGAATTATCTGCCGCTTACGGTAAATAAGGATAATTTTGTCACAACGCAGTTCACAAAGGATACTGTGGAAAATCTCGGTCTGCTGAAGATGGACTTTCTGGGACTGAGAAATCTTACCGTAATTGAAAATGCGGTAAGAATTATAGAAAAAACACGTGGAATAAAAATAGACATAAATGCGATAGATTATAACAAAAAAGAGGTATTTGAGCTTATATCGTCGGGAAACACGGATGGAGTGTTCCAGATGGAAAGTGCCGGAATGCAGTCGTTCATGCAGGAGCTGCGCCCCGATTCTTTGGAGGATATAATAGCCGGAATTGCGCTTTACAGACCGGGACCCATGGAGCAGATACCGAGATATATTCACAACAAGAAAAATCCGCAGGATATAACGTATAAGCACCCGCTTCTCGAGCAGACGCTGAACGTCACCTACGGCTGCATGGTATACCAGGAGCAGGTGCTTGAGATAGTGCGTAATCTTGCGGGGTATTCGCTTGGAAAGGCGGACTCGATGCGTAGGGTTATAAGCAAGAAAAAGGCCGAGGCGATGAAGGTTGAGAGGAATAATTTCATATACGGCTCTGAGGACGGGGAAATACCCGGGTGTATCAAAAACGGAATTGACGAACAGACGGCGATTGCGATATTTGATGAAATAAACGATTTTGCAAATTATGCCTTCAACAAATCTCACGCAGCTGCGTATGCGTTTGTGTGCTATCAGACGGCATATCTCAAGACCTTTTATCCGGTGGAGTTCATGGCGTCGCTTATTTCGAGCGTGGGCGATATGGACAAGATAAACCATTATATAGTAAACTGCCGTGAGATGAACATAGACCGCCTGCCGCCCGACGTAAACAAAAGTGACGACGGCTTTACCGTTGACAACGGCGGGATACGTTTCGGACTGGGAGCGGTGAAAAATGTCGGTCACGGAGTGATAAAGCGCATTGTCGAGGAGCGTGAGCGTGGAGGAGAATACAAGAGCTTTTCCGATTTTCTCGACAGAACGGCAGGCTTTGACATGAACAAGCGTGCGCTTGAGGGGCTGATATACTGCGGTGCGTTTGATTCGATGGGAATTAAGCGTTCGCAGCTTTTGAGAGTTTACGAGCGTGCTTTAGAGGGTTTGTCACGCTCTGCGAGAGATAATATAGCCGGGCAGATGTCACTGTTTGACACGCCGGAAGAGCCGGAGGAAATGGAGCTGCCGGATATTCCGGAGCTTGACAAAAAGCAGCTTTTAAAATACGAAAAGCAGTCTGTGGGAATGTATCTTTCGGGTCACCCTATGGAGGAGTATGCCGAGCGCATAAAAAAGCTTACGCCGTACAACATAGGCGATATTCTTGCGAGCGGTATGCAGAACGATGAAAACGGGGAGGAGTTTTCAGCAGGGAGCGGAGAGCTTAAGGACGAGGACAGCGTTGTTATATGCGCAAGCGTTGCCGCACGAAAGAACAAGACTACTCGCTCAAATTCACAGATGGCATTTTTGACGCTTGAGGACGCATTCGGAAGTATTGAGTGCATAGTATTTCCGAAAATTCTGGGAATGTACTCGCCGATTTTAAGAGAGGACGAGATACTGTGTATTCACGGCAGGGTAAGCCTCAGAGAGGACGAGGCTCCGAAGATCATTGCGGAAACGGCGGAGCCGATAGAGGCGGCTCTTTCAAAACCGCCGGAGCCTATGCGGCGCACGGTATCGGAAAAACAGCCGCAGCGGCTTTACATAAAGCTGCCGTCAAGGAGTGCCGAAGCGTTAAGGAGCGTTGAGGAGGCACTGTCACCCTACAGCGGTGACATGGAGGTAAGGCTGTTCTTTGCCGATACGAAAAAACAGTCCGCCGTACCGAGAAGATTGTGGTTTAACGGCAGTCAGGGAGCGGTTGCGGATTTAAAAAATATTTTTGGGACGGATAATGTTAAAATAAAATAGTTAAAATAAACAAAATACAGAATATAGCGCCTTATAAATTATTTGAAATTGCTCTTGCATTTTTCAAAAAAATGCGATATTATATTATGTAAGGTGTTATTGCCGAAGAGAGGGAGATTTCTGATGGAGAATGATTCAGCAGCAAATGATTATATCGTGATAAAGGCTTTGGAAAACGGCGTTACGATAATCGGGCTCACCAGAGGACGTGACACAAGATTTCATCATACCGAAAAGCTTGATGCCGGAGAGGTTTATATTGCGCAGTTTACCGAGGTTACCTCGGCGATAAAAGTAAAGGGCAATGCCGAAATATATACAAAGCACGGCAAGCTTGATTCGGGGAATAAATAATAAGGACGAGTGTTTATGTGGATAGTCGTTTATATGTCGGCAAGTAAGGACAACGCCGAGAGGCTGACAAGGGTTTTGGAGGATAACAAAATTATCTCCAGGATACGCTCAAATAAGGAGCAGAGCTGCTTTGAGGTGCTGGTGCCGCAGTCCGAGTTGACAAGCGCTCAGGATTTAATCTTTGACAATGAGTTGTTTTAAAGAATGAATTTAAGAAAAACAAATTTTGCTTGGGAGGCATAACAATATGGAAAAGAATATCAGAACAATAGGTGTACTGACAAGCGGCGGTGATGCGCCCGGAATGAATGCCGCAATACGTGCGGTTGTAAGAGTGGGGTCATATTACGGCGTTAAGGTAGTCGGTGTAAGACGAGGCTACAACGGTCTTATCAACGGCGAGCTTGAAACACTTGATGCAAGAAGTGTATCCGGGATTATCCAAAGGGGCGGTACAATGCTCCAGACGGCACGCTGCCTTGAGTTTAAGGATATGGAGGGCGTTAAAAAGGGTGTAAACATTGCCCGTGTATTCGGACTTGACGGTCTTGTTGTAATAGGCGGTGACGGTTCGTTCAGAGGTGCAAGAGATTTGTGCGCTGCGGGACTGCCGACAATTGCCATGCCCGGAACGATAGACAACGACATAAACTGCAGCGAGTACACTGTCGGCTACGACACGTGTCTTAACACTGTTATGGAGGCTGTAGACAAGATAAGAGATACGGCTCAGTCGCACGAGAGATGCTCGGTTATCGAGGTAATGGGAAGAGCTGCGGGATATATTGCGCTTGAGAGCGGTATTGCCTGCGGTGCGGATGTTGTTCTTGTGCCGGAGAATGAGTGGAGCTTTGACGATGATGTACTTCGTCCGATACTTGAGAGCAAGCAGAGAGGAAAGCGTCATTCGATCGTAATCGTTGCCGAGGGTATCGGCGGAGCTATGGAAATGGCTAAGGAGATAGAGGAAAAGACAGGTATAGAGTCGAGAGCGACAATTCTCGGTCATGTACAGAGAGGCGGAAGCCCGACTGTAAGAGACCGTGTGGTTGCCTCCGAAATGGGAGCAAGAGCGGTTGAGCTGCTACTCCAAGGCAAGCAGAACAGAATTGTATGTATGCGTGACAACAAGGTCGTTGACGTGGACATCGAAGAGGGATTGAACATGAAAAAGGAAATTTCTCAGGAGATGATAGAGCTTGCCAAAAAGCTGGCTATATAAATAAAAGAACAGGCTGCTGCATTGAGGTAAGTAAACATTTATCCCCGGTGCGGCAGTTTTTTTATCAAACTTTTATCAAACTCCCCCAACCCCCTCTTAGTCTTAAGAGGGGGCTTACGGCAGCCGTTGGGGTGGTGCGGAATTTGATATATTTCCGATTAAGGTTCGGCTCAGACATCCCTCACTGCGTTCGGGAACTTGTCGGAACTCAATTGTAAACATATCAAATTCTATCTGTGGTTTGGTGCGGAATTTGATATATTTCCGATTAAGGTTCGGCTCAGACATCCCTCACTGCGTTCGGGAACTTGTCGGAACTCAATTGTAAACATATCAAATTCTATCTGTGGTTTGGTGCGGAATTTGACATATTTCCGATTAAGCATCGGCTCAGGCATC
>JAXDRV010000146.1:0-1200 GCA_034090805.1 Clostridia bacterium
CACGAATATGCTTTTCCTGTTCCGTTATGGGTGGCTTTGGATTTAATAAATCCGCCTTGCGTTTGTTACGCCACCCTGATAATGTGTAGTACGCCAATCCGAGTTGAGCAGATGCTTTCTTAACACCAATTTCATCGGATAATTTAAGAGCCTCTTCCTTGAATTGCTTGTTGTAATATTTTGACATTTGTTTCACACCTTTCTGATGTTTTTATTATATCAGAATTTAGCACGTTTGTCGACTGTACTTAAAGTATAACACTCCATGTCTTTAAGCACTACAACCCATATATCGTTGCCTGTTTCGGTGTGTTTTGTTGCGATAAGCTCATATTTGTCGGTTTAATTCAGCGCATTATTTTCAACATTGTTGCGTACACCGTTGTTGACAATGTCATTATTTTGTGATACAATGTTGTCAGAAGCAGACGATGAGTTGAGGGGCGTTTCGGACGTTTGGAGCTGTGGGGTGGCATTGCTATCATACGGCACTTGACTACCAACGGCTGCTTTTTGTATTCTCGCAGATGTAATCCACACTGTTTTTTTCTTGCTGTCGGGGACAGCTTGACTTACACAATATGTACCGTCAATTTTACTATTTAACATAATAACAGGTGACGGCTTATTATTTTTGTCATTATACTGTATCCGATCAATAAACCCACGTCAAAAGAGTCTGATTTGGTCTATAGACCTTATCAGACTCTTTTAGGTGTCTTACAGTATTCCGGCAAGTCTTCCTACCATGGCAGCATCCTTATCAGATGCTGTTTGTTTGGTTTTTCTCCAAGCTTCGGCAGTTCGCTTAAGAGGTATATTAAATACCCGAACACATCCAATTTATTAAGCTTTGCGCATTCTATTATCGTGAAGCATAATGCGCTTGCTTCCGCTCCTTTGGAAGTATCGCTGAACAGAAAATTCTTCCTCGCTATCACAAATGGTTTTACCGCACGCTCTGCTCTGTTATTCGTCAGCTCCAGCCGTCCATCTGCAAGGAAGCCTTCAAGCTCCTTTTTATTATTCAGAGAATAATTGACTGCTTTGTCAAGCGCCGATCCTTTGGGGGCATCTATTTTTTCTAACAGCTCCCAATACTTACTCAACAACGGTTTTATCTTGGCTATGCGTTCTGTATATATACTTTCTGTTTCCATGCCATCAAAGCCCTTCTCTACAGTAAATATCTCCTCTACT
>JAXDRV010000147.1:0-1946 GCA_034090805.1 Clostridia bacterium
AAATATGGATTCAAAAATAAGGGGGATTTGAAAAATGAAAAAAATTATAGTATCTTTAATGTTATTAATAACATTATTTTCTACAACAGTAAACGCACAAATAAAATTATCGGTAAACAATGAAGAAATAAATTTTAAAGGTGATGAACCAACACTAATTAACGACAGAACCTATGTTCCTGTTAGATTTTTGGCAGAAGCATTAGGGGCAGAGGTTGATTGGGATGATACTCATAAGGTAGTAATAATCAAAAACTATGGGATAGATGGAAAACAGACACATTCAATTCATTATTTGAGATTGGGTGAAAATAAGATGGTAATAGCGCAGTATTATTATGGAGAAAATAATGGAGCAAATAGTGTTGCATCTTATTATTTCCCTGATGATATTTATCCTATTATTGTTAATGACAGAACTATGCTCCCATTTAGATATGTAGCAGAGTTGTTAGGTGCTCAGGTTTATTATAATCCAACTGCTGGGATTGCACATTGTGTAAAGAGAGATTTTAGTAATGGTTCTTATAAAGGAAAAGATGATGAGATTTGGACTTTCCCTATTCTCAGTACAGTAATTGGTGATTATTTCGCAGATGAACTCAACAAGTGGTATTCTGATCCCAATAATGGTTGGGCAAGAAATTTTAAATATAATACTCCAACTTATTGGGATGGAACATTAGCAGATACAACTGTTTGGGCTGGTATAGACCATGTAATGCATCCTGAGTGGTATGAGTGGGATGGACAAGGAAATAGTCCTACTGCTCATAAATTCACCGGTAATCTTGAAAATGAAAAAGGTTGCTATGCACCATTTTACAGAACTTATCTACCTAATGAGCCTTTGAGAAGAGGAGCATATGGTGAAAATCAGGTGCAAAGTAGGAATCTTGGTTCTTATGGTGGAGAAAACTATGATAAGTCTTACAATGAATATCTTAATCTGACCAAAAACTGGGGCATTAATATAAATACTGATAAATCCGGACTTGATAATTTTAAACTGGGTGGTATTTATGGTAAATGTCATATTAGAGTTATTGATGAAGAAATGTATAGGCAGATTTCAAAAGATGTTATTCATGTTTGGGCTGGTTCTCCTGGACATTTGAGCAATTTACTCAGAGCATGTAGTTATAATTGGGCAAATGGTATAGGGTTTGCAATTGTAGGTGAAAATGCTTATTACAATTTGTTTTATTGAAAATTATAAAAATTGGAGGCTACATAAGTAGCCGCAAAAAATGGAAGTATTCGAACCGTGATGATATCGCGAGTACTGTATCCGCTCAATAAACCCACGTCAAAAGAGTCTGATTTGGTCTATAGACCTTATCAGACTCTTTTAGGTATCTTACAGTATTCCGGCAAATCTTCCGACCATGGCAGCATCCTTATCAGCTGCTGTTTTCTTGGTTTTTCTCCAAGCTTTGGCAGTTCGCTTAAGAGGTATATTAAATACCCGAACACATCCAATTTATTAAGTTTTGCGCATTCTATCATCGTGAAGCATAATGCGCTTGCTTCCGCTCCTTTGGAAGTATCGCTGAACAGAAAATTCTTCCTTGCTATCACAAACGGTTTTACCGCACGTTCTGCTCTGTTATTCGTCAGCTCCAGCCGTCCGTCTTCCAGAAACCCTTCAAGCTCCTTTTTGTTATTCATAGAATAATTGACTGCTTTGTCAAGCGCCGATCCTTTGGGAGCATCTATTTTTTCTAACAGCTCCCAATACTTATTCAACAACGGTTTTATCTTGGCTATGCGTTCTGTATATATATCTTCTGTTTCCATGCCATCAAAGCCCTTCTCTACAGTAAATATCTCCTCTACTATAGATAGTGCCTGTACCGCCTTGCTTCCATCTGCTTTTATTCCTTTAGGCAGGCAATCAATCCATTTCCTGCGTGCATGCGCCCAACATCCTATACGCTTTGCTC